>CAYZVQ010000048.1:0-20793 GCA_964481925.1 uncultured Acidimicrobiaceae bacterium
CGGGATTACTTGATCGTCTCGCACCTTCCCGTGCGGGATTGCGTGATCGTCAACAATTGTCGACCTCCGGATATGGGTAACCAACTGGTGGTACTTCTACTACAGACGACGTCGCGACCTCTGAGGTGGCCGTGGACACGGCAGCGAACCTCACCGGCGCGCCGGGTGAGTTCGGCTAAGCCCCCCAGTCCCCCTCCGTGATCTTCTTCTCAATTGCGTCGGCCAACGCCTCCACCTCGTAGTTACGCATCCGTTACGTCACGGGGAATGTTGGCTCCCGTTGGACTGTCTTCGTCAGGCGCTGTCGACGCTCATGACGTTCCCGCTCTCATCGCCCGGGACGTCGGGGCAGCAGGGAGCCGAGGCGGATCGGACAGCGCATGCTCCGAAGAAGGCGCCTCGGGCTCGTCGGGCGCGGTAGGAGGGAGCAATCGGGGCGATCCACCGGGGACGGTGGCACGGCGGGGACGGGAAGGACGCCTGTCATTGAGGCCAGTCGGGGAGCCATCGGCGTTGGTGAGACTACGGGCGATGACCCTGTACACCGTTGGGCGGGAAACCTCGAAGAGTTCGGCCAGCTCTACGATGTTGCAGTTCCCGGTGGCATGCTCCTTCAATAACAGGGCTTGTCGGGCCGGGGAGAGCTTGGGCTGGCGCCCCCGGAGCTTGCCCTTCGACCGGGCAATGGCCATGCCCTCCCGGGTTCGTTGGCGGATGAGGGCACCCTCGAACTCGGCGATCGTGGCCAGGATGGTCAGGAACATCTTGGCGAAGGCGTCGTTCCAGTCGTAGACAGAGCCGCCCAGTGCGAACTTGACCCCTCGGTCGGAAAGCTGCTGCAAGATGCCAAGTGCGTCTGGGACCGACCGGGCCAGACGGTCGAGCTTGGTGACCGTGAAGGTGTCGCCCTTCCGGACGGCGGCGAGTGCCTGGTCCAGGCCCGGCCGGTCACGCCTGGTGCCGGAGAGCCCGTGGTCGACATAGATGCGGTCCTCCGGGACGCCCAACGAAGCGAGCTGGGCCCGTTGTGCGGTGAGGTCTTGGGCATCGGTGGAACATCGGGCATAGCCGACCATGGTGGGCATCTGGCTTCTCGTCTCAGTTAGGGGACCCAGGCATTACACATTCATCGTACACCCTATGTGAGACGGTGCCAGCTGCTCGAACACCAGTGCCGGGACCTGGCCTGGGGGTGTCCGGTTCACGATCGTCATGTGAGACACGGTCCTGTGACGGTTGTGCCCAATAAGGGCTACCTCATCTGGAGTGGGGGTTCATGTCGGAGGGGGACGCGCTCGTTCTGGTACCGGACACTAGCGGTGGGGCGTTGGCGACCTGTCTCGGTCGTGAGGCGCTCTCGGCGGGCGCCTTATGCGGTCAACCAAAGAGAGATTGCGAAGAGTAGGACGATCACCGCCATGACGCCGTACGAGAGCCGGAGCCGCAGGAGCCAGTCCTGACGACTTCGATCGGACCCAAGAGTTACAAACCGTACCCACCTCATCGGAAGCTTTGCGTCGGGGGATCGTTCCACGTTCGCGGTAAGCCAGCCGAGACCAGCTGCCAGGACGAACAAGCCGATTCCCGTGAGGACATGAACTGCAGCTCGCATGGCTAGACCAAGGCTAGGAGGTGGCCGAGGCCGTCTGGCGTGATGCCCGGCCCGCCGGAGTAGTGGTGAAACACGGTCGGTGGGGGGGTTGCACGCCCCGTAACTCTCGGCACCCTTCATGTAGGCATCGGTAGCCGAGACGGTGCTCAAGGTGTTGGCTTGGAACCCCGCCGAGCATGTGGCTCAGCCCCCTCACGTGGTGACGACAGGCTCGGCCAGGGACCAGTTACACCCCTGGACGGCTATGCGGCCTCCGGCCCAGCCGATGTTGGGTTGAGGGCTCACGGCAACGTCGGTGCTGTCGACCTGACGCCTAGGTCGTCACCGGCCGTTGGGACGCCCACGATCTGCCGGTCCTACGGTGGCGGGCCGTTCACCGACCGCATTCTCCGACTGGAGGCTCAGTGCCTGGTCGCTGCACGCCGAGTAGACCTCCGGAGGCGCGTTCGAGAGCGGCTCAGTCCCGGAGCCGGAGGCGGACTGCCGCCTCTTCGGCGAGGGACCTCAAATCGGTCTGAACCCGAGCCGTAGAGCGGGACGGAAGGGTCAAGGCGACCTGGACGTCCGATGGCCCCTCGCGAAAGACAATCTCTCCAAAGGGGCCTCCCGTAACGAGTTCCACCGCCCCGTTACCAATACCCTTGACCGAACGAAGGTCTTTGGCCAGGTAAGGCCCGGCCGAGTACTTCGAGGCAAAGAACTGCGCCGGTGACATCCGCAAGTGGGGCATCCACGTGACGGACGCCGAGTTCATCACCCCGTCGCTCACCCACAAGCACTGTTCGCCACCAGGCGGAAGCTCCGGTACCGCCAGCGTCGAAAAAGGTCCTCTGGCCGTCCCGCCGAGGACGGCGCTCACCTGCTGGGTATTGAGGAGCCTGCAACCCGCTGGGCCCGGACCGGCGCCCGACTCGGCTTGGGCCACTCGTTGCGAACCCCCCCAACCGATGACGGTGCTGATGAGAAACAGTGCAAAGAAGCTAAGCGTAATAATCTTCGGGCGCCTGTTCCGGCGGACCAGTCGTGGGTGTTGGGGTGTGCTCTCTGGGTTGCCTTCTATGAGCATGGTGACTCTCTCGACGAGTTATCTCTATACGGCTATGTCCCGACGGGTTGAGTGTTCATCCTTGCTGGCTGTGTACGAGTGCGCTCCCGGTAACACAGTGCCTTTCATGGAAGCATCGGTATCCGAGACGGCTCAAGAGGTAGCTCGTTTTGCCTAATCGGAGGCTCCTCTACGTGGACAAGAACTTGTCGACGGCCAACTTCTCCAGACGAGCCAGCGTTGCGACCGAAAGGTGCCAGTTCACTTCAACCCCTGCCTCCCTCTTGCCGCTAAACGCCACCATAGACTCGATAGGCATTCGCTTAGCAGCCTCAGGCCCGGTAATGATCCTCCCGGTCATGTAAAGCGCTCCGACGCCCAGGCCCGTGTACGAGGTAACCCGAGTAAAGTTGGGGTTGTACTCGGCACTGGACTTCAGCAGGGACATCGAGACCGCTTTGGACCAGGTCGCGAATGAAAATTCGATCGTATCTGTCGTGAAGGCCGACGCCAGGGGCCCGTACGTACAGAAGGTTATCGCCTCCGTCATGGCTGGGCTCGTCTCTGAGGTCCCTACATAACCCGTGGTGGGCGGCAGGTGGCGCCCGACTATCGCGGACACCACGGTTGCGCTGACGTCACGGCAAAGGGTTGGCACGTTGGCGGCGGCGACCGCCGATTTCTCGTCAACAATCGATGGGGTCAGGAGACAGAGCATCACAGCTGCGCTCACGAGCACCCACCTGCTGGACCGACTGGCTATCCCCATTACCGGTGAGCGTCCTGCTCCTAGCATCGCAGCCTCCTGGGTGTGCTATCAGATTCTAGCTCGGCGACCACACCGGGTTGACAAAGGCGCCCTGGCTACTCCACTCGGTCTGACACCAGTTGTTCGGCTCGCCGTGGCGGCGGCCAGGGCTCGGGCGCCCTGGGGGCAGCCTCCAGATCATCGTCGGGGCGCTACGGACCTGCCAGGCCTCCCCCCTGGCCAGGGACAACAAGGCACACAACTAAGAGAAGATGGTGAGCTTCCCGCCAGTCGTGATACGTCCGATGGTGTTGTCGCCGGAATCGGTGAACCAGAGGGCGCCGTCTGGGCCCGTCGTGATTCCCACGGGTTCGTCGATACCGACGCCCGTGTACCTGGTCACCCTGCCGTTGACGGTGACCCGTCCGATCGAATTGTCACCGGTATTGGTGAACCACAGGGCATGGTCAGGCCCGGCGGTGATGGCACTTGGTTGGTCGATGCCGACGCCCCTGTAGGCGCTCACCGTACCGTTGGTGGTGATGCGCCCAATCGAGTTGCTGTCGTAGTTCGTGAACCACAGCGCCCGGTCCGGCCCGACCGTGATCCCGTAGGGCGCGTCGATGCTCTTGGACCTAAAGAAGGTGATCCTGCCGTCCACCGTGATCCGCCCGACCGAGTGGCCGAGTGTGGTGAACCACAACGCCCCGTCGGGACCAGCGACTATGCCGAGGGGCCCGTCGCTGCGGGGGACGATGTAGTTAGACACATTCCCGGTGGCGCTGATGCGCCCGATGGAGGGGACGCTCGGGTGGGCGCCCGGTAGTTCGGCGAAGTTGGTGAACCACAGGTCCCCGTCGGGCCCGACGGTGATCTCCAGGGGGTCGGCAACGCTGGGGCCGGTATGGGTCGTGACTTTGCCTCTCGTCGTGATCCGGCCGATCGAGTCCCTCGTCGTGTTGACAAACCACAGCGCCCCGTCCGGACCTTTGACGACACCCCAGGGCTCGCCTATGCCCGCACCGGTGAAGATCGTGACATGGCCGCCCACGGTGATCCTGCCGATCGAGTTGTCCAGGTTGTTGGTGAACCACAGCGCCCCGTCGGCACCGGTGGTAATGCCCTGAGGTGAGTCAATGCCCATACCGCTGAAGGCGGTCACCTTGCCTGCGGTGGTGATGCGCCCGATCGAAGGGTCGCCGGTGTTGGTGAACCACAAGGCCCCGTCCGGGCCCTGGGCAATGCCGTCTGGTCGGTCGATGCCTGCGCCTGTGAACGAGCTGACCCGACCGGCGGTCGTGACCCGCCCTATCGAGTTGTCGCCGTAGTTGGTGAACCACAAGGCGCCGTCAGGCCCGGCGGTGATCATGGCTGGAGAGTCGATGCCCGCGCCTTTGAAGACCGTTACCTGGCCTGTGGCGGTGACCCGGCCGATCGAGTTGTCGCCGTAGTTGGTGAACCACAAAGCGCCGTCAGGCCCGGCGGTGATGCCCTCAGGGTGATCGACGCCCGGGCCCTTGAAAATGCTCAGCTTGCCGACGGTGGTGATGCGCCCGATCGAGTTGCCTTCGTAGTTGGTGAACCAGATGGCGTCGTCGGGACCAGAGGCGATCCCTACCGGCCCGTCGATCCCGCGGCCTCCGAAGTGGGTGAACTTGCCGCCGGTGCTGAGGCGGCCGATGTTGTTGGCACCGAAGTTGGTGAACCACAAGGCTCTGTCCGGCCCACCGACGATGCCGTCGGCGGTGGCGATGGCGGCGTCGTCGTTGAAGTCGTTGAAGGCAGTCAATTTGCCCCGAGCGGTGAGCCGCTCGATCTGGCTACCGCCCGCCTCGGGGAACCACATGGCGCCGTCGGGGCCCTCGGCGATCCCTGCGGGGGATAAGAAGGGCTGAGGACCAGGTGCGTCGTAGTCTGTGACGACCCCCTCGGTGGTGATCCGCCCTACCAGGCCGTAGTTCGCGTTGGTGAACCACAGGCTGTGGCCCGGCCCGGCGGTGATCTGGGCCTGGGTGTTGAGGCTGGGCAACGGTAGGCCGGTAGGGTACTGGCCAAGAGCCGCCGCGACCGGGCCCAGCGTCACCACCGTGCACACTAGAGGTGCTCCCAACACGGCCCGTAACGCAGCCCTCTTGATGCTTTTCCGCATACTGTCCTCCAACTCGCCTGGACATGCTACTTTCCTGCCCTCCGCAACGCCTCCAGACCTTGAGCAGTTATGCCTACCCCTACCTCCCTCTGGTGCAGCCTCTCGTTGCCTGGCTCAGGGTTCCCGTAGACAGAGATCGTGGGCTCGTCGGTGGCCGGGGCACCATCTGGTCGCCTTCGACAGGTGTAGCGGGCCAACGTCTACCTCGGAGGCAAGGGAGCGGTACCGGTCGTGGGGGACGGTGATGATGCCAGTCGGGGTAGCGGTGGGCCGGGGACCAACGAGAGCCCACCATCGATCGCTACCAGCAGTCCGGCTCATACCGAAAGGGCGACCGAAGACTTGGACAGCCTCAAGGTTGTGGTGGTACCTTGCGGGCCCGATCGGGCACGGGTCGGTTCCGGAATCTTGTGATTTGTTCGAGAAGTCCTGGGTCCCGAAGTAGCGGACCAAGGTCGGTTCTCGTCAGCTGTAGCCGTTCGACGATGACCGAGGTTGCGAAGACGTGGCAGACGCTGTCCTGAAAGATCATTGCGAAGTGCTTGAACGTGCCCGCCGGGTAGATAACGTCGAGCCACCAGCTCGACCAGGGACTGTTGAAGAACTCGACCACGCCACCAGAGACAACCCACTCGTGGACCAGGGCTTCGGGGATGGGCAGCAACCGGCGCCCTTCTTCGCTCGGTGGTCCCAGGAGCGCACCTGCCGAGCTTTGGCACCGGAATACAAGCAGGCGTTGGTCTTCATCGAAGTAGTTCGGCTCAGTAACAAGGAAGGCTTCGCCTTCGGTCTGGAAAAGAACCGGCTCACCATAGATGGGCAAGCGGACGCCGAGGTCCATTGGGACGGTATAGGGCAGACCCTGCTGTCGGAGTGATTCCCGGTATCCCTCGGCCAAGTCACGCCGGGCCGCTCGAGCTTCGGGTGATAGGCCGCCATGGCGTGCCTCAGCCTGGTCGACTGCTGCCTGTAGAACGTTTAGGCGTCGTGACTCGTCGTCTTCCCCGGCAGCATCAGGCACGCTGCGAGCGTACCCGGGGTTTGCACCAGTGCGGGTGCGGCCAGAAGCCCAGCCGATGTTGGATGAGGGCTCACGGCAAGGTGGGTGATTGGGATGACGGGACCGACGGTTAGGGCACAGCCTCGGCTATGGCGTTCATGACGCCGAGCCACGCACGTTGACGGCGCTCTCGGACGATCTTGTGGACATGGAGCCCAGTCATCGTGAGTGCAGTAGCCCCGGCACCGGCCAGCGGACCGACAATGGGCCCGAGCAACGTCAGACCAGCGAAGATGTAGGCGGAGCCTGAGCCGACGACTAGCTCGGCGAGAGCCATGGACCCAATCGAGCGGATGCCTTCCACGCCCTTGGTGGCGTGGGCAACCTTCTTGACGTAGGCGGCGTGCATAGCCGCTTCGAGGTCACCGCCAGAGGTGGCTACCTCGTAGGCCTCGGCCTCAACCTCCTGGAGCACTTCTCGGAGCCGGGTCATGGCCTTGAGCTTGCGAACCCTCTTGACGTCGTCCCAGGGCAAGTCCCTAACACGAGGAACGAGGATCGGGAGTGCGAAACCCGTCGCCTTGACGGTGGCATCCCCGGCAAGGCGAGCACCGATGACCCTGCCGTGGTACCGGTCCACGCTGACGTCCCATGGACCAGCGGTCCCCGTGACGAGGTCCTTGCTGACGTGGTCAATGAGCCGTGACCGGACGAAACGCTCGGGCACGAGCCGGAGAAGCGCCTGGTTGTTGTCGTCCAGGCGCTTCCATCTGTCAGCGAGCTTCTCGAACTCTGGTGCGACGGGCCCGGGGACGCCGAAGGTGATCCAATCGCACCCCTTAGGCAGCTCCTCTACGAAGGGCTCGAACGTCGGCATCCAACAGATCGACGTCGCCGAGTTGAGCACCTGGTGATATGGGCCCGGCGCGGGGACGCCAGGTGTCGTCTCACGGGCAACCGCAAGCGTGATCCGAGCCTTCTGGGCACGGTTACGACCCTTTGGCGTCTGCCACCGGACATCTTCACCCGGTTGTGTTTGGTGTCGCCAGGCTTGAGCACCGTTCGGCCCTGCTTGAATGCTCATCCGTCCCGACTCGATAAGCACGTGGCTGTACAACAGGCTCGACGCCTTCAGCCGTGCTCGGACACTGGCCAAGGGAGCGCCCGTCACCAAGGCGTGGGCGTTGGATGCTAGCGGGAAGAACACACTCCCCCTCGGTGGCGTGAAAGGTGCCTGGGCGGAGGACGACATAGTTTGATTATCCCGCCCCGGTACCGTGCACGAGCGGCTCACGCCGCCGCCTCCTGGTCGGTTCAAGCTGCCTTCTGGATGTTCTGGAGGATGCCGTGATCCCCGCGATGCTCTTAGCGGCTACGGAACCACGCCCGCCGGGCGGTTGAGACCTTGAAGTATTAGGACGACAGTACTTCTATAAATTCTATAGGATATCTAGGAACGAGCTGGGATGGTCGGGAGGGTGCCTAGGGGTCGATGCTGTTCGGCTGGCACCCTTTCTTGCCCGCCTCCTCAAACAGCCAGGGAACCCCGTGAAGCTCGACTTTCTCCAGCACATCGGTGGTCAGAGCACGAAGGTCCGTACTCGCCTCGATTGGCCACCAGTGGTCGGCATGTCGGTAGGCACGTCTGGGTCCCAGCTCGCCGATCCGCTTGAAAGGAAACGTGACACCTCTTCGGTGAGAAAAGTAGTCGGCGGGGTACTGTCCGGGCGGGGTTGGCCCATCGAGGTCGGCCCACTGGACAACGTTCGGGGTAGGGCGCTCGGATAGTCCGGGGAAGGCCGCACGGGCCTCGTCCCAGAGTTCCTTGTTCACGACCTTGAGGTTGATCGTGAACTCCACCCGGGCCTTGGTGCTGAACTTCGATTTCTGGAGGCCAAGCAGGACCCAACATGTGTCGTTCGGCATCTCGTAGCGGCCTGCCGAGCCAGTGAACCCCAAGGCTCGTAAGCCGGGACTGAGGAATTGGTTGAGGAACACCTTGTACATCTCCTGAGCGGTTTGGGTCTCGTCGCTCGCGCTCATGCAGGCCAACAATAAGGGTTGCGGCCCTCAGCCCAGCCCCACCAGCCCGATATTTCCACCGGTCCGGAGGTCCAGATGCCGAGTGCCTTCATCCCTCAATGAGGCGGGAGGTGGGGCCGGAGGCCGCATAACGGTCCGGAGTAACAACTACGGCGGGAAGAAGAGTCGAACTCAAGTGGGCGCGACGTGGTGCTTCACGCGCTTCGCAAGCTCCTAGTGCTTCCATGAACTCTATAAGTTCATGGGAACCTGGTCGAAGGGCGCGCTAGTTGACCACGTAGGGGGTAAGGATGGGTCCCTCCTCCCTCACAGCCACCCTCGGCAGGCCCGGCCCGTCCTCGTTGCTCATCCCGGGGCAATCGGTCGGCTGGGCGCTCTGGTTGGCCTCAGCGCCTCGTGCCAGAGCGGAGTGGGCGTCGTCTGGCGGACGCACTAGCGTTCTGCCCGGTGGCTGAGCCAGCAGGAGCGCTGAGGTCAGGGGCCGCCGCCGTTGTGTGTCTGGCCAGCCTGCTCCTAGCCCTTACCTCCTGCGGATCGACTCCGGTCACCACACGTCTGCCGTGCCAGTTAGGAGCACCAAGGGCCGGTTGCGTGCCTCCACAACTCGTGGCCAATTTTCTCCCCGGGATCAGCACCGCTCGGATGGTGGCGTTCTCAAGCTCGCTCGTCAAGACCAGGGCGCAAGTAAGTGCCTTGGCCGGGAGCGCCTTCTCAGTTGACTATGACCACAGAGCCCTACTCGTCGTCTGGGGCCCTCACGTCACCGAAGCGTCCGAGAACGTTGTCATAGCCCAGCTCAAGGCCTCGCATGATTTCCGTTCGATCAGTCGGCACTGAACCGGGAGGGGGCGAGCCACCGGGTTGCACAGGGGAGACCCGAGCTATTGGCTCAGGTGAAATATTCGACGGTCTGGGTTGATCGTGCCAGAGGTGTCCAGCATCGGACCTGTCGTCCCTACGGCTCGCCGAGCAAGCCAGTGACCTCCGTCCCGGTAGCGAAGAAGGCACCGAGGTACGCCTGTGGTGTGAGGCTACTTCTACGAATAAGCGAGAAGACCTCTGCCCCGTGAACTGGTTCGGTGGGCAACCGGTATGACTGGGCCAGCCCGAGGTACTCGTCGTCAAGGTCATCGACGTACTCTTCTGCCTCGGCCTCGGCGAGCTGGATCGCTTCGCCGTCCGTACGAGCCTGCCAGAGAGTGAGGCGCTCCTCGTACCAGTTGTCGTCGCTACCCGGGACCTCATCGAGATGGCGGAGTACGCACCTGACGACGTACCACTGCAGCCCCTCTCGGGCGTCCGTCACCTCTCAGACAGTAGTGGACGGCCCAGGTTTCGGCCGTGCCCTTCCCTGATGGTTCGCCGAGACCGTGCCACTTTGCGTTTCATCGATGTTCAACATTGGCTGGTGCCCTGGTCAGCCCAGGTTTTTGACCCTGTCGAACGCGACAAAATTCCCGGTAACAGGCACGGCTCGCCGTCCACCAGACGGGGCTTGGGTAGCCGCCACCGACGAGCAACGTACGAGGGGCTGGACGACGAGCAAGGCGGCCTTCACCTGCCTCGTGCCCGCACTACCTTGTGCAGGACACCTACCTGTGGCTCAGGCTCCGAGCCAAGCACGGCCTTCGAAGCCACCCCGGGCGGCCCTCTTGTCCGCCCTCAGCTCCTCCACGGACGGCCAGTCAATGCCGTTGAGGGCAGCGATGGCGGTCAGCACCTCAAGCACGTCCGCCAGCTCCTCGGCCACGTGATCGCCCTGATCGCCCAGGAGCTCGTCGACTTCCTCAGTCAACTTGGCCATGAGCGAAGAGGGGTACTCCTCCGGGGAAAGAAGGGCCGTGACCGGGTCACCACCGTCCTCCTTGATGATCTCCGGGATGCGGTCCCGGACGAGCTTGCCGTTCGGTCGAGGTCGTCCCATGGTCACTAACCTGCCATACAGAGCGCCCTCAACATGCCCACCGTCGTCGACAGGTTCATCAGCGTCACCCCTACGACGGAGAACTACCTGCGTGGGGTGGTTCTGTTCGGCCGCAATGTGGCCAGCTATAAGTTCGCCCTGGCCAAGAGCCTCCTCGAACTCTCTGACGGCACGAGGGGCCGGTAAGACTCGTGCCGTTGATGAGCACGATTGGTATTCACCAACATTTCGCTGAGGAAGGTCCGCTAGAACAATCACACCCCCCGTCACCACCCCGCCCACCCCGTCGCCGTCTACGGGGCGCAGCCCGGTCCCGGTGACCACCACGACTGTGCCCGCATCGGCTGGTGGCCCACCGACCAGAGCCGTCGAGACGGACCACTCGGCAGGTTACGGCGTGGAGGGACGGCTCCCTACACCGCGGTGATCGGGACCCTCACCATTTCCCGGCTCACCACCGATGACAGCGCCACCGATGTGATGGGCGTCTGGGTGGGCATCGACGGCATATCCGGTACGGCCAGGCCCACCGACCTCATCCGGGGCCGGGGTCATGGAGCCCATGGTCCCCTGCGTCGATTCGGCGACGATCGACCAGCTCGATTACACCGCCAACACCTTCTGGGCATACTCGTGGACGACCGTGATCGAGGAGAGCACCTCACTGAAGGCCCAGTCCCGGACCTGACCTTCCATGCCGGGGACGAGGTCGAGGTGTAAGGAGATCGATGACGGCGGTTGTCCTGCTGGCTCCTCAAGCAACGGCTGGCCCATCGACGTGCCCGTCACCGAGAAAGCCCAACCACAGCACGGTTTCCAGGCGAGGTCGTCGGGTCCCTCGCCCTGGCTGCCCTAGGAGCCTCCTACGGCCGGGGTGACCCACCGGGGGCACCGGGGGAGGTCCCGTGACCTCCTGCGGCCCTACAACGGCCTCTCCCGGGACCCAAGGTGCCGTCGGGAATAGGCGGTCCACGGGTCAAGTCGGCAATAATCGGGTCTACCGCTAGGTTTATCGAGGATGGTAGAGCACGCCGTGCGTACCTCGTCCAACCGCCGACGCTCGGTCCGAGGGCTTGTACCCCGTTGGCACCGTTAGTAAGCACCAACATTTCCCGCACGGGGATGTGCTGGTCAGGGCATGGGTTGGCCCGGCAGTAACTGGACAATACTCCCGTTACCCCTCGGCTTCTTAGCCAGCACGGACCATGGGCTGGCTCGGCGTCTCGTCGGGGAACGTTACCGGGTACCCAACGCCGTCACCGTCCAGCCACCCTCGGCCAAGGTAATAGGCCCTCTACTGCTCCTCGACCTGCCGGAGGCGTATGACGAAGGCATGGCGCCACTCCGAGTGTCGCCCGGGTCTAGACCGCTTGCCTCGCCCAGTGGTCGGGGGCCTTCCTCACCCGTTTGCCACTTCTGTGGGGGGGATCATTGATGCGATTCAACCACCGGAGTAGAAGGAGAAATTATGATGACGTCCCACGGTCAGCCACAAGAGCGAGTTAGCGCTCGTGCCAAGGAAGGGCGAGTGCGGGAGTGGGCACGCTCATAACCATGGACAAGGCCCAGGCATTACAGAAGGTGCTCGACCTCAACCGGTTGACTGCCTCGTCCACCTTCGACGGTGAGGTCGAGGTGTCCAAGGCAATGGCCACCCAGCTTCGGTCCAACTTCGACATCAGCGACGAGGACATCGCCGTTGTGGTCCACTACGACGAGGACTTCTCCTACTTCGGGCGCAAGGTCTGGTTCTTTGATTACCGCAGGGTCGATCCTTACCTGAAGGCCATCAAGGAAAACATCGACATCGTCCTGAGGATGGTTGCCGAGTACGACGAGCCTGATGAGGGGACGAAGCTCAGACAGCGGGCGGAAGTCCTGGGCAAGTTTTACCGGGCCCTGCGTGACCTCGTTGTGGCCGACGACACAGACCGCAGCCATGCCCGGCACACACCGGAGGACTTGGCCCGGTCACGCAGGGCTGTGCGCGACCCCTCCCACGAGCCCCGGATACACATGGTCCAAGGCCACTACTACGTCGCCGTCGTTGCCTGGTACCGGTTCGAGGTAGCCAAGCACCGTCGTGATTATGAGGTCAGCGACGAAAAGGAAAAGTTCAAGTCTCGTGCGGGCCAAGCCCAGATCGCTATGGATACTCACCGTTGGGCGTTGATGACGATGACGAGCCGTGACCTGACCAAGCCGCAGGTCGAGTCCATCGTCGGTGTTCACGAGGACATACTCTCGAAGCGCTACTGGAAGATAGTCGAGGAAGAGAAGGGGCAGTCATGAGATCGGCTGCGGAGAAAGAGATCGCGGCCATGCACGCCAAGAACCAGTTGGCTTCGATGTTCAACGCCCCGCCGGGCAAGCTGAACCTGTCCGCTCTGAGAGTGTCCCGCCCGGCCTTGGCCAACCTGTACGCCCTCGTCGGCACCGACCCGGTGACCTACCTTAGGCAGGAGCCCCACTGGCGTAAGTGGACGCCGGAGATCATCGAGTGGGTAGCTGCCGTAGGTATGGCGGCTGCTGATCGTCTGGTGGTCGAGGGAGCGCGTGTCCCTCCGTTCCCCCGTCATAAGCGGAGGCACCGCCGGGCCACCGCCTCGACCGCCTTGGCCAACCTGGCCCTACTACTGCCCATCGAGCCCGAGGTGTTCATCAGCCAGCACCCTATCGAGGCGTGCCGGGAATGGACGCCCGAGGTGCTTGCCTGGGTGGCCGAGGTGGGCACGATCGTAGCTAGGTGGCGTGTTCATGACCACGGCCCCCAAGCCGACCCTGGAGGCCGTCCAGAACCCTGATCATCCAGGCCGAGCATCGGTACCTGCCTAGTAACGTGCCCGGCCTAGTGGAATCCACGGGACCTCGAAGCTTGGAGCCTCGGGGCGGATGGTCACGCCCTCTCTGTGCGCTGTTTCGACCTGGACAATTACCATTTCATTGGCCCGCCCAGATCGATGCCCGAGTTGTCTTAGCTCAAGGCGACGACATGACGATCGTGTCGGGGCTGCATTCGCCCCTTGTTGTCATCAGTTTGTACGCGTTTCGTTGTGACGTCTAGACGGCGTTAAGTCAAAAACTGGTTCTGGGGTTGACGATTTCCCTTGCACACGTCCCAGCCAAGTGCTACTTTCCCAGCTGGTCCCACTGGTCCCGGGGACCGCTAAGGACCAGAGCCCTCGAAGGAGGCAGATTGTGACCGTAATCGATCTGGAGCAACTACGCCTGTTGAATGTCAGCCAGCTGAGGTCCGTGCTCCCACTTTCCCGATCGGCGGTTTACAGGCTGTTGGCCAGCGGGGAGCTGGTCTCAGTGCGCGTGGGCCACAACTACCTGGTACGGGTTTCTGACCTTGTCACCTTCTTGGAAGCTCGTCGATCATCCGCTAACTAAGTAACCCTAAACAAAAACCCCCCGGGGCCGGGGGGTCTTTGAAATTCATCTTGAGGAGGATGAAGTGCCCCAAGAATACACCAAGACGACCCCGTTGCCCAGCGCAACCCAGCAGGTCCCCCCGGAGAGCTTGTGGGCCAAGCTGATGGCGCTCAGCATCCCACCGGTGACCGAGAACGGAAAGCCGCTTTCCGCCGTGCCGGTCGGTCAGGGCGGTGGACGAGAGGGTCCAGAGGGGCCAAAGGCCCTGGTAGAAGCCCAAATGTCGGTGGATTTCCTAGACCCAACCTTAAAATCCTACGAATCCACCGACAAACAGCCTCTGACCAGGGAGTACGTGTCAACACAAGACTGGCTCACAGGCAACGCCGAGGGCATCGTCTTCAAGGAGAAGTTTTCCCGGGACGACGGCTACGACGTGAAGAAATGTATGTGTCGCAAGTGGTGGGCGAAGTTCCCCGGCAACGGGGATCCGGGCAAAGTGACCGTCGGCCCGTGCAAGAAGACGGGCTGCCCCGGCTGCGGCCCGCAGCGGCGATGGTTGGAGTACCTGGCCATCCGTAAGGCTTTTGAGCGTGTCACACCGCCGGGCCAGAAGTTGGCCCTGTCCTCCATCACGGTCAGCGAGAACCACGTTGAAGCCCTGACCCGGCGTATCGGTCGAGACGGGAAGGTCTTTGAGTCCATCCCCGTCGGCCGCAACCAGTTCGGCCTCAAAATGTACTTCATCATCACCACCTTCTTCGCTATCACTAGCTACGGCGGGGAGACCATAAAGGTTGTGGGCCACCCAGACGAGGAGATCGCCTGCGCCCTAGCCCGGTGGAACGAGTCCAACGAAAATGGGCATCGGAGCTGCTCCAAGGCCCTGCTCCCACCTGTCGAGGTCACTGATGAGGACGAAGGTATAGGTGAGCCTTCTGGCCCCAAGGGCCTTGTGGTCCCCGTGCGGAACATCGGGCTTACCACGTACCGGCTGAGGGAACGGGGCCTGCTGGCCGACGACAAGGGCTACGTCACCTACACCAGCCTGGGCCTGTTCGACGAAGGGTTCGACCTCATCCTGCCTTATATCGTGGGCAAGACCGACCGGCCGCCCGAGGCTTGGCACCGTCCCGACCGCTCCATGCTCAAGGCGACGGCGTGATGGGCTATTGCAAGGCTAACTGTCTGGTCGGGTCCAGGCTCAACCCGGCTGGCCAAGCCGCCTGGGAACGCCACCAAGTGCTGGTCGAGTGCTTTGAGAACGCCTGGCTCGTAGATGACGAGGACGGCCAGCGCGCCCTCATATGCCCGCTGGAGGTACCCGTCTACGTCTGGTTCACCTCGGTTCCTCAGGGGCCGGTAATGCTGGTGTCCCCCGAGTACGACTACTGGTGGGCCTGTTCGGCCGAAGAGTTCGTCGACAAGCGCACAGAGGACTGGCCCAACAAGCTCTACATCGCCCCCAAGCTCCACAAGTTCGCGTCCATGCCTACCTGGAGGGAGTTCCGGGCCGCCTGGAAGGCCGAAGAGGCAGCCCGTCCCGGGACCGCCTCGTAAGTTTCCACACCCACAGCGGGTGTCCCGTTGGGTGGGTTGTCCAAAATGGAAGAGATCGACCAGGCCCGGCAACTTGTGGGCTTTGTCCACCGCCTATGAGCCCCATCCGAACGTCGTTCCTGGTCAAGACCGTTAGAGGAGGTTCATGAAAGCAACCCGAGACCCCAAGCTCCCGAAGTTGTATCGAACCCACGCCTGGCCCAGTATCGAACCCACGCCTGGCCCAGTAGACAGGAGACTCCATTATGACCTCGTCCCTTGAGCGACCAGACCTTGTCAAGGTGCTCATGATCCGCCAGGAACTCGATGTTGAGCTCCGGAAACCACAGGACTGGGACCTCTGGCCAGAGCTGGCTCAAAGAAGTATTTTGGACGCAGTGCTTCGGCATGCTCTACGGGACATCCTTGATCCTGGCGCTACCCTTTCAGCCAGGGGGCCCGGCTTGTGGTTCCTGGGGCCGGACGGGACAAGGTCACGAAAGGACCCCGCGTTCGGGCCTGTCTTGGTGGCTGGCGGATATGTGTCGATAGAGACCGAGACCGACTGGGAAGACTTCCCAACGAGGTGGACTTCGTCGTGACGATACGAGCAACTTGACTGGGGCGTGAGAGCCCGTGAAGCCCCCAAGACCCAAGTGCCCGGAATTAGTTGAAGGCCGTGGAGGGCACCCGTGCCGGAGCCCACCGTTATTGTTGTGGTCTTACTCTGGGGCTGCGCTGTGATGTTCAGCAGGCACCTTGGCCGCCCCTGGGGAGCTGATAGGCCTCGAACACACCCTTGGGACCGAGAACCTCTCGTCGGTGCTCGTGCGGTCAGCAAATCAATGTTGGTCCCTCGCTGGGCCGTGTCCCGGCTCGGGTCGTCGGGTCCCCCGGCCTGTGAGCCTCTCTAAGGTCCTCCCACGTCCTCGAAGCATAAAGGGGGGGGCAGCGGGAGTTCCGGCGCCTCTACGGGCCTTGTAGGCCACTTCTCCCGCACGTAATGCTGGATCAAGCCCAGGCGTCCAGGGCCAACTCGGGCGGACGTCGGTCTACTACCGGGGTATATCGAGGCCCGTCGGCCTTCCCCGTGGACCTTGGCCCAACTGCTGAGGCTCGGGCTGCAGGGACTTGTACATCCCCGTGACCACGGTGACCATGCACCAATATGTTCCCGAGGAAAGGCCGCTGATTACAGCTCCTCGGGCCTCCGGCGGCCACCAACTAAGGAAAAGGACCCGGACTTGTCCGTCTACCGGGTAAACCGAAGGACCTCTACGAGCGCCTCCAGAAGAACGGGCGTATCGACGCCGACGTAGCCGACGCCATGTCGGAGACCGAGTTGACGATGCCACTGATGTCGGAGCCAGAATGGATGGTCGAGAATGCTCTGCTAGGTATCTCGGCAGAGTTGTGGCACCGTGAACATGCTCCGTCCCGTGAGGCCTTCCTGGCCTTGGGGCTGCCGATCTGGGACGGCCTTCCACGGCCCAAGAATGCCCGGAAAGTGCCTGGGCCGAACGATACCGATTGACGTGGCGTGAACCTGGTGCCATGATCGGTCACCATCCCTCTACCTGCTGCCCCAGTGTTCCTGACCCTCCACCCCGAAAGGAGAGGTCCTGTGTCGACGTTGATGACATCGGGGCCGCCTCACGCCGATGTCGGGGGACTCCACGTCAGGGGACCGGAATAGTCCAGTCACGTCCGCTTCTCCAGCTGCTCAGGCCTATAGTGCCGATCGGCAGCAGTCCAGGGGCTTCCCGGGCGGATGTCCTGACCCTGTGGTGCTGGTTCGTGGGCAAGCGGCGGCAGTCGAACAGGCGTGTGCCGTTCTGGCACGTGAGCTTGCCGCTCTCGTCCACTTAGTGACCGAGCTGGCCGCTCGGCCAGCTCCGGCCCCACTTGCCGTTTCCGTTGAAGAGGCGGCCCGTCTCATCGGTGTCGGACGCTCCAAGATGTTTGCCCTGGTCCAAAGTGGTCTTGTCAGGTCGGTCAGGGTTGGAGCGCGCAGGCTGGTTCCGACCCGTGCTCTCGAAGAGTTCCTGGAGAAGGACGACGGCGATCTGGCAGGCTAGAACGTCGAGGACATGAGTACCCGTGCGGCGAATGGCCGCTCCACCATCTACCTGGGCAAGGACGGCTATTGGCACGGTCGGGTCTCGATGGGTTCCGGCCCCGGCGGTTCCCAGGACCGCAGGCACGTAAGAGCCAAGACACAATCGCTTGTCACTGCCAAAGTGAGGAAGCTCGAACAGGCTCGCGATGCTGGTGCCGTGGCAATCACGGGCCGGACGACCCTGGTCGACTTCGTCGACCAATGGGTCACCAAGAAGGAAAGGCTCCAGGTAGTCCGGCCCAACACCATCGACGGGTACAGGAACGATTTAGCGCATGTGCGGGCTGCCCTACCTAAGGTGCCTCTCAACCGGCTTGGGGCGAACCACATCGAGCACCTGTGGTCTTACCTCCTCGGACGTGGCCTCAAGATCAGCCACACTCGTCGGACGCTCAACGCCGCGCTGAACGACGCCGTGAAGAGGGGCCTCATCGGCAGGAGCCCCCTCAAAGCTGCCGAGACGCCCCGCGACCCCGAGACGGAGGTCGTGCCCTACACCACTGACCAGATGGCGGCCCTGCTGGCTACGGCGAGGGGAACCCGTAGCGCAGCTCGTTGGACTGTCGCCATGGCACTCGGCCTCCGCCAAGGCGAGGTGCTCGGGCTGTGCTGGGACGACCTCCACTTGCCCAGCGACCCAGCCATCGAGGGCACCCTGATGGTTCGCCGACAGCTCCAACGGGTGACATGGAGGCACGGGTGCCCTGACCCAGCCAAGTGCCTGACCCGGGCAGGACAGCCAACCAGGCGAGCGGCACTCTGCCCTCAGCGCTGGGGCGGGGGCTTGAAGACCTCACCGCCGAAGTCGGAGGCCGGTCGCCGGAAACTTGTCATACCAGCCACGTTGACGTCGGAACTCCGTGCTCACCGAAAGGAGCAGCTCACAGAACGGCTCGCCAGTGAGGTGTGGGAGCCGGGGCCGAGCGGTGGTTGGGTGTTCACGGATGAGGCTGGCCGCCCGATCGACCCCCGGGCCGATAACCGGGCGTTCAAGGACCTCTGCCGCTCAGCTGGTCTCCCCGAAAAGCGCCTACATGACCTCCGCCACTCGGCGGCGACAATGATGCTGGACAGCGACGTAGATCTGAAGACGGCTGGCCACCTCCTTGGGCACTCTCGTGTCGCGCAGACAGAGCGTTACCAGCATGTCCTCGCAGACCGGAAATCGGTGGCCGCCGCCAGGATCGACCAGGCACTCTTCGGGCAGCGCCACCGTCAGTCGTAGCTCCTCGGGCCGGAATCTCTCAAGCGGTCGGTCGGTCCGTCCTGGTGTGCAAACTGAGACCAAAACTGAGACCAGACCGGCTTGCCGGACAGTCATCGAAGCAAAAGCCCAGCTCAGAGGCGCCCCCGAGAGGTCTCGAACCTCTGACCCGCCGCTTAGAAGGCGGCCGCTCTATCCTCTGAGCTACGGGGGCCGACTTCGAACGTAGCGGAGCCGACGAGCCAGGACATGGAGGGCATGGCATTCCGATGTGCCGTTGTGGGCCGCCCCTTGGGACGCGTCTCAGGAGCCGGCAGCGTCTGGGACCAGCGGGATCCCGGGTTTTAGCTGGCCAGCAGCTCGCGGGTCTCGTTCTTCGAAGATGGGTGGCGCAGCTTGGACAAAGCCGAGCGCTCGATCTGGCGGATTCGTTCCCGGGTGAGGTTGAGCGCCAGGCCAACCTCCTCCAAGGTGCGCGGGTCGCCGCTGTCGAGGCCGTACCGGAGCCGGATTATCTCTCGTTCCCGGTCCTCGAGGACGTCGAGGAGCTTGTTGACCTCACTGCTGAGCATGGCCTCGCACACTGCGTCGAACGGCGTCGGAGACGAAAGGTCGGCGACCAGGTCTCCCAGTTCGCTGTCACCGTCCGGGCCCACGTGCGAGTCGAGGCTGACGGGGTCTGTGCCCTGCTGTAGCAGTTCGATCACATCGCGCTCGGGGATATCGAGGGCGGAGGAGAGCTCGGCGAAGGTCGGTGCCCGTCCCATTTGGCTTTCCATCTGTCGCTTGGTGCGCAGGAGCTTGCGGACCTGGTCGCCGGCGTGGACTGGCAGGCGGATAGTGCGCCCCGTGTTGTCGATCCCCCGGCTGATCGCCTGCTTGATCCACCAGGTGGCGTAGGTCGAGAACTTGAAGCCCTTGCGCCAGTCGAACTTGTTGACGGCGTGGATGAGGCCGAGGTTCCCCTCCTGTACCAGGTCGAGTAAGGGCAGGTCAGAGGCTTGGTACCTCTTGGCGAGCGACACCACGAGGCGCAGGTTCGAGTTTATGAACTGCTCCGTGGCGGCATCGCCCTCGCGGGCTGCCTGCAACAGTTCCCGCTTGCGAGCACCACTGACGCGGTGCCGGGCGAGCTGGTCCTTGGCTAGCCGACCTTCTTGTATGAGCCGGGACAGGCGCGCCTCGTCCTCCCTGGTGAGCAGGGGGTACTTACCTACGCCGTCCAGGTAGAGGCGCACCAAGTCCTCGTCCTGGCCTGCGTTGCCTGCACGAACTCCCATCGCCTCTTTTGGGGCCATGAGTACTCATCGGCGCAATCGGGCGGACCGCTTAGCGTTCTGCGGGTCACCGGTAGGTGTGCCAAACTGAGGAGTCCGTGGTGGCCGTAGCTCAGTAGGTTAGAGCGCCAGGTTGTGGCCCTGGAGGTCGGGGGTTCAAGTCCCCTCGGTCACCCCAATCAGCAGGTCAGACAGCTATTAGCGTTTGGCTGGCCGGTGGCTCAGGGATGACCTTCGCTTCCGAGCCGCCGCCCGGTTAGCTGCTTTGCCGTGCTCCTAGGTACTATCGCGACTTCGCGCCTCTAGCTCAATGGTAGAGCAACGGACTCTTAATCCGCAGGTTCTCGGTTCGAATCCGAGGGGGCGCACCTTTTTGCAGGTCAGCGGGGGTATCGGGAGCCTTCGCTCAACATGTGCCGGCCCGGCGGGGCTGGCGCCTCGCCAACCTCTTGGTGAGCAACCGCGGCCCTTCGGAGGTCATGGAACTGGCCGCCGCTATCCTCGCAGCTGCCCTTCCTGATCCGAGGCGCCCGAGCCTCTGTGCCAGACCGGCCATGGCCCACGGTCCGTGCCCTGGGCGGCCTCGGGTAGGGGAGTTGACTACGGCACTTTCGGGCCCCTTGTGGCGCGCTCAGTAGAAGAAGAGGCGAGGGCGGTGGCGTCGACGTCGGGAGGAGAGGACGGCAGCGCCGGGGTGCTCGTCCCCGCCGCTCTCATGGACGAGGTGCGCGGTGCCCTCGAACGCAACGGCGTCA
>CAYZVQ010000049.1:0-3348 GCA_964481925.1 uncultured Acidimicrobiaceae bacterium
CGTCCCGCTGGCAACGCGCGCCTACCGGCGGGCGTAGGCAGGCCGGTACCTCGTTTGTTCCTCGTCGGCCCGGTCCGGGGCCGTCCTCGGTGAAGGTGGGGGACAGCGGGAGGCGTACATGACAGACCCATTGGTCGACAGCGCTCTGGCCCGGGCCGCGGGCGCGTTGCCGGAGCACGAGGACCGGCCTGAGCAACGGGAGATGGCCGAGGCGGTAGGCGCGGCCATCAGGTCGCAGCGCCACCTCGTCGTACAAGCGGGCACAGGCACGGGCAAGAGCCTGGCCTATCTGGTGCCGGCGCTGGCCCTGGGCGCCCGCGTAGTTGTGTCCACCGCCACCAAAGCGCTCCAGGACCAATTGGCGCACCGCGACCTGCCGCAGCTGTCGCGTTCGCTGGGTGTGCGCTTCGAGTTCGCCGTACTGAAGGGCCGCTCCAATTACATCTGCCTCCAGCGGGTCAACGAGATTGCCGGCGGGGGCCAGCAAATGGCCCTCGGTGAGGGCGACGGGCCCGAGCCGCCCCAGGCGCTGGGCCGGCTGGGCCGAGAAGTACGGCGCCTGGTGGAGTGGGCGGGCGCCGAGCTCGGCGGGGGCGGTGCCATCGCCAACGGGCGCCTGGCTGGCCCTGCCGCCGTGGACGGCACGCCGGGAGGCCGGGCCGGCCCTCGCGGGCGCGGATGGGATCCCCCCATCGTGAGCGGCGACAGGGCCGAGCTTTCTTTCGAGCCCAGCGAGGCGGCCTGGGCGCAGGTGAGCACCGGGTGGCGGGAATGCCCGGGCGCCGCCCAGTGCCCGTCGGGAGACCATTGTTTCGCCGAAGCCGCCCGGCGGCGGGCGGCCGAAGCCGACGTGGTGGTGGTCAACACCCACCTCTACGCCACCTCCCTGGCCATCCAGGAGGCTGAGCTGCTCCCCGACCACGACCTGGTCGTCTTCGACGAGGCCCACGAGCTCGAGGACATCGCTTCGGCCGCGCTCGGTTTCGACCTCAACCAGGCCCGGCTGGTGGCCCTGGCCCGCTTGGCCCGCCCCTTGGTGGCGCAATCCTCGGTCGTCGTGGCGCTGGAGGACGGCGCCGTGGTGCTGGGCGGCGCGTTGCGCCCGCACCGGGACCAGGCCTTGCCCCGGCCCCTGCCCGAAGAGGTCGCCGACGCTTTGGTGGTGGTCCGCGAGCGCGTCAACCGCGCTCTAGAGGAGATGCGCAAAGCGGGCCGCGGCAGCGGCGGGGCCCCTGGTGATGCGGGCGCGGCGGATGTCGAGCCCCAGGCCCGCCGGTCTCGAGCACAGAAGGCGGCGGCCCACCTGCTTGAGGACGTGAACGAAATCCTGGAGCTGCCGGCCAGCCAGATCGCCTGGGTCGAGGGGCCCGAGCACGGGCCCGTGCTGCGGGTGGCGCCCATCGACGTCGGTGAGGTGCTGCTCGAGCGGCTCTGGAAGCGGGAGGACGCCCCTACGGCCGTCATGACCAGCGCCACCATCCCGCCCCGCCTGGGCCAAAGGCTGGGGCTCCCCAGCGGTTCCTACGACGAGCTCAACGTGGGCAGCCCGTTTTGTTACCCGGACCAGGCACTGCTGTACTGCCCCGTACACCTGCCCGACCCCCGGGACGGCCGTTTCGAGGCCGCCATGCACGAAGAACTGGTGGCTCTTATCGAGGCCGCCCAGGGCCGGGCGCTGGCGTTGTTCACCAGCTGGCGGGCCATGCAGGCGGCGGCGGAGGTGGTGCGGGGGCGGGTGCCCTGGACGGTGTTCACCCAATCGGACCTGCCCAAGCCGAAACTGGTGGCCGAGTTCAGCGCCGACGAGCACTCCTGCCTGTTCGCCACCATGGGGTTCTGGCAGGGCGTCGACGTCCCGGGGCCGTCGCTGTCGCTGGTGACCATTGACCGTCTGCCGTTCCCGCGGCCGGACGACCCGCTGCTGCGGGCCCGGCGCGCCGCTCTCGGCCCGAGGGCGTTCGAGCTCATCGACATCCCCCGGGCGGCGACCCTACTGGCGCAGGGGGCGGGCCGCCTGGTCCGGTCCAAGCACGACCGGGGAGTGGTGGCCGTCCTCGACCGGCGGCTGGGGAAAGCCCGCTACCGCTGGGAACTGGTCAACGCCCTGCCGCCGATGCGGCGTACGCGCTCAAGAGCCGAGGTGGAGGCCTTCCTGGCCGACCTGCGGGCCACGGCGCTCTGAGGCGGTTTATGGCGCCGGGCCCGCCCACACGCAGGCCCGGCGCCATAGTTTTCCCGCCGGGGAGAGAGGGGCAGCCTCTGAGAGAAAACCTTAAGGTTTTAGTTGAGCCTTAAGGTTTCAGCTGTTGTAGGCCTCGGAGTCGTGAGGATGGTCCTGGTCCGAGCCGTTTTCTTCTGAGTGGTCATGGTGGGAGTGCTCATGGGCCGAGTGCTCATGGGCCGAGTGGTCATGGTCCGAGTGGTCATGGTCCGAGTGGTCATGGTCGGAGTGCTCATGGTCCGAGTGGTCATGGTCGGAGTGCTCATGGTCCGAGTGGCCCTCTTCGGACAGGTCGGGAGTGGGACGGTCGGTCTCGTGCTTGGCGGAAGTTACCGGGGCCCCGTCGGCCACACCGTCGGCGGTGTCGGCGGTGTCGGCGGTGTCGGCGGTGTCGGCGGACGAGGGTGCCATGCGGTCTGCCACTCGCAGGACGACGGCAGCCGCGCCACCTGCGGCCGCGGCCGCGGCCAGTGCCCATCCCAACCCCTTGCGCTGTTTGCGCAGCATCCAGTCGATCGACAGCAGACCGGGCCCGTCGGCCGCCAGGGCGAAAGAGGCAGCGATGAGCGTGAGATTGAACTCATAACCCTGTTTGGCGGCCCACAGGCCGTTCTTCAGATGGACCTTCTGGATGGCGACGGCCATCGTCCCCATGATCATGGCCGGTCCCAGAGGGCTGAGGAACCCGAGAGCGGTCAGGCCCCCGCCGATGGTCTCGGTCAGGGCCACGGCCCGAGCGTGGTACTCGGGCGGGTACATCCCGAGACCTTTCATCATCTGCTCGGTGCCGTCGAGGCCCGGCCCACCGAAACTGCCGTTCAGCTTCTGGAGCCCGTGCCCCATGAGCAGGCCGCCGACGAGGCTCCTCAAAACAAGCTTGTCAAATGCCATGTGAGTTGTCTCTCTTTTCGTCTCTTTGCTTGTACCTGGGGCCCTGGTCGTACAAAACCCTGTTCAACGCTACCGGGCGAGGTCCGCTAGCGGGCCGGGCCGGGGGGGCGGGCCATCAGTTAGTCCTACCCCTCCCGCGTCCTCCCTAAAGACCTGAGCGCCATTACCTGGGCGCCCCGGTACCTGAGCGCCCCGGTACCTGAGCGCCCCGGTACCTGAGCGCCCCGGTACCTGAG
>CAYZVQ010000049.1:3448-5614 GCA_964481925.1 uncultured Acidimicrobiaceae bacterium
ACCTGAGCGCCCCGGTACCTGAGCGCCCCGGTACCTGAGCGCCCCGGTACCTGAGCGCCCCGGTACCTGAGTGGTGGCCCGACTAGCGGGTGCAGGCCAGCGAGGCCACGCCGACGTCGTGGGCGGTGACCGTGGCGGGCGCGGTGCTGGTGGAGGAAGTCGACAGCCACCACAAGCTGCTGCCGACCACGGCGAAGCTCATTGGCATCACCGTCTGGCCATTTCCCCCGCCGGGGCTCCCTACCGGGCCACTTCCGGGCCCCACCGGTCGGACGGCACACCAGGAGCCGGTGCCGGGGGCCAACAGCTGCCAGGGCGTGGCGTCAACGTACAACAGGCCGCCGTCAGGCAGTACGACGACATCGCCCGGCCCCGGGGGCGCTTGGCCGGCCGGGCCCGCCTGTCCTCCCGGCGACGAGGGGAGCGGCGGCAGGTAGACGGCCTGCCAGCTCCGCCCTCCATCGTCGGTCACCAGCGCGTCGAACGGGCTCTCCGATCCGAGCACCGTGTTCGAGGTGACCAGTAGCGCCTCCGTCGGCGAAGTCACCTCCAGCGTCGTCAACCAGCAGGTGACCAGACCGCCGGGCCACGACGGCTCCGTCCACTGTCGGCCATTGTCGGACGAGGCGATAACGCCCTGGCTGTCCAGGCCCTGTGCGCAATTACCGGGCACGTGGGCGCCGAAGGTGACGCAGGGCCCGGTGGCCGGGCAAGAAAAGGGGGCACGGGCCCAGGACTTCCCACCGTTGGCGGTCTGCTCCACCAGAGGAGGGCCGGTCTGGCCGTCCGGTGCCGCCACGCTGGGCGAGAACAGGGCGTCGACGTCGTTGCCCTGATAACGAAAAGCCCCGAAATCTGTCCGCTTTGCCCCTGGCGGAGCCGGGACGAACGACCACGACCGCCCGGCGTCCATCGTGAACAGGGCGACTTCGGCCACCATCGGCCCCTGAGCGGGCAGGACGGTGAAGGCGGCAAAGGTCGAAGCCGGGCCTGTGCCCCCCAGCGCCAGGTCGGCGCACTGGTCCTGGACCTGGCCCTGATAGGCGTGGGTAGCAGCGAGTAGCTGGGTGGCGCCGGCGACGGGCACCTGCGACCGGCCCGCCGGGCCCTGGACCTCGACGTCGCCCGGCGCGCACCACCCGACATAGGCCGGGCCCTGCGGGTTGGCGGAGATCGGTGTGGCCCCGGCGGCCAGTTCGGCCAGGGGAGCGGTCGCGGGCAGGCTGGAGAAGGGCGGTGCCGGGGCCACGGTGACCTTGGCCGCGCCGGCGTCCATCTGCAGGCCTCCTTTGGCGAAATGCACAAAGGTCACGCCCGGTCCGGCGGGCGAGGTGGTGGCGGCGGACAATTGGAAGGCGAAGGGGTAGTGGGCACCGATGATGCTTTCCAGCGGCACACGGCCACTGAACTGCACCAGCTCGCCTGGGTGCACGGCGGTCGCCGGGGCGCTCAACCGGGCGCTCAACTGGGCGCAGCCGGGCATGCTCTCACAGGTATAGCCGGCCGCCTTGTCGAGGTGCACCGTGGCCTGGCCTTCGGGGCCGCCGAGCGCGCACCCTTTGGCACCCACCAGGCACTCGAGCGCCAGAGGGTAGCTCCCGGCCACGGGGGAGACGACCGTTGGCTCTCCCGCCTTGCTCTGATCGACCCAGGGGGCGTCGGGCAAGGTCAATTGGGCAGAAAAGGTGGTGGCGGACAGCCACGCCAGCTGGACCCCGTCGTACACGAGGCCACCTGAGCAACCGTCCCAGCAAAAGTTGCCGTAACCCGGGCGCGGCGCCAGGGGCGATGCCAACTTCCCCGTCAGGCGCACGGTCTCGCCCGGTGCCGCCCGGGGCGGGGAGACGGACAGGGTGAGCGGGGGCTCGGCCGGTGCCGCCACTGAAGTCGTCGGCCCCGGAGGGCCGGTCGTGCCGTCCAGGACGTCCTGGAGAGACACGTAGTAGTTCCCCGCTGGGACGACAGGGACGCGTAGGCAGCCGGTGAGCCTACCGTTCATCGACTGGGTGATGTCGCCCTCTAGCGCTGAAGTACCGGCCAGCTCCGGGCAGTTCGCCCCGGACCAGGGCACCGTCACTGCGGCTGCGGTGGCCACGGCCGTGCTCGTGCCGGTGCCTGTGGTCGCGGTGGTGCCGGGGGTCGCGGTGGTGCCCGGGGTAGCGGGGG
>CAYZVQ010000049.1:5714-20729 GCA_964481925.1 uncultured Acidimicrobiaceae bacterium
GCCAGCAACGACGCACATGCCAGTAACGACGCACATGCCAGTGCGACGGCCGTCGCCGGCCTACGGGGGCGCCCCGAGCCCCAGGCATCGGCCGAGGGGACGATGCGATGATCGGTGTGCACGAACCGGCTAACTCGCCGCCATGCGTGCCTGGTTCCCGGCCGAGAGGAGAGGCCTGTCGCCGGAACGCAGCGGCATTGTGGTCACCGCGCCCGGGTTGACTGTTCCGGTGGACAAAGACGCTCGCGCTGCGCTCAGCCGGCTGGCGACCGACCAACGGGGCTTGTTTTCAGCCGCACAGGCCAGGGGAGTGGGCATCAACTATGCCCAGCTGGTGCGGGGAACGGCTTCTGGGCACCTGCGGCGAGTCCGTCGAGGCGTGTACGCGGTGGCCGGCGTGAACCCGTCATCGTGGGAGCAGATACTGGGCGCCGCCCTTGCCGCCGGACCGGAGGCGGTCGTCTCGCACGACAGCGCGGCCACCGTCCATCGCTTTGACTACGCCGACGTCACCGCCATTGAGCTGACGCTCCCGCCCACTGTGTGGCGCCGGCCGCCGGGGGCTGTCGTTCATCACCACGCCGATCTGGGGGCGCGGGACCTTGTAAACCGGCGGGGTGTCTTCGTGACTTCGCCGTGCCGCACGCTGGTCGACATGGCCGGGCGGTGGGGGCCGGAGCTGACCGAAAAGGTCCTGGACGAAGGACTGGTGCAGCGTCGCTGGACCGTGCCCGAGGTCCGGGAGTGCCTGGGGCGTGCCCGTGCCAATGTCCCTGGCCGTTCCTTCTTGGAGCGGCTTTTGAGGCTCCGCGACGAGAGCCCCACCGCGGACAGCGTGCTCGAGGCGCAGGTGTTCCGCGCACTGGCCCCGCTCGAGCCTTTCGAGACGCATTTCGCCACGGTCGTCGGCGAGCGTCTTTATGTCATCGATGTCGCCTGGCCGGACCGGAATGTGGGCGCCGAGATAGCTGGACGGGCGCACCGTGTAGTGTCCCGGTCGGCTTTCGACCGCGAGCGCCGTAAGTTCACGGCGTTAAGTGCCGCCGGCTGGAAGATCGCCCATTTGACGGCGGTAATGCCGCAAGCGGAAATGTTGGCCGCCGTGCGCCTCCTGTTATCTTGCGTGGCGCCCGGTCGGGCTCGCACCGGGAAGGGCCCGAAAACAAGCCGTCAAACTGGTACCGGCGCGTAAGAAAGTCCAAAAAGCGGAGTGCTCCGAGGGGGCTTAGTGGGGATTACATCCGATTTTGTGTGCCTCGTGCATTAATTGAGGGGAGCTCTTGGCTTTTCATGCTGGAAAACGAAAGGAGATGCCAAAAGCCCCCACCGCCGGTAAGGAAGTGCCAAGCGCTGGCGCTTAGAGGCGTGCTGTTAGGGAGTTACGCGCACACCCGGGGTTTGCTGCGCCCGTTGAGCGTATTTACGTCCACCGACATGGCGGTTTTGCAGAGACCGGGCTAGGAGGGATTCACAAGGCCGGGACCGATCGTTAGTAGGACCTTTTTCGGGTTCCCTGCAGGAGTCGGCCTTCAAACCAACCGGTAGCCCACCTCGTCGACCACGGTCTGGAGCAGGCCCCTCAACAACGGGGCGGCCAAGGCGTGGCTGAACGACGGGCGGGCCGGGAAGCTGTCAGCGGCGGCCGTCCAGAGGCACATGGCCGGTGCGCAACGGCGTCTTACACGCCATCAACTCAGGCCGCCACGACCTGTGCCGAGATGCCTGTTGTGGTGGCGGTGCCGCTAGCCGCGTGCAGAGGTGATCGGCCTGCCGGAGCCACGGCGGCTGCACACTTTTCCCGGGACCAACGAACGAGCGGAGCGAGCGAGGCGGTAGTGAGACGCCGGAGGCGGCTCATGCTTTCAAAGGCATGCCGGCCCTGGCGGGCCGTCACTACCGCCCCGGCCCTACGGGCCGGCCTGGTGACGATGAAGCGTTCGGGATGGTCGCGTCACTTCCGCACCGACTTATTGATGCTGTTTGTGCTGCCGTTGCTCTTGGTGCTGGTGCTGGGGCCTGTGCTGGTGCTGCTGGCGGCCGTCGTGCTGCTGGCGGTTGTGCTGGTGCTGGCGGTTGTGCTGGTGCTGGGGCTTGTGGGTGTACTGGTGGTGCTGCTGGCGGCCGTGGTGCTGCTGGTGGCGTTTGCGCCGGTGGTGCTGCTGGCGGCCGTCGTGCTGCTCGTCGTGGTGGCGGCAGCGCCACTCCCACCGGGGGCGGACGCTTGCGTGCCGGTCCACAGTGCCAGCTGGCCGTCTACGGTGCCGGCGACGATCGCCTCCTGGCCCACATAAGCGGCGACGTCGGCCTGCGCGAAAACCGTGCCCATGAAGGTGGGGCTGTCGGTGGCCAGCTGCTGCCAGGTGTTACCGGCGTCGTCCGAGGACCACAGCCCTACCGGCGTGAAAACGGCGCCGGCCTCGCCGCCCACCGGCGCCGGCCAGATCTGGGTCGGCGCGTCACCGTCCCCACTCACCCCGAGCCAGGTGGTCGTGCCCGTAGCCACGCCGTCAAGGGGGGCCGTTTCGAGGCCCACGGGTGCGCCGCCGGAGGGCCCGGTGAAGGTGGTCGAAAGCTCCTGCCATGAGGTCCCATCCGCGGAACCCCAAAGGATGGGCTGTTCCGTTTGACCGGTGCCAGTCGACCCTCCGTAGGCGATGAACCCGTTCCCCGTCCAGAGGCAGCCATCGACTTGGGTGTAGCTCCCATTGGCCGTCCCAGGCAGGAACGTGGCGCTCGTCCAGGACGACCCGTCGGCACTCGACCAGGCGGCGGGAAGTGCACCTTCACCGGTGCCGGTCTCCGAGCCGACGACCACGGCACTGTTCCCCGCCCCACAGGTGGAGCGCGCTTGTTCGGTGGCAAGCTGCGGGGTGGCGTCGAGAGCCTGGGGCCGCTGCCAGGTGGTGCCGTCCGGGCTGAACCACCCCACTGCCTGAGGGCCGGCCTGGCCGACTACGTAAAGGCTGTTGCCGAGCCGACCTGCGCCCGTGGCGGTGAAAGGGCCAGCTAGTGGGCCCTCGACGCGCGGCTCGGTGGTAGTGGTGGTAGTCGCCGCGGGATTAGTGGTCGTCGTGGCCGCACTGGGAACGCTCGTGGTCGTAGTCCCGGGGCCGGGGCGGCCTGTGGTGCTGGTCGTCGACCCGGAGCCGGAACGCCCCGTGCTGGTCGAACCCGTGCCGGCCGAGCCGGTGCTGGTCGAACCCGTGCTGGTCGAGCCCGTTCCGGTCGAAGCCGTGCTGGCCGATCCTGTGCTGGTCGAACCCGTGCTGGTCGAGCCCGTGCCGGCCGACCCCGTGCCGGCCGACCCCGTGCCGGTGGTCGCCGGGGTCGTCGTCGTCGTGGTGGGCCCCGTCGGCGGAGGGTTGCCGAGACTGGCGGGGTTGATGGGCTCGTAGGGCCAGGTGATGCCCCCGTCAGCGGACAGGCTGGCGAACGCCTCCGTCCAGGGATATGCCGGTCGGTCGGGCTGGCCGACCGTGCTGGTGCGGGACCCTACGGCGAGGAGGCCGGCAGGCACGGGGAGCAACTGGTTGACGGTGCCGTTCTGGAAGGCGTCGACGTTGGACGTCTCCCAGGAAACGCCGTCCGTGGACGTGAGCAACGCCACCGAGCTCTCGTCGTTGCCGAGGACCTGGCCGGGGTCGAACAACTGAACGCTCATCACGAGTTGGCCGTCATCGCTGACGAGACTGGTCGGCCAAGCCGTGGGGAGAGGGCTGCCGAACTCGCCGGTCCCGCTCGGCTCGTGCCAGTCCCCGTTCTGTCGCACCAGGACGTAGGGCTGGCCCGGGAGATTGTCGACCAGTACGGTCGTGCGACCGTCGGCCGCGGCTAAGCCTAGGTGCCAGTCGGTCTCGCGGGCGGCCGCCGCCGGGAGGGCCACAGCCGACCATGCCAGACCGTTGGTGGACTGCCAGAGGCGCTGGCGTCCGGGGCTGCCGCCTGCCGCGTACAACAACCCGTCCGCTCCCGTGGCCCCATAGGCGAGGGCTCCCGGGCTGCCCGCCGGCTCGTCGTCGAGGGGAAAGCTCTGCGACGTCTGGCTCCAGGAAAAGCCGTCCGGCGATATCCACGAGGCCGGCTGCCAGGTCGAGCCGATGCGCACGCCACCGACGGCCAGCAAGCCCGATGTGGCCGCGCCGCCCCCGACCGAGCTCCCGATGGTGCCGATGTTCACCAGCGAGGTGATCACATGGTCGCCGGCGCCGAAAAAGATCGGGCCCGGGTCGCGCACGGCCACCCAGTGGATGCCGTCAGAGGAGTACCAGAGGGCAGCCGCCAGGCGGTTGCCGTTGACAGTGGAACCGGCCGCGAATACTCCGTTGGGGGTGGAAAGGATGTCGTTGACGACGGCGCCCGGCTCACCGGCTATCACGTCGTCGGCCCCCGACAGGACGTCCCATTGCAGGCCGTTGGTCGAGTACCAAACGGTCGCGGCGCCGTCGATAGTACCGGCGGCGAAGAGGCCGAGCGCCCCCGCCGCCACTGTGTCCATGGCCGCACCGGGCTCGGCTGAGGACGTCGCCGACGCAGGGGGGTCGAAGACCGGAGTGTCGGGGATCGCCACGAAAGGTTGGCCCGGCGCATCGCTCATCCACACCGCCGCCCTCTGTTGGGTGCCGCTGCCGGCCGAGCCGACCACGACCTCACGTTGGCCCCAGTTGGTGACGGCGTCGGCTTCATAGGCGGCCCCGGCCTCTGGTTCGGGCAGCACTGACTTCGACCAGTTGAGCGCGTCCGGCGAGCTCCAGATCGTCGCCGTCGCCGGCCCGCCCGTTATGAACTGGGTGCCGGCGATCAGCCACTGCCCCCGCTCGCCGGGCGGGACCACCGCCGAAAGCGTGCTGCTCGCACCCCCTCCCAGCTGGAGGTTGATGCTCGGGTCTTTCTGCCAGGTGTAGGTCAGCGGGAACGACGACGGGGCCGTCGTCTGAGTTGTGGCCGGGGCCGGGCCCGTCGTTGGCGAGGCCGGGCCGGTCGTGCTCGACGATCCCCCAGTGGCGCCAGAGGCAGTGGTGCTAGAGGCCGTGGTGCTAGAGGCAGTGCTGCTAGAGGCCGTGGTGCTAGAGGCCGTGGTGCTAGAGGCCGTGGTGCTAGAGGCCGTGGTGCTAGAGGCCGTGGTGCTCGAGGCAGTGGTGCTCGAGGGGGCCGGAAGGGTGGTGGGCGGAAGGGTGGTGGTCGTAAGGTGGCCGGTCGCCGCCGATTTGGGGGTCGCGCCGCCCCCGCAGCCCGCCAGGACCAGGGCTAATGCTGCCGGGACGGTCAGCGCCGCCCATCTCCTTACCGCGCTCCGGCCCCGAGAGCTCTTCGGGTTGCGGTCGGTGGGCACGGGGACGGGAAGGAACTAGCGGGAGCTCAACTTAGAGCCGCCGTCCCCTTTGCGCCTCCAGACCTTCCACCAAGGCTTTGATTCCCGCTCACGCTCGACCTCGGCCACGATCTCGGGCCCGGCGGCGGTGACGATGAAGTCGGCCGCATCGAGAAGTTCGGCCACATCGCCCTCAGGAAGGTCGGGCTCGTCCTCCACCGGGGGCCGGACCATGGAGCCGACGACGAACGTGCCGTCGATGATGTCCTTCTCGTAGCGGGAGCAGTTGGCCGGGCAGCGCCACGGTGCTTCGGGGGCAAGGTTGAGGACGCAGAAGCGCGCTGTTTCCCCGGTCGCATAGGTCCGGCTCTGAAAGTGCCGGCAGTCCTCCCGCATGGCCATTCGACCAGTGTGGCACTTCTTCCCCAGGGACCGGTAAGGCGGATAGTTAGCATAGCTAACTGATACCATTGCGAGATGAAAGCCGGGCCAGGTGCACCGGTGAGCACGTCAAGCCGGTTGGCGATGAGCGTGATGAGACTGGAGCGGCACCTTCGCCGGCGATCGGCGGGTGGAGTGACGGCGTCGCAATATGCCGCGCTGGTCACGATTTCCAAGAAGGGAGAGCTGACCCTGGGCGAGCTGGCCGCGGCCGAGGGCGTGGCCCCGCCCTCCATGACCCGCATCGCCGCCAACCTCGAACAGGCCGGCCTCGTGCACAGGCGCGCCGACCCCCTCGACCGCCGGGTGGCCCTGGTGGCCATCTCTCCGGCGGGCGCCACGCTCTTGGCCGAGGCCCGTACCCGGCGCGAGGTTTACCTTACGGAGCGCCTCGAGGCCATGGCCCCTGAAGACGTGGAAGTACTGGCCCGGGCCGCCGACCTCATGAGCGGGCTGGCGGGGGAGGTGCCGTGAAGGCGCCGGCGCCGGCCATGTTCCGATCGCTACGCCGGCGCAACTTTCGCCTGTTCCTGAGCGGTCAGCTCGTCTCCAACCTGGGGACGTGGATGCAAAACGTGGCCCTGGTGTGGTTGGTGCTCCAGATCACCCACAGCCCTTTTGACGTCGGCGTGGTGAGCGCGGTGCAGTTCGTGCCGGCCCTGCTGTTCGGCGCTTATGGCGGGGTCGTGGCGGACCGTTTCCCCAAGCGCAGCCTCCTTGTTTTCACCCAGAGCGGGCTGGCCCTGTCGGCGGCGACGTTGGCCACGCTCGACCTGACAGGGGCTCGGCCTCTGTGGGCGATCTACGGCGTCACTTTCGTCTCGGGGACGTTCGGGTCGATCGACATGCCCACCCGCCAGGCTTTCGTGTCCGAAATGGTGGGCATGGACGACCTGACCAACGCCGTGGGGCTCAACAGCGCCACGTTCAACCTGACCCGTATCGGCGGCCCGGCGTTGGGCGCCCTCGTGATCGACGTGGCCAACGTGGGCGACTGTTTCGCCTTCAACGCACTGTCCTATCTGGCGGTCATCGGCGCTCTGCTGGCCATGCGCCCGGACGAGCTCTCCGCCGTCCGGCGGGTGGCCCATGCCCGGGGCCAGGTACGCCAGGGCCTCAGGTACATCCGCCGGACGCCACGCCTCGTCGAGGCGCTGGCGCTGCTGGTCGTGGCGGGCACCCTCGCCTTCAACTTCAACACGGTGCTCCCCGTGCTGGCGAAGACCGACTTCAAGGGCGACGCCTCGACCTACGCGCTCATGCTTATCGCCATGGGGGTGGGCTCGGTGGCCGGCGCCCTCTCGGCGGCCCGCAACCGTGGCCCCCGGCTGTCGGTGGTGGTCGGGGCGGCGATAGCCATGAGTGCCGTGATGCTGGTGGTGGCGGCGGCCCGGGACCTGGACCTCGAAGTGGCGCTGTTGGTGCTGGTGGGGTTCTTCTCTCTGCTGTACCTGTCGACGACCAACTCCACCTGCCAGCTGGCCAGCGCGCCCGAGATGCGGGGACGGGTCATGGGCGTGTACTCGGTCATTTTCACAGGGTCCACGCCGGTGGGGGCGTTGCTCATAGGCCTGGTCGACCAGGAGCTCGGGGCACGCTGGGGCTTCGTGGTCGGGGGCGTCCCCACCCTGGTCGCCGCGGTCGTCCTGGGCGTGGTCCTCTGGCGCCGCCAGGGTTTCGGGAACAGCTCGCCCCGGTCACATCGTGGGCCGGCCTTTCCAGGCCGAGGTGCCCTTGCCGTGCTGACGGGCCGAACCGACCGTCATGGCGGCGTACAGGGAGGCAGTGAAAGGTAAGGCCAGGGCCTGCGCCGGCGGGGCGCCGTAGTACCTCACGATCGGCAGGTAGGTGGCGGTCATAGCCGTCCATGCGGCCACGCCGGCGGTGCCCAGCACGGGCCGGCGGGTGGCGAGGCCGGCCGCGACGAGCAGGGGCGGGGACAGGTAAAGGGCGCCCAGCCCGGCCACCGTGCCGGCCAGGAAGGCGGGGTTGTAGTGGAGCTGGGTATAGGCGTTGCGGGCCACCATTTCCCAGATGCCGGCCAGGCGGGGGTAGCGGCGCAGGCTCTCGACGCGAGGGGCGTCGTCGGCACCGCCCTCGCCGGCCAGGCCCAGCCAGATGTCGAAGCCGGCCCCCTTTACCGCCCGGGCCAGGGCCACGTCGTCGATGGTGCTCGTGGCGATCGCCCCGATGCCCCCCGCTTCGGCCAGCGCCCCGGCCTCCACCAGCAGGCAGCCGCCGGCGGCCGCCGCCGTCCCTCGCCGCCTGTCGTTGACCCAGCGGAACGGGTAGATCTGGGCGAAAAAGTACACGAACGCAGGCATCAGCAGGCGTTCCCAGCTGCCGTCCGTGGCCAGGCGGGCCATGAGCGACACGGCGCTGCGGGCGTCGTCGGAGGCGGCTTCCACGAGCCGGCGGAGTGAGGACGGGGGATGGGCGATGTCCGCGTCGGTGAACAACAGCCATTCGGGCCGGGGCGTCGTCCCCATGGCCGCCGCCGCTCCCTGGGCCATCGCCCAGGGCTTGCCCGCCCATCCCGGCGGCCGGGGCTGGCCGGCGACGACGCGGAGGTCGAGCTTGGCGCTGCGGGCGGCGTCGGCCAGAGCGCGGGCCTGGTCGGCAGTGCCGTCGGTGCTCCTGTCGTCCACCAGCACCACCAGTGCCGGCCCGGGGTAGTCCTGGGCCAGCAGCGTGGGCAGGGTGCAAGGGAGCAGTTGGGCCTCGTCGCGGGCCGGCACCACGATGGCCACGGCCGGCCATCGGCGTTCGGCCCGGACAGCCCCGTGACCGTCCGGGCTGTCCGGAGGGCGCGCAGGGCGCGGAGGTAGCCGGGTCGACGTCGACCAGAAGCGGCCCCTCCCGACCAGGAGGTATGCCCAGGTCGCGGCGGGCAGCCAGGCGAGCAGACCGAGGAGCAGGCGGGCTCGCGGGGACCGCGTGAGGGCGGGACTAGCGCTCATGGGGGTGCGGTGCCAGGGCGGGCGTCAGGCCCGGTGGGAGAGGAAGAGGCAATTGCGTTGCTCAATTGTGAACGCTCAGCTAAAACTTATCTTGGAGGTCATCCGACACGGAGCTCTTAGTCGTACCTTAACTACTTGTGGAACCGCATGGGGGCCTTCGGCCCGCCCTCGGAGCCGGGAGAAGCCGGCGGGTCCGCTCTGGCGGGCGCGGGCGTGCGAGTTTCGCGGCTGTTGCCGTGGGGGCCGGGCTAGCGTCGATGTTGGCCGGCTGCTCGACTTCGGTCAACTACGTGGGGACTTCCCGGCAGGGCGTCTTTTTCAAGGTGCCGAAAACCTGGGACGTCTTCGACGCCACGGCCTTGAAAAACCTCGGGCTCGCCGTGAACGCCGCCGCCAACACCCAGGCGGCCGATTCGGGCACCAGCTACACGGTGTACACCAGCCTGGCCGCTTCCAGCCGCCGCGTGGTGGTCAAAGGAAGCCTCAACCTCTTCGGCGCCACCCCCTGGGCTTTGGCCAACGTGGTCTCCTTCGGTCCCTCCGATCAGTCCAGCATGTCGCTGGCAGGCCTTAATGACCTCCTGTTCCCTCTTGACACCTGGCAGCAGGACGGGCTTTCGGTCCAGCAGATCGGTCCCACCACGCTCCTGGTGAAGGGCGCACTGCGGGGCAGCCGCGTGGCCTTCGAGGCCGAGACCCCGAGCGGGGTGCTCGCCTTCGAGCAGGTGGCCTTCATCAACAGCCCCACCGACAAGGCCTGGGACCTGGCCGTGGGATGCTCGCTGACCTGCTTCCAGGCTCACCGGCGGGTCATCGACGGCATCGTGAAGAGTTTCACCGTCACGGCGTCGGGGTCGTGAGGATGGCCCCGGGCCGTGCCCTCACGGGTCGCCGTTCACGGCTTTTGGGCGTGGTCGGCACGCTGGTGCTGGGCACGGCCCTGGCGGCGTGCTCCGACGGTCACGTGGTGTCGAGCGAGTCCCAGCAGCTCTACCTGAAGGTGCCTACGACCTGGACCGTTTTCGGCGAGCACGAACTCTCAAAAGACGGGGCCTTCGGCTCCCTGTTCTCGAGCGCACCGATTTTCGCCGCCATTGCTTTCGGCGCCAAGCACGCTCGCCCGGGCGACGCCTTCACGCCCACCGGTTACCCGTGGGCCATCGTGGTGGTCCGTCCTCTCAGCACTGCGGAGCAGTCGCAGATGTCGTTGAACGGCCTGCGGGACGTGCTGTTCAACGTCGACACCCTGCAAACAGAAGGTGCCAATGTCCAGTCGCTGACCACGCCGTCGCTCCTGGTCAAAGGCTCCCTCCACGGCACGCTGGTGGCCTACGAGATACAGGGCTCCGAGGCGAGCTCCGCCTTGGCTTATGAGCAGGAGACCTGGGTCAACAGCGCTACCAACAAGGTGTGGGTCCTGATGGCGGGCTGCTCGCCGTCTTGTTTCCAAGCCCAACAGCCGGTGATCAGCCGGATCGTACAGAGCTTTCTCGTAACAGACAGGGGAAGTAATGACTAAACCGTCCGACAGCCAGGGCCAGCCGTCCCCCGGTCAGCCTGAACAACCCGTCCCGGGCCCGCCGGCAGCCAATGCCGGGGCCGGTAACAACGATGACACCCCAGCCGGAGGGCTCGCCGTCGGTTACGGCGCCACGCTCGGGGCCCCCACGGCGCTGGGGGGCCAACCGGTGAGCGCGTTCCCGCCCGCCCAGGCGTGGGGGCCGTCCGAGTGGCGCCCAGCCAACCCCCCACCTGAAGAGGCCAAACCGGCGCCAGCCCATGGGCAGCCGTCCCCGCCGCCCTTGGCCGGCGCCGCGGGCCCGGCCCCCGGGTGGGGCACGGCGGGTACGGCAGGTACTGGAGCCACGGCCGGCACGGCCGGCCCTACAAGTACGGCGGGCCCGGTCGGCGCTGCGGCTATGGCCGGTACAGCGGGAGCGACAGGCACGGGCTGGGGCACGGCTGGCGCCGGCCCGGCCGGTGGCAATGGCGGCCCGGCCGCAGGCAACGGGGGCCCTAGCGGTGGGAATGGCGGCCCGAGCGGCGGCCATGGCGGCCCGGCCTGGGGCGCTGCCGGCAACGGGGGCATGGGCTGGGGCACGTCCTCTACGGGTGCCGGCCCTGGTGGTGGTGGTGTCGGTGGTGGTGGTGCCGTCGTCGGTGCCGGAGGCAACGGCGGCCCGGCCTGGGGCGCGCCCGGTGCCGGTACCGGTGCTGGTACCGGTGCCGGTGGCACGGGCGGCAACGGAGGTACGGCCTGGGGCGGTACCGGCCACGGGGGCCCGGTCTGGGGCGGTGGGGCGGGCGCGGGCGGGGACGCCGGAGGCAACGGGACAGGGGCGGCTCCCGGAGGCGACAACTTGCCGGCCGGTCCGGCGGAGCCCGCCGTCGTGGTGGGCCCGCGCTGGGAGAAGAAAAAACGGCGGCCGTTCTGGATGCGCTCCCGGCTGCTCATCTTCATGGCGGCCCTGTGGGGCGTGCTGTTCTGGTACGCGCTTTCGGCCGACCCTCTTCTCAGCGTCCACGACGGGCTGATCCAGACCTGGAACGGCAAGTGGTGGTTGGCCGCTCTTTTCGCCCTCGAACTGGTCCGCCAGATCCATTACCTCATAAGTGAGCACTGGGGGCTGTGGAACCATTTCTGGGCCGACAACGTCTTCGGCCGCTTGTCGAGGCGCACGCTCCGTTTCAGCGACTGGGCCCGTTACCGGGCGAAGAGGATCGTCTTCGTAGTCCTGCTCATTGCCGCTGTCGCCGTCATAGCCGGCGCGGCGCTGGACGAAAGCCCCATCACGGCGCTGTTCGCGCTCCCTGGCAAGCTCGTCAGCGTCCTCGGCTACCTGGCCTACGTGGTGTTCATCCTCGTGATCGCCGTCGGCCAGTTCGCCGCCATTTTCTGGTTCCTTTCCAAAGGCGGGGTGGACGTCTATTTCCCCGACGACGTGAAGACCCGGTTCACCCATGTCTGGGGCCAGGACGCCGTGCTGGCCCGGGTAAAAGAGAGCATCGTTTTCCTGGAGGACCCCGACTCGATCGAGCGCCGCGGCGGTTACGTGCCCGGCGGCATCCTGCTGTGGGGCCCGCCCGGGACAGGCAAGACGCTCATGGCCGAGGCCGTGGCGGGCGAGACGGGCAAGCCCTTCGTCTTCGTCGACCCGGGCGCCTTCATCCAGATGTTCATGGGCGTCGGCGTGCTGAAGGTCAAGTCCCTGTTCCGCAAGCTGCGCAAATTGGCCATGCGCTACGGCGGGGTCATCGTCTTTTTCGACGAGGCCGACTCGCTCGGGAGCCGCGGGTCTTTGACCGGTGGCGGTGTCTTCGGCCCCGGCGGTGTCCAGGGGATGGAGCCCTGGCCGTGGACCAGCGGCGACTGCCACGGGGGCTCGTACCTCTCGGACAGCAGCCTGGGCGCCCTCCTGGCCAACTGGAGCGCCAACCGCCCGGCGGCCGGGTCGTCGGCGCCCGAGGGCCGGCGGGGCGTCCGGGACCGCATGATGATGGGCGGCATGGGCGGAGGTGGCGGCATGGGCACCCTCCAGGCGCTGCTGAGCGAAATGTCGGGCCTGTCCAAGCCGCGTGGGTTCATGAACCGGGTCGTACGCCGGGCGTTGGGCTTCAAGCCCAAGGCGCCCCCCAAGTACCGGATCCTCATAATGATGGCGACCAACATGCCCAACACCCTGGACGACGCGTTGTTGCGCCCGGGCCGTATCGACCGGATCTACAAGGTCGGCTACCCCTCCAAAGCCGGCCGCGTGCGCACTTACCGCGGTTATTTCGACAAAGTGGACCACGAGCTGACCGACGCCGACATGGACAAATTGGCGACCATCACCCCCTACGCCACCGGGGCCACGATAAAGGACCTCGTGAACGAGTCCTTGATCGTTGCCTTGCGCCGTGACCATCCCGCCATAACGTGGGCCGACGTTCTCGAGGCCAAGCGGCTGAAGGACCTCGGGCCGCCCGAAGATGTCGAGTACGTCGAACGGGAGCGCCATGCCGTCGCCATTCACGAGGCCTGCCATGCCGTCGTCGCCTACCGGGTGCGCAAGCACCTCGAGATCGACCTGGCCACCATCGAAAAAGGCGGTACTTATCTGGGCATGGTCTCTTCCATCAAGCCCGAAGACCGTTTCACGAGCTGGCGCAGCGAGTACGAAGCCGACGTCATGGTGAGCCTGGCTTCTCTGGCCGGCGAACGGAAGTTCTTTGCCGGTGACTCGTCGTCAGGCGTGTCGGGCGACCTCGAGTCGGCCACCATGATCGCCAGCCTGATGGAGGGCTATTGGGGGATGGGCGAAACGATCGCTTCGCAGGGCGCCCGGCGCTCCGGTGGTGGCTGGCCTCCCGGTCAGAACGATGGCGACATGATGCGCGGCGACACCGGCAAGAAAGTCGAGGAACGGCTCCACGAATTGCTGGCGCGCTCGGGCGACCTCCTGGAAACGAACAAAGCCGAGGTCTTTGCCGTGGCCCATGCGCTCGAAAGCCACAAGACTTTGAGCGGCGAGGACGTCGAAGCGGTAATCGAAGGAAAGAAGGGCCGCGGCATCGACGGTCGTCCTTATAAGGCCCAAGCCTTCATGGAGGTCTATGGCAATTACCACGAGCGGCTCGTCAACGCCCACGTGAACCGGGTCAAGATGGCAGCCCCGTTGCCCAAGCCCGAGGACTGGGCCCCCGAGCTGTTCGAGGTCCCGGCGCTGGTCCCCGGCAACGGCTGGGGCCCCGGCCCCGGTCAATTGGAGGGGGTGGGTGCCTTCCCCGAGGCTTCGGGCGGTCAGTGGGGCCTGCCGAGCGTGTAGCCCACTTACCGTCTTTCGCACCCGGACCGGGGGACCAACGCCTCTGACCACCGGCGGTCGGGCCGACCACACTGGGGTAATGGGTAGCCGTCCTGTCGTCGAGATGTTGAGTGCCGGCGAGTGCCGGGCTTACCTGGCCCAGGTCGCCATTGGCCGGGTGGCGGTGACCGTGGGCGCCTTGCCGGTGATCTTCACTGTGCCCTTCGTCCTCGATGGCGACGACCTGTTGATCCGGGTGGCCCAGCTCTCGGTCTTGCGTCGAGCCCTGACCGGTTCGGTGGTCGCCTTCAGCGCCGACGACTTCGAGGAGAGCGAAGAGGACAGCTGGAGCGTCCTGGTCCGTGGGGTGGGTGAGGCCGTCGGCGACGAGGCCGTCGGCGACGAGGCCTTGGCGGCCTCGTCGCGGGCGCTGCCTTTGCGTTCATGCAGCGAAGCCCCCGAGCACGACTGCTTCGTGAGGCTCCCCCTCACCCAGCTGAGCGGGACCCGGGCACACTGGCCTGATGCCCCCGCCGCCAGGCCGGGCGCCAAAGCGCCCGTCGGGGCCGGCTACCGGGTGCCCGCCTGATCCTGGCCGGGCCCCCGGCCGGAATTGAAAACTGCTCGGCGCAGTTCGCTGATGGCGCTATCGGCTTCCTCGATGGCCGCCTCGATGCGCGGGTACACCTCTGTGCCCGTGGTCAGCTTCAGGACGCCGCTCAACTGCAAGCCGATGGTGAACAGCCGGCGGGCCATAGTGTCGGCCAGGGAGGTGGCGATCCGGTCCTGCTCATTGATGCGTGCCATCAGCTCGCTGGCCTCGGCGGCGGCGCGGCGGTCGCTTTCGTCCCGGGTCAATTTGGCAAAGCCCCGCAGCTTCCCGGCACCGTCCCACAGCGGCGTGATGATCACGCTGGCCCAAAACCGGCTGCCGTCGCGGCGCACCCGCCAACCCTCGGTTACGACCCGGCCTTGCTTGACGGCGTCACGGAGCTCTTGGTCGGGGACCCCGGCTTCTTGCACGTCAGTCGGGTAGAAGACGGAGAAATGCTGGCCGACTATCTCGTCGCGCTGGTACCCCTTGATCCGCTCTGCCCCCCGGTTCCACGTCGAAATGATCCCCTTCGGGCTGAGCGTGAACACGGCGTACTCGCCCGCCCCTTCGACCAGCAGCCTGAAGGCGTCCTTGGCGTCGGGCGGTGAGTCCGGCCCGATCTCTGAATCAGAGATCAGCGGTCCGCCGGCAGGCGGGTCTTCGTTATCGGGCCGTGATGATGGCATGCCTTCTCTTCGCCAGGAGGCGGTCAAGCGTCCTTGGTGGAGAGCCTACCGGGTGGGCGGTGGCGTTCACCGTGACGAATGGGGGCAAACATATGTTCCCATCCTCGCTATGCTGAGGAGGTGGCTCTTTCCGCCCGTGAAGCGCTGGGGCACCTGGAGGGCAGTGTCGGTCTGGAGGGCAGGGTCGGTCTGGAGGGCAGGGTCGGTCTGGAGGGCAGGGTCGGTCTGGAGGGCAGGG
>CAYZVQ010000050.1:0-20477 GCA_964481925.1 uncultured Acidimicrobiaceae bacterium
CGCCTTGGATCGCCACTCCGGCCAGCACCGCGTCCAGCGAGCTCGCGAACATGCTCATCCTGCCGTCCCCGAGCCGCTGAACGATCGTCCCGCCGAAGACTTCGTGGTGGCGCTCAAGCGCAGCCCAGTACCGGTCACGCCTGTCGATACCGATGCGCTCGTCCGCCTGCATCAGCGCCGTGTAACCGACCATATCGGTGAACATCACCGCGACCAGCCGACGGTCTAGCCGCTCACCCACTCCTTCCTTCTTCGGCTTGGCCGACTCCATCATCGACACGCCATGACCATATCGTGTTCACCCGAGGGAACCGTGGGCTGGACGCAAACAGCCAAGGCGGCGCGACCAAGGCCCGTAACTCGTAACGCCCGCCGACCCGGCGCGGCGACTTCAGCATTGCTCATCCTCGCGAACCGAATGTCCGATCGGCTCGCTCCCCACGGAAGTGGTCAGGGCCAGCTTGCGAGAGGGATCGACGGCTCTGGCGTTCGGCATTACTCAGGTAATGGCTATTCATAATGCCCAGCCCACGGCGTCGCCACGACCATGTTCACAAAGGCTCACGCCACTCGGTTGGCCGATGATATTCGATGACCATTGCGAAGTGGCAACCCGCCGTGTGGTGAGATCGGCCGGGAACGCCCGGAAGTTGCCGAACCGGGCGCGGGGCGGTGTGACGCCTCATCACACTGCCAGCGCCCGGCCGGCCCAGCCCGCGTCGCCAACGCCCCGACACCCCGCACGCTTCTCAAAAAAAGGCGAACGGGTGTCACCCGCAGAGGCGGTCGGCGGCATCTTAAAGGACAGTGGACGAACAGGACGCCGAGTTCTTGGAGAAGCACGCCGACGAGCTCACCCGCTTCGCCACCGCCGTCGTGGGCCCGAGCGAGGCACCCGACGTGGTATCGGGGGCGTTCTTGCACTGCGTGGTGTCCGGGCGCTGGCCAACGGTCTCCGACCGCCGGGCCTACCTCTACCGTGCGGTGCTGAACGAGGCGCTGGCCACCCGCCGGTCCCTCGCGCGCCGCCGGCAGAGGGACAGGCACGCTGTCCTCGCCGAGCCCGTCAGCGACGACCTCCCGAGCCATGAGGTGCTCGACGCGGTCCGTCGCTTGAGCGTCCGCCAACGCGCCGTCGTCGTCCTCACCTACTGGCAGGACCTCGCGCCCGCTTCGGTGGCGGGCCTCCTCGGGATCAGCGAAGGGGCAGTCCGTCGTCACCTAGCCCGTGCCCGGGCCCACCTGAAGGAGTACCTAGATGACCAAGCCTGACACCGTCGACCAGAAGATCAGCCTGCTCGTCGCCGAGCTCGTGGACTTGGCGCCACTGCCGCCTCCGTTGCCTGACCGGTACGCCGTGCAGCGGTGGCGTGAGCGTAGGCGGCGCCGGCTGGCGTTCCGTTCGTTGACGGTGGCGAGTGCTGCTGCAGCGGTGGCCGTAGCCGCCGCGCTGGCCGTCCCTGCCGGTGTTACAGCGTCCCCACACTGGGCCCTCGCTGGCGACATCACCTCTGCTTGGGCGCAAGTCCCGGGCATTGGCCCTACGTCGGGCTTTTCCCTGACCTGCCCGAGCGCCACTACCTGCTATGCCGAAGGCCCGGGGTCTGTCGACCCGGGGTCTGTCGAGGTTACCCGGGACGGGGGGAAGACTTGGCAACCTGCACCAACCCAGGGCGAGACGCCGCTCAGCAACGTCGCGTGCTCGAGCACCAGGGAGTGCGCCTTCCTGGAGGCCCCCCTCAGCGGCAAGCCCGTGCTCGTCGAGACCGCCGACGCCGGCAAGACATGGACGTCGCGCCCTGGGCCACCCGGGCTGTCAGGAGACTCCACCGGGTCGATCGCCCTGTCTTGCCCGAGTGCCTCGACTTGTACCGTGGTGGCGTCCAGTTTTCAGCAGACCGGCACGAGCGGCGCCTTCGTCACCGAGGACGGTGGGCGGACCTGGTCGGCCTCTCCCATGCCTACTGCCTCGCCCTCCCAGGTGCAGTGCTTCCCCAACGCCCGGTGCATATCGACCGGCGCGGGTGCTCCGGGAGGCCGCCTGGGCGCCAGCTACAGCGCGGACAGTGGGCTCAACTGGGTGCCGGCCGTCGTCCCTCCGGCTCTCGGCGGGCTCGTCCACCTTTCCTGCAGTGGCTCAAAGACGTGCATGGTCGTGTCGTGGTCATACGGCGCCGCGCGCGCCTCCCTTGTCGTCTCGGGCAACGGGGGCGAGTCCTGGTCGAGGCTCCAGGCCCACGGGTTGCCGGCAGGCAAGGTGTTCACGGGCCTGGCCTGTCCGAGCGCCTCGGAGTGCTGGGTGTCGGGCAATACCCCGCTGCACCTCGTCGACGGCCGGATGACCGTCGGGGACACCGGGGGGGGAGCAGTGCTGTCGAGCGCCGATGGCGGGCGCGCCTGGCGAAGCACAGGGCTGCCGAAAGGTATCGCCGGCATCGGGCCCCTCTCGTGCCCCGACCCGAGCACATGCTTTGCGTTGGCATTCAAGACGCGCCCAACAGCCTCGTCTGGGGCACCAGAGGGGCCCCTGACGTTTGCGCTGTTGATCTACACGAAGTGACACCTTAAGGGGGGTGCTGGACCTCAACTGTGGCTTGTGCTCGGGTACCCAAAACCGCTCTGGTTGGCTTCGTCGCCGGAGGCCTCGCCCTCCTGCTCGCCGCCTGCGGGCGCTCACCGCAGGCCGGCGTGGCCAGCCTCGGTAACGCCAAGACGACGACTACGGCTCAGTCGGCCCCTGCCGGCATAAGTGGCAGTGGTGGGAGGGGTGCTGCCGACGCGGGCAACAGCGCTCCCGGCGGCGGTGCACAGTCGGTCAGGGTCATGACCGGCGGCAACGGTGCCGACATGGTCAAGTACGCCCAGTGCGTTTCGCCACGGTGGTCGTGTTCCAGCACCACGACCTCGTCGGACACGCCGTAACGGCCCCAGGCCGGGTACCTGCGCACAAAACGGGCAGCATCGGCGCGAAGCACAGCGGGGTCGAGCGCGTCGCCCCGCCCGGACGAGCACCGCCGCTTCGGGTACGGCGGCCAAACGGACCCGAGGTGTGCTCTCAGCCACGATCGGACAGTAGCCGGCCTCACCGACAGCTCGACGGCGATGTGCCGCTCGCCGATGGGCACCTAGCGGTCCTTGGCCCCCTTGCCCTGGCGGACGAACACCGTGCCCCGGGCGGCGTCGATATCGGCGCGGCGGAGGCCGATCAGCTCGCTGCGGCGCAGGGCGCTGGAATAGAACACCTTCAGTACGGCCCGGTCCCAACCGCCAGTCGCTCTCGGCGACGATACGCTCGCGCCGTGCGTCGCAGCCGTGCCTCCCACCGCGGCGTAAAAGTGGCCGGGGTTGGCCTGGTCGGGCTCGTCCTGGCCGGGGTTGGCGGCTACCTGGCTTTCGGTTACGGCCTGACCTCGGCCGTGGCCATGACGCTGCTGACCTTGACCACGGTCGGGTTCAGCACGGCCAAGGGCATGCGTTCGGGGCCCTTGCTGTTCACCGCCGTCCTCGCTGTTGTGGGCGTCGGCCTGTTCGCCACCATCGTCGGGTTGGCCGGGACCGCCATCGTTGAGGGCCGGGTCGGCATATTTTCTCGGAGCCGCCGAATGCAAAAACGCATCGACCAATTAAGCCGCCACTTTATCGTGTGCGCCTACGGCCGCGTGGGCCGGTCCGCCGCCCGCGAATTGGAGGCCGAACGCTTGCCCTTTGTCGTCGTCGAGCCCAAGCCGGAGCTCCAGGCCGACCTTGACCGCGACGGGGTGCTCCACCTGCTCGGCTCCGGCTCGGACGAGCAGGTGCTCCGTCAGGCCGGTATCGACCGGGCACGCGGACTGATCTGCGCCGTGGACTCGGACGCCGAAAATGTCTATGTAACCCTCATCGCCCGCTCCCTGCGGCCCGACCTGCTCATCGTGGCCCGCTCAGCCGAGGACCAGAGCACCCACCGCTTATACCGGGCCGGGGCCGACAAGGTCGTGTCTCCGTACGTGACCAGCGGTCGCCGCATGGCCAACATGGCCGTGCGGCCCCACGTGGTGGACTTTTTCGACATCGCCCGGGCCGGACAACCCGACCTTAGGCTCGAGGAGCTGGTCGTCAAGCCGGGTTCAGCGCTCGTCGGTCGGAGCCTCGAGGAGATAATGGGCCCTACGGCCCCGCTTCTTATCCGGCGTGCCGATGGGCAGCTCCTGGCCAACCCCGGCAAACAGCTCCGGTTGGAGGCCGGCGATACCCTGGTCGTCTACGGGGAGGCAGCCGCTCTCCGGCCCCTGGAGTGAGCGCGGTTCGGTCACGCGCGAGGCGTAAGGCATTCAACACGCGGATCAGGGCCCTTCGATGCGACAGACAGGACCGCCGTCAAATTGGCGTAGAGGGAGCCCTCACGTCAGTTGCGTCTGCAGCCAGGCGAATGCCGATTCTTGCATCTCCAAGTCGAATTTGTGGGGGCCTTCGTAAAACTGGCCCTGATAGGCCTCTGCTGCTCCGGCTCGACGGTAGTGACCCGCGATCCGGTCATGGGCGGCTTCCATTCCGTCCTGGGGAAACAATGCATCGTCCCGGTCGTACTGCACGAGCAACGGGGTCGGAGCGCGGGAAGCTGCCACATCGGGCCAGTCAGCAAAGCGGGATAGTCCGGGCGGAAAGAACATCCAACTGTGCGTCTCTACGTGGCGGTTGAGCAGAGATGGGTAGGTGCTCATCATTCCAACAATGACCGTTGCCGACAGATGTTTGGCCGTGGCTGCCATCAGGGCCGCCCGGCTCCCCCCTCCCGATAGCCCGATGGTGCCGACCCTCTGTCCCGACACGTCTGGTCGGGAGCTGAGATAGGACAAAGCGATGCGATCTTCGTGAGCCAGCACACCGGCAAATGTTGTCCCCATTAGGGAGCAGTTCTTTTCCAGAACGTGCTCGAAGAGTGCTGCAGTCACGTTGTACCCAGCGACGTCATCGGCATCGCGATCAACTAATAGTTGACGCTCCATAGTCTCTCTGGGAAATCGACGGCTTCCCCAAGCGAAGGTGTCGTGAGCAAGTACCACGAAGCCTTCTCGGGCCAGTGCGTTCGCGAAGGCTCGACCGCCGTAGCACTCGTTTCGGAGCGCTAAGACTGACGCCAACGGCCCTTCCGGTCCGTCAGCGATCTTTTCCTTCCCGAGGTACTTAAACCCGCCGTGATCATGAAGAGCAAGCACGCCAGGCAACGGGCCAGAACGGCCCGCCGGGCGAAGGACGAAGGCTCGGGTACGGGGGCCATAGCCCACGGACCACGAGACCTCTTCGCCAAGCAGGGCCAGATGAGCGGCCACGTGATGTGGCGGAACCGGTCCGTCCACGTGGCGCCGTCGATCATGCTGGCCTCGTAATAGACCTCCGGGACTGAGGCCAGGGCAGCCAGGTAAATGATCATGTTGAAGCCTGCCACTTGCCACACAGAGAATGTGATCACGGCAACCATCGCCCAAGGCTGTTCAGCTAGAAAATTTATCGGCGCAACGCCGAAAGATCCCTCTTGTCGTATACCCGGACAAAAACTCGCTTTACGAGCGGCTAGCACGACATATGGCCGACGAAATCAAGCGGGCCAACAGCGAGGAACGACGTCTTCGATGGGTCCTGCCCGTCGGCCCTAAGGCCCATTACCGACGGCTAGCCGAGATCACCAATAATGAGGGCCTGTCGTGGCGGAACGTATGGTGCTTTCACATGGACGAGTTTTGCGACTGGGAAGGACGTCTCCTACCTAGCGACCATCCCTATAGTTTCCGGCGCTATATGGCGACCGAACTGTATGGTCGGATCCGGCCGGAATTGAGGAATGGGCCCGGACAGGTAATCTTTCCTGAGCCGACTCGTCTCGAGGAGTACTCCGAGCACATCGAAGCCGCAGGTGGTGTTGATACAACATACGCTGGATTTGGGTTTCGCGGCCATCTTGGCTTCAACGACACACCAGCGACACGATGGACTAACGTCAGCCTCGAGGAACTTCGTCAAGGCAAGACCCGTGTGGTCCAACTGTCCGATGATACGATGGTGGCCCTGAGCCAGCGTACGGCGGGCGGGAATTCATTCGCGGTGCCTCCCATGGCTGTGACGATCGGCATGAAAGATATCCTCTCGGCTAAGACGGTACACCTCGTCACTGATGGAGGCGCCTGGAAGCAGTACATCGTCCGAGTGCTCCTACTCGGAGAGCAAAGGTTCCTGTAATATCAACGTACTCCTGTGGGTGAAAGCCCACTCCGGTTTCAGTCTCCATATAATAAAGTGGGGTGACTTTGGCGTACCCGGTTACTGTTGTCTTGAGCAAAGGTAGCGAAGCGAGAAAACTGCAGTCAAAGACCAGTTGTGATACTTCATTATGGTCGACCATGTAATCGCCGCTTGAGTGGGTTATGATGATGTCCGGCTGCACCGCCCTTATTAGGTCGATTAGCTGTTCTTGTACGGCAGGGCCCGAGGAACGTATTTGTCCGTCGCCCATTCCCAAGGACTTGTGAGTGGCGTTGATCACAGCCGCTGCAGCCGACGCTTCACTGGCGCGGATGGTGACGAGTTCTTCCGAGGTGGACTCAAAGCTGCCACAGTCTCCGTTACTTACGTTGCACATGGCGACGTGGTGCCCTTCATCGGAAAATCGAGCGAGCGTTCCACCGCACATGATCTCAAGGTCGTCTGGATGAGCACCTCCAGCTAGAACTTGCATCAATCCTCCTTCTGGAGTCAGGTACGGCAATTGTCAGGGCGGCGAAGCGGCCGGCCGCTCCATGACAGTGCCGGCGGTCCATTTAATAGGGGCTCAAGCGGTGGCGCCGGTCAGCTTGGGTTGCCAAGAGAGGTCGGCTAGGTCGGCCGCGGCCCGACCTGCGGCCCAGCCGGCTCTGTTGGTAGTGGAGAACTCGGCTTCTGTGGTCTTGGGGAACATCTTGCGGAGCGCCTCGTCAACTCCTCGTTCCCGCTCAGCCAGGACCGGCAGCAGCGAATTTCCGATCGACTCCACGGCGGCGTCGGTCGCCGACGCCGCTGCCTCGCGCAACCGCGCACCTATGCGGCTTGCGTACGCGAGGAGGAACGACCTGCGGTAGGAAGGCCGACTGGCGTTGCGTTGCGCTGCGCTCAGCGGCCACATCTCGGGCGCCTGGCGCTCGGGGGCGGTACCCTTCCGCGGTGCGGCCCGGGTGACCGGCCAGGCAACGGGGAGCACGGTCTGACGGGGGCGTGCTGACAGCGCCAGGTGCTTGGTGGCATGTACCAAGAGAGCGGTGAACAGCATCTCGGCGGTGCTGAGGTCGTCGGGGTGCCCGAGGAGCGTGACGAACCCGTACTCGTACAGTGACACCGAGCGGCACCGGTTGGCTCCGGCGACGACGGCGAGCAGGAAGCCTTTTTGTTTGAGATAGGGATCGTCCAGCCAGCAACGGCGGGCCTCGATGCCGGCCACCCCGCCCTGGCCCGCTTCGAGGAGGACGGCACGGTCCAGATTGTGCCGGGTCATCAGTTCTTGAGCTTTGGACAGAAAAGCGTCGCTTTCCTCTTCGAATGCCGTGGCCTCGGCCTTGGCCAGCAAAGCCCGGACCTTGTCCAGCAGGCTCGGGTCCAGGTCGGGCCGCGCCCCTGGACGTTGGGCCGGCGACGTCAGGTCCGGTAGCGCGCCGAGGTGGGAGAGAAACCCGAGGGCGGTAACTGCGGTACAGATATCGGCTTCCCAAGTTGGTGACGCAGTGGCCAAACGGCGGGCGTCGGAGGCGATCCCGCTTACCTGTGCCTCCCAGCGGGCCCCCCTGACGGTGTCAGGACGTTGGCTTCGAACCGCGTCTGGCAGGACCGCGGCCACGAGGTCGGACGCCGAGACGCTTACCTTGCGGCGCAGGACGGCAGAGATGTCTCGCGGTTCCCACCCAGAGCGGAGAGCGTCCCTCAACGGTTCGATCAGGGCTTTGGCCACTCGGGCGGTAACCAACGCGCACCAGGCCTCGCCTGCGTCGCGGTCTGTCAACTCGGCGAACACGGGGCCAGGATCGCGTCCCTCGCAGCTGGCGTGGGCGGCGTCCATCAGCATCATGTCGACCAGGTACGAAGGATCCGTCTGTTGCCCAGTGGCTCCGCCCCACGTGTACCCCGCCGCGAATTTGGCGGCCGTTGTGCGTTCCCGTGCTTCGCGGCGCTGCTTGTTGGTGCGGCGACGCTCCCTGTTGCGTATGCCCATGGAGCGATGTTGACATGGAGGAGGGACCGGAACCGCGGATGGTCGGGCTGCCCCGCCGGTCCTGCCCTGCGGGCCACGGCGCCGGTCGCCCTTGACTGTTCCCGCGTAATGTGATATCACTTTGATAGCCGTACGGGTTTGGCGGTCCGCTACCGACAGGACCGAAACGCTCAGCCGACTGATGGCCGTCCTGCGAAGAAAGGAGATCTACCATGCACTACTTCGATCACCGACGGGCGCCTCTGGGAGCGCACTTGCTGCTCCCGGCCGTTCTTCTCGCCTCGGTGACCATGCCGGCCGCAGCGGGCGGGGGAGGGAGCAGCGCCGCCTCGCTCACGACGAGGTTCCCAGGCACTGCGTCGCCTTCGGGGCAGTGGCCGTACCCGAACGGCGAACTGGCCAACACCAGGGAGGCGCCGGGCTCGGTAATCTCATCGGCGAACGTGTCGCAGCTGCGGGAAGCCTGGGCGTTCAAGCTGGCGGGCGAGGCGGCGGCTGGCGTGTCGTACGCCGGCTCGTTGACCGCCGCCCCAGTCGTGACTGGCGGCGTCGTGTACCTACAAGACCAGGACGCCAACGTGTACGCGCTGGCGCTCGCCACGGGCAAGCTGAACTGGGAGTACGACGTGGACGTCCCGGAGACAAGTGGCCCCGGGCCTGACGGCGTGGCGGTCGCCGATGGGACGGTGTACGGCGGCACGTCGAGCTCGGTCTTTGCCCTCAGCGCGGCGACCGGCAAGACGACCTGGGTGGACAGCCACTTGCTCAACAAAGGCCAAGGTGCGTTCGAAATCCAGCCACAGGTGGCCGACGGGCGGGTCTACCTGGCCAGCGCGTACGGGTCAGGCCCCGGTGGCGGGGTGCTGATGGCCCTAAACGCTGCCAACGGCCACCTGTTGTGGGAGTTCAACACGGTCATCGGCCCGGCCAGGGGCGTAGAGGCTCTCGGCGTCGGCTCCGGCGGGGCCTGGGAGACGCCACTGGTGGGCAGTGACGGCTCGGTGACCTTTGGCATTGGCAACCCGTACCAGAGCATCGCCACGGCGATCGAATACCCGTCACGCCAGCTCTACACCGACAGCGCGGTGAACCTGGACGCGGCGACCGGGAAGCTGCGCTGGTACTACCAAGCCGTGCCCGACGACTTCATGGACCACGACCTGCAAGCGTCCCCGGTATCGGCGTCGGTGCGAGGGGCCCCCGTGATCATCACCGCCGGCAAGATGGGTTATGTTTACGCGCTTGACGCTCGTTCTGGGGCGCTGGTATGGAAGACCCCGGTCGGCAAGCACAACGGCCACGACAACGACTCCTTGCTGGCGCTGTCGCACCAACTGAAGATCAAGTTCCCCTATAGCTTCGAGCCCGGGCCGCTGGGCGGCGTGCTGTCGGACCTGGCTGTGGCGGGCGGCAGCGTGTACGTAGCCACCATCGACCTCCCGGTCATCGCCACCAGCGCGAGCACAGTCGACGGCAACAAGTCCGCCGGCGTCCCTCCCACCGGGGAGGTGGAGGCGCTCAGCCTCGCCACCGGCAAAGTCGAATGGGACACCAAGGTCCCGACGATGCCCCTTGGCGCGGTCACAGTCTCACACGACTTGGTCTTCACCGATCTCTACGACGGTGTGCTGATCGCCTTCAATCGGGGCACCGGGAAGATCGTCTACCGGCACCAGCTGCCCACATCGGCCAACGCTCCGATAGCGGTCTTCGGCAACACGGTGCTTGTCCCCGCGGGCGGCCCCCACACGTCGAGCGCGGGTGGGGGCGGCGGACCGCAGCTAGTTGCCTACGCGCTTCCTTGAGCGTTCTTGGCACCGGACGGCTTTAGCCGTGGGGAGGTCCCAAGCGGGTGGCATAAGCTTGCACTATGAACGGGAAACCGAAGAAACTGCTGTTCGGAGGGCTAGTCGCGGTTGACGTCGCCTCCGCGGTGCTGGCTTGGCGCGACTTGGGCCGTCGGAGCGATGAGCAGGTCCGTGGCAACAAGAAGGCCTGGCGTGCATTGATGCTTTTGAACCCTGGCAACTCGGCTTTTTACTGGACGTTCGGGCGGCGCTGAGCTCCTGGACGGCAGCGGGGGGCCGGCCAGGAAGGGCGTCAAGGTCCTTGTCCGGCTCAAGGGGCAGCCCGCAGGGGGCCGGTACACTTGCCGGGCGGGAGCCATGACGATGGGCCACGGCGCGCTCCCGGGCCCCGGCAGCCGTCTTAAGTGCCAACCGGAGGCCGGAAAGCCGGACCTTGGGGGAGCGCCTGGCCGTGCGTCAGCCGTCTCGTCGGTTCCGTGGCGCTCGAACGGGCGCTCCCTGCAGCCCAGGCGATCAGGGCGCCAGCGACGCTTCCAGGGTTATTTCCGGCACGCTTGCCAATGCCCTGCTGACAACGCACCCGGCCTTGGCCGCGGTGGCGTGCTCGGTGAAGCCAGCCTCGTCCAGACCGGGCACACGGCCCACGGTGACGAGGGCGATCTTGGTGATGGTGGGCGCACCATCGACGGGCCTGAGGGTGACAGTGGCGTTGGTCTGCACCGAGAGGGGGGGATGTCCTGCCTTGGCCAGCGCGTTGGAGAGGGCCATCGAAAAGCATGCGGCATGAGCCGCGGCGATCAACTGCTCCGGATTGGAGCCAGGGCCGTCCTCGAAGCGGGACTTGAACGTGTAGGCCCCGCTGATCGTGTCACCGGCGCTGAACGTACCCGAGCCCGTGGGCAGGTCGCCCTTCCATTCCGCGCTCCCTTTGGCTGGCATGGTGCCTCCTCGTTGTCGTCCCGATGGGTAGCCCATCTTTGCAGGACCACTTTGGCCGAGACGGGGCTCCTTGTGGTCAGAGAACGCCTTCAGCTCACAGGCCCCTGCTCAGCGGTCGCCCTGGACCGTAGACGGAAGAAGAGGAAGCGGGGCTCGGTGCGTATGAGCTGGTAGGCCTCCGGGTCGCGCTCGGCGAGCTCAGGCGATGGCTCCGGCTCGACAAGTCGTTCGATAATGAACCCGGCGGCGGCGATGGCGTGGCACATGGCGGTCAGTGGCCGGCGCCAGAAAGTGACTTCGAACTCCCGCCCTCCTTTGGACCAGTTGTCGGTCACCTGCTTGGTGGCGAAGTAGTCATCGGGTGAGCTGAGCCGCCAGTCCATCGTCGGGTGGTGCGTCGAGAAGACCACCACCCCCCGCGGGGCCAAGATGCGGCGGAACTCGGCGAACGGCGCCCGCCAGTCGCGGAGGTAATGCATAACGAGCGACGCCACGACCACATCGAACTCTCCGGTGCCGGCAAACCAAAGCGGCTGGGAGAGATCGGCGACGAAGACGTTCGCCCGGCCCCCAGCTCGCTGACGAGCCAGATCGGTCATCCCCGGGCTTACGTCAAAGGCGGTCACGATCGCACCATGGTCGACCAGCCAGGCGGTGAGCTCGCCGCTACCGCAGCCAGCGTCGAGAACGCGGCACCCCTGCATGTCTCCGAGCAGTGAGATCGTCGCCGGTCTCTCGTAGAAGGCGTTATAGGCGCCGCCAGCGTTGTCGGCCGCGTACTCGACGGCCATGGCGTCATACTCGCGTGCCGTCCGTTCGGCGTCGCAGGACAACGTGTTCAGACCTCCTTCGACCGTCCAGGCTACGTTGGTAGGAGCACCAGTCACCGCCCTCGGCTACCGTCGGGGCCATGACCCTGAGTGCAGGACAATGGACCGAACTTTTCGCCACCAAGCTCGGGACCGTCGACCCGAGCGAGGAAGAGAAAAACCTCCTTCTCGAACTGGCCGGGACCGCCGCTCACGCATCTGAGCGCACCGCGGCCCCCATTTCTTGCTGGTTGGTGGCGCGAGCCGGCGTCGACCTGGCCGGGGCCGCACGTTTGGCCCGCGAGCTGGCCGACGAGCTAGGGGACGGGGCTCTTTAGCGCCAGGCTGACCCTTACAAAATGGCGGCTCGTTTTTTCATTAGGTGGGCGAGTAATAATGGGACCATGTCGTCGGTGGACGAGGTCGTCGCCGTACCTTCCCTGGTCCGCCATGACCGGGCGGTCTACCGCGCCCTGGCCGGGGAGAGCCGCCAGGCGCTCCTGGCCGTGTTGCACGAGGTTGGCGGCCCGCTGGACGCCGTCGACGCGGGCGCTTCGGTCGGCTTGCACCCCAACACGGCCCGCGTCCACCGCGAGGTGCTCTGCTCCGTCGGCCTCGTGGACCGGCGGACGGAGGACCGTTCCCGGCGCGCTCAGTCGTGTTCGGGATCCACCTCGGTATGCTCAAGGCCACCGTCGAGCGTTTGGGCACCCCCCTGGACGTCGTCGGCGTGGAGCCCTTCGTGAACCACGACCCGAGCGAGTGCATCGTGAAAGCTGGCGGCGCGGTCATGAACGCGACCCGGGAAGTGCCGGTCGTCCTGCGTCGGGACGCGCGTTGCGCCCCGGGGAGCGCCGGCGGCCTCCCTGCGCCCGCCACGATGCCGACCGAAGGGCCGCTCGTGGACGGCTACGGGCGCGTCCACACGGACATGCGCGTCTCGGTCACCGACCGCTGCAACCTGCGCTGCGTCTATTGCATGCCCGAGGAGGGCGTGCCCTTCCGGCCCCGAGCGGAGATCCTTACGTTCGAGGAGATCGTCCGGGTGGCGGGTGTAGCCCGCTCGCTGGGCGTGAGGTCCGTCCGCCTCACCGGTGGCGAACCTCTCGTACGCCGGGGACTGGTGGAGCTCGTCCGCCAGTTGGCAACGGTGGGGTTCGAGGACGTGGCCCTCACCACAAATGGGACGGTGCTGGCGCCGATAGCCTCCGACCTCGTTCGGGCCGGGCTGGACCGGGTCAACATCAGCTGCGACTCTTTACGGGCGGAGCGGTTCGCGCAGATCCGCCGTCGCGGCGACCTCGCGACGGTCCTGGCCGCCATGGACGCCGCCGAGGCCGCGGGACTTGTACCGCTCAAGGTCAACGTCGTGCTGATCTCGGGTGTGAATGACGATGAGGTCCTCGATTTTGCCGAGTTCGCTCGTCGGTACCGTCGCACCGTGCGGTTCATCGAGTTCATGCCGCTCGACGCCGTTGGGGGCTGGCGACGTGACCACGTGGTGCCGAGCGAGGACGTCCTGGCCCGCATCAATGACCGCTGGCCGATCGAGGCCATCACGCCCGCCTACGGTGACCCGGCGCCCGCCGACCGTTACCAGTTCTGCGACGGCGCCGGCGAGGTCGGCGTGGTGGCCAGCGTGACGCGCCCTTTCTGTGGCACCTGCAACCGGCTGCGCCTGACCGCCGACGGGGCCGTCCGCAACTGCCTTTTCTCCGACGACGAGGTCTCTGTCCGCGCCCTGCTGCGCAGTGGGGGTAGCGACGAGGACATCGCCATGGCGTTGCGCCGCTCGGTGTGGGGCAAGCTTCCCGGCCACGGCATCAACGAACCCGGCTTCCTACGGCCGTCGCGGTCCATGTCCATGATCGGCGGTTGAGGTCATGAAGGTGGTGGTGGTCGGCGCCACCGGCCACATAGGCACCTACCTGGTGCCCAGGCTGGTGATAGCCGGTCACGAGGTCGTCGCCATAAGCCGGGGCCACCGTGGCCCGTACCTGGAGCACCGGGCCTGGGACGAGGTCGAGCGGGTGCAAGTTGATCGGGACGCCGAGGACGCCGCCGGCACGTTCGGCTCCCGGGTAGCCGCCCTTCGACCTGAGGCTGTGGTGGACCTCATGTGCTTCACCGTGCCCTCGGCCCGCCAGCTACTCGAGGCCCTGACGCCGGTGGGCTCCTACCTCCTGCACTGCGGGACCATCTGGGTGCACGGCAGTGCGGTGGAAGTGCCCGTCACCGAGGACGAGGCGAGGCACCCCTTCGGTGACTACGGGGTGCAAAAAGCGGCGATCGAGGACCTCCTGCTCGGCGCCGTGCGCAGTGGGACCTTGCGCGGCACCGTCTTGCGGCCGGGCCACATCGTCGGTCCCGGATGGGCGCCCGTCAACCCGGCTGGCAACCTCAACGTCGAGGTCTTCAACCGGTTGGCCCGGGGCGACGAGCTGGTCCTTCCCAACCTCGGCCTCGAGACCGTCCACCACGTCCACGCCGACGATGTCGCCCAGGCGTTCGCTCGGGCCCTTTCGAGCCCCGGGGCCGCTTCCGGCCAGGCTTTCCACATCGTTTCCGAGCGCGCCCTTACCCTGCGCGGCTACGCCGAGAGCGTGGCCGCCTGGTTCGGCCAGACCGCCCGGCTTTCGTTCCAGCCCTGGGAGACCTGGGCCGCCGCCTGGGAGCCTCAGGATGCCCAGGCCACATGGGACCACATTGCGCATAGTCCCTCGATGAGCATGGCCAAGGCCACCGCCTCCCTGGGCTACGGGCCCCGCTACAGCTCTCTGGAGGCGGTCTTCGAGTCGCTGGCCTGGTTGGTGGACCACGGCCAGGTCGACGTGCCCGGCCGTCGGCTTCGTCGCGACATCTATCCTCTCCGAGAGCCTTACCAGCCGCAGAGCACGACGGGCGACGTGCGGCTCGTCTGAGGGGTGCACCGGCGAGCGGGCCGTTTATCCCTATAGCGTGATGACCTCGTCGCTCCCGGACAGGAGGGCCAGCAGCTGCGCCTGGGAATGCACGCCAAACCGTTCGAAGACGGCAGACAGGTGGTTGCGCACCGTGCTCTCGCTGACAAAGAGCTTATGGGCGATCGTTCGTACGCGCTCGCCGCGCATCAAGTGGCTCAGGACTTCCCACTGCCGGGCGCTCAGGGCGCTCAGCTGGGGGAAGCGGACGGCCCCGGGCAAATGCTGGACGCTGTCGAGGACAGCGGTGACATCGACAGTGGTGGCATCGACGACCCGGCCATTGTTGTAAAGCTCGACGACCAAGGGCACGATCCGGGGATCAAATTTGCGACCGGACCAGCGCCGGAGCTCTTCGAGGGCCTCGGAAGCGTCGACCGCTCCAGGCCTCTGCGGGCGGGGGCGGCTCATGGAGTCGAACGCATCAGCGACGGCGATGATGCGTCCCAGGAGAGGGATTTGTTCGCCCTCGAGGCCGTCGGGATAGCCGGAGCCGTCCCATCGCTCATGATGAGCGCGGACCGCTACCGCGATGGGAGCCAGGACCGGCGAAAGCGCGAGCAGCAGATCGCACCCAACTGCGGGGTGCTCGCGCAGCTCTCGGCGGTCGGCCTCCTTTATCGGGCCCACCTGGCGCAGTACCTCGACGCGCGCAGTGAGTTTGCCGAAATCGTGGAGCATCGCGGCCCACCAGACCGTCTGGATCTCCTTCTCCGAAAGATCTAGGAGGCCGGCAATGCAGACAGAGGTGTGCGCGACCCGCAGCGAATGCTCGGCCGTACCTTGATCGTAGATCGCGGCCGCTCCGGCCAACGTCGGAAGAGCCCGTGCGTGCCTGACTGCGTCGGGGTTTTTCACGGTCCCCCAAGTGGACCGTGCTAATTCCTCCCAACCCATAGGCGCTCGTCACGACGGACATGGGCAGCTGTCACGACCCCGTGGCGAGCCCGAGGGGTGTAGCCTCTGTCCGGAGGTGTGCCATGGCCGCCGACGAGCCCGAAGAGCTTATCCGCTCGCTTCAAGGGATACCGGTGGCGGCGATCCTGACTGAGCTCGTCACTCACAGATTCGTCGCTGTGAACGAAGCCGCGGTGGCGGTGTTCGGGTCACCGGCGACCGAACTGGTGGGTACGGACGTTCTGGCCCGGATCGACCCACGCGACCGGGAAGCCGCCCGAGCCGCGTACGGGGCTATAGCGGATGGGGTGGTCGACGGGTACCAGGTTTTGCGGCGGATAGTGACACCGGGCGGCGACCAGGTAGCGCTCACGGTCTCGGGCCGCCGAGCGGAGGTCCACAACACGCTTTATGGGCTCTGGGTCCTCGTCCCTACCGCCGGTCCGAGCCCCGCGATCGAGATGATCACGATGGGGTCCTCACCCGTGGTCCTGGCCGTTACCGACCATGACTGGCAGATCGAGCACATGAGCGCCGACGCCGATCTCCTCGGTGTCAAGGGGCACGAGCTTCGGGGCTTTCCTTTGCTCGGACTGGTGCACCCGTCTGCCGCGAGCGAGTTCCTGGCTGTCGTTTCCCGAAGCGCAGCCGACCAGATCGCGGTCACAGTACGCACCCGGGTACGAATGAGGGATGATCGCTGGGCTGACCGCTACTGCTTGGTGGTGCCGATTTGTGCGCACCAGCCGCCGCGTTTGGGAGTTGTCATTAGCGAAGGCCCCTCAGCGGAGCGGGACCAGTTGATAGACAGCCTCGATGACAAGGTCCGCAAGTTTGTAGTCCAAGCCAGGGCGGCCTGGGCCCTGGCGGCTCTTCCAGCTGTCGCCCCTCTCCAAGATGGCAGCGAACTCTCAGCCCGTCAGTCTGAAATTGTGGCCCGGCTCATCTCTGGCGAGCGCGTTCCTCAGATCGCTCGGGCAATGTTCCTGAGCGCCACCACGGTCCGCAACCATCTTTCGATGATCTATAGAAAATTTGACGTGCATTCTCAGGCCGAGCTGCTGGCCACGCTGCTTAGGACCACGTTCCATTAGCGTGAGCGAGAGAGGGCAACGTGCGAACGATCAGATAGCACGGGGACCGTTTAGCTAGCCGCCACCTCGGAAATACCACGCTCTATAAAACCTCCGTGAACGGCAATAGCGACGGCTTCCAACCGCGAATGGGCTTCTAGTTTGCGCAAGATGCTTTTGACATGGTTGCGAGCCGTGTGAAGGCTGACGAAGAGACGTTCGGCGATCGCTTTGTTGGGCAAGCCAGCCGCCATGAGCCCTAGGACCTGCAGTTCACGGCGCGTGAGGTACGGTCCGAACGGGTGACGTACGGGCTGTTCAAATGTGGCCTGGAGAGCGTTGGATATGGTGGTCAGGATCTCGTTTGCCGTGAACGGCCTGACGAGGGAAAGCATCGCGGCCTGACCAGGCTCGGGCACGAGCCGGGCCACGACGGCATCTGCTGTGCTCCCGCCGTAGCAGTCGAAGCCGGCCCGAGTCAGGACGCTGACGAGAGCGTGATCGGAGTTCTCATCGTCATCAACGATCAGGATCCTGGCGGGGACCTCCATAACGCTTCACCTAACATCGGGGGATCTGCCACCAATGGGTCTTAGTGGCGCGAACGCGTCCCAACAACATTATCGCTATAAAATGGCCCCATTCCCATAGGCATAACGTCCAAAGCTCAAGGGGCCAAGCCGTACGCTCTTACCAGGCGTAATCTTCGGGCGACGACTTGTGCGGCGGAAAGATCTTGTCCAGTTCGGCCAGGGTGGCCTCGTCGAGGCTGACTTCCAGCGCCTGGAGCGCGCCGTCCAGGTGCTCCGCGGTGCGAGGACCGATTATCGGCCCGATCAGGCCCGGCCGGCTCAACACCCAGGCCAGGGCGACCACGGCGGGCTCGTGGCCCAGGTCGTGGCACAGCTTCTCGTAGGCCTCCACGCGGGCATGTTCGCGCCGGAGGGTCTCCTGAGCCCGGTCATTGTCCTGGAACCGCCGACCGGGCCCGGCTGTTTGGCTGAGTATGCCCCCGAGCAGGCCGCCCTGGAGCGGTGACCAGGCGATGACGCCGACGCCGTAATCGATGGCGGCGGGGAGCACTTCCATCTCGATTTCGCGCACGAACAGGTTGTAGAGGGACTGCTCAGACACCAGGCCCATGAAACCTCGGCGCGCCGCCACCTCTTGAGCCTTGGCGATATGCCAGCCGGCGAAGTTGGACGAACCGAAATAGAGCACCTTGCCCTGTTGGCGGAGCACTTCCATGGCCTCCCAGATCTCCTCCCAGGGGGTGTCCCGGTCGACATGGTGCATCTGGTAGAGGTCGATGTAGTCGGTCTGCAGCCGCCGCAACGAGGCATCTGCGGCGCGGCGGATGTTCAAGGCCGACAGCCGGTCCTCGTTGGGCCAGGTGGTGCCCATGTTGCCGTACACCTTGGTGGCCAGCACGGTACGGTCCCGCCGGCCCCCACCCTGAGCAAACCAGCGCCCGACGATCTCTTCGGTCCGCCCGCCCGATTGGTCCTGCGAGGTGCGCCCGTAGACGTTGGCGGTGTCGAAAAAGTTGAGGCCCTGTTCGTGCGCCCGGTCCATAATGGCGAAGGCTTGGGGCTCTTCGGTCCGGGCCCCGAAGTTCATGGTCCCCAGGCACAACCGGCTGACGCGCAAACCACTTCTTCCGAGGTGAACATATTGCATGACCGGCAACCTACTGCATGCCCAGCAGCATGCCGAAAGCCTCCCGGCGCTAGCATGGGAGGCTCGTTATGTCGAGTGGAAGCTTTCTTCGGTGGTTGCGCAGCTTCCGGCGGTCTCGGTCTTCCCGGACGAGCCAGGCCGTGGCTTTGCTCCGGAGCGGGATGTCGCGGCCGACCAGCCCTGAAGGCGACCCGGGCGCCCAGGAGTCGCTCTGCCGGGGTATGAGGCCCACGTCGGCCTCCTGGTTTCGGCCCCAGATCCGCGCCCGTACCCGGTTCTTCGACGACCAGGTGATGGGGGCGATCTCAACCGGTATAAGCCAAGTCGTAGTCTGCGGCGCCGGCTATGACGACCGAGGCTTGCGGTTCCGTACCACCGGCGTGCGGTTCTTCGAGCTTGACCATCCGGCCACTCAGGTCGACAAAGCGAGGCGGCTCCGGGCCATAGGGCCGGACAGCACAGGGTTGGCTCTGGCGCCCATCGACTTCCGGGTCGACGACGTTTGCAGTGCCCTGATCGGTTGCGGGCACGACGCCGGGCGGCCCTCGCTGTTCATATGCGAGGGTCTCCTGGTCTATCTCGACCAGCCCACATGTTCCCGCCTGCTGGGCGGGCTGCGGTCCCGGGCCGCACCGGGCAGCACGCTGGCGGTCAGTTTGGCCGTGCACCGGGCGGGGGCGAGCTCGGACGCAGTTGCGGCCGCGGCGAACGCCCGCCGGCCATCCGGTCGCAGCGAGCCCTGGCGGACGATCCTGCCCCTCGATGCCCATCTCGCATTGCTCGAACGGGCGGGCTGGCGGGTGGAGCGGACCGTCGACGCCGCCGATCTCGACGACGAAGCTGTCACCGGTCGTACGCAGCTCGTTACCGCCGTCAGCGGCCCTGGCGGCTCGGGGTCATCGGGGCTGCATTGGGGGCAGGGCGGGCTTTGACAGTCAAGATCTGGCGCGCCCCCGACGGTTCCGCTAGCGCGCCGGCCGCCCGATGACCACGGTGCGGTAGACCGTTGGTGTTATGAGGTTCGTTTTCCGTCCCCCGGCCGATGTCGCCGCCGGCTTGCTCAGCCTGCCCTGGCACCTTCCCCTGGAGGAATGGCAGGACGACCGGCTGGTCGACATCCGCAACCGGGGCACGTCCCGCCACGTGGTGCGCTTCGTCGCCGAGATGGGCCAGCTCTACGCCCTCAAGGAGATCCACGAGGTGCTCGCCCGCCGGGAGTACAGGCTCCTAAGGAGGCTCAACGACCTGGGCATACCGTCGGTGGAGCCCCTCGGCATCGTCGTCGACCGCGACTTCTACGGTGGTGTCCAGCTGGACGCCGTGCTGTGCACCTGCTATCTCGAGTACTCGACCACCTACCGGGGGCTGTATTCGGACCCCTACCGGCTGCGGCCGACGGACAGGCTCCTTGACGCCCTCGTCGAGCTGCTGGTGCGCCTGCACCTGGCCGGGTTCTTCTGGGGCGACTGCTCCTTGTCGAACACTCTGTTCCGCCTGGACGCCGGAGCGTTGCAAGCCATATTCCTCGATGCCGAAACGAGCGAGCTCCACCCCTCGCTGACCCATGGCCAGCGTGAGTACGACGTGGAGCTGGCCTACGAGCGGGTCGGGGGCGAGCTGCTCGACCTGGCCGCCGCCGGCCTCCTGCCCCCCGACGTCGAGCCCGTCGAGCTGGCCCTGGAGATCCCCAAGCGGTACCACCAGCTCTGGGACACACTGTCCGAAGACGTGGTCATCCGTCCCGAGGAGCAGCGCTACAAGATCTCCGAGAGGATGCGGAAGCTCAACGACCTCGGTTTCGATGCCGACGAGGTCGAGCTGGTCAGCGCGCCGGACGGCTACCGGTTGCGTATCCGGACCCACGTGGCTGAACCCGGTCGCCACCGGCTGCGGCTGCGCACCCTGACCGGGCTCGACGCCCAGGAGAACCAGGCCCGCCGGCTGTTGAACGACATCGCCAGCTTCCGGGGCCACCTCGAGAAGGAAAGCGGCAAACGGGTGCCGACCATGGTGGCGGCCAGCCGTTGGCTGCGCGACGTCTACGACAAGGTGATGGCCCTGATGCCGCCCGAGCTCGCCTCCCGCCTGGCGCCGGCCGAGGT
>CAYZVQ010000051.1:0-20317 GCA_964481925.1 uncultured Acidimicrobiaceae bacterium
TGCCCAACCTGGTCCTGCCGCCCGACGCCCGGGAGTTCCGCCTGACCCACATCCATGCCAACGTGCCCGGGGTCCTGGCCACCGTCAACAGCCTGTTCGCCGACCACGGCATGAACATCGAGGGCCAGTACCTGGGTACCCGCGGCGACGTCGGCTACGTGATAACGGACACTCCGAGCGATTTCCCCTCGGACGTGCTCAGGGCGCTGGCCGACCTGCCGGCGACGACCCGGCTGCGAGTCCTCTGAACAGCCTGGCCACCCCCTGAACAGCCTGCCCGCCCTCTGGACAGCCTGCCCGCCCTCTGGACAAGTGGGGCCCGGAACGCGCAAAAGCGCGGGATCGGGCTAAAGCGCGGGCCCCGGCGTGCCGATAATGCGCTAGTGGCGAATTTCATGGATGTAATTCGGCGCTGGGCCGGTCGTGGCGCGGCCTGGGCCGTAATGGCCCTGTTGGGCGCGGCCGTCCTGGCGGTCCGCCTGGCGCTGGCGCTGACGTCTCCCCTGTCCGGGCTGCTGGAGCACTGGAGCCAGCGGCTCGAGGTCCTCCTAGCCGCTTCCCGCCTGGCCGCGGCGCGCCGGGCCCGGGCGGCCGACCGCTGGCGGGCCGCATTCGAGGCCGCCCCCCTGGGCATGGCCAAGGTGAGCCTGGACGGGCGCCTGGAGGCTGTGAACCCCGCCTTCTGCGCCCTCCTGGGCGAGCCGGAGCGGGCCCTGCGGGGCCGGCGCCTCCGCGCCCTGGTGTACCCCGACGACTTGGAGGTGCTGGGGCCGACCGGTACCCAGGGCGCGAAAGGGCAGGCCAACGGAGAGGTGCGCCTGGTGTGCGCCGGGGGGCGGTTGTGCTGGTGCGAGCTCTCGTCCTCGGTGCTGCGCGATGCGCGCGGCCAGGCCGAGAACGTCCTCGTCAACGTGGTGGACATCACCAGGCACAAGCGTTCCCAGGCGGCGTTGCGAGACCTGGCCACCCGGGACCCCCTGTCGGGCCTGGCCAACCGCCGCTGGTTCGAGCTGCAACTGGCCCGGCACACCAGGGCCTGCGCCGAGGAAGGGCCGCGGGGGGCACTGCTAGTCATGGACCTGGACAACTTCAAGGCGGTCAACGACACCCTCGGTCACCAAGCGGGGGACAGGCTCGTAATCGAGGTCGCCCTTACCCTGCGCCGGCACCTGCGCGACCGCGACCTGGTGGCCCGGGTGGGCGGGGACGAGTTCGCCATCGTCCTCAGCGACGGCGACGCCCGGGCGGCCGAGGCCGTGGCCCGCAAGCTCGTGCTGGCCGTGAGGGACGAGGTAACGACCGACCAGGTCGACGGCGGGGTCACGATGTCGGTGGGGGTGGCCGCCTTCGAGCTGCTCCAGACGTTGGGCGCCCGGGAGGCCCTCAGGGAGGCCGACGCCGCCATGTACACGGTCAAGCGTTCGGGGCGCAACGGGTACGCGGTCGTGGGCGCCGCCGGCCCTCACCACGCCCGCCCCCGGCGCCCGGTGGTCGACCTTTCGGCCCGCCTGGTGCCAATGGCGGTCGCCCGCCTGGCCTAACCGGTGGCCCGTTGACCCTGGCCGGGGGCGCGTCCGAGCAGCAGGGAAGCCAGTTCGGCGGCGACCAGGACGGCGCTCGGGTCGCTCACGACCACCCGGTCCCAGTCCGCGCCTTCGGCGTCGAGGACGACCGCCGGGCGCCCGGCGCGCACGGCGGCGAACTCACGGCGCCCCTCGTGGTGCCGGCTGCCGATCACGAAAAGGCCCGGGCAGGCGAGGCCGGGCAGGCGCCATCGGGGCAGGCCCGCCAGCGGTCGTTCCTCCACGTGGACCATGTGCAGGGCGCTGATGGGCAAGCGGAGCGAGCGTCGCCAGGCCGCGACCGTCTCCAGAGCGGTCAGATGCACGACGACGTCGTTAAGGTCGACTGTGATGTGAGCCATGAGGTTCTGCTGTCCCGGCCCTCAACTCTAGGAGCGTTGTGCCGAATCCTCGCATTAGATGAACGCGCTCGCCACCTCCGCGCCGGCCCCCGTCGCCGCCCGCCGGCCCCGCCGCCCGCGGCGGCGCGCCGACGGCCCGAGGTTGGTGGCGCAGATCGAAGCCGGCCCCGGCGACGACCCCGGTCCCGGCGGGTGGTCGGGGGGTTTCGCCAACCAGGCTCATTGGGACCCGGGCCGTACCCGGGACTGGCGGTGCTGGGCGCAGACGGGCCCGACCTGGTCGGCCCATTGTGGCACCGAGGTGGCCGCCGACGACCTTCTCGGGCTGTGCCATAACCACCGGCGGTCGCTGCTCGAGGGCGACATGGCCGGCGCCTCACCTGAACCGGTGATGAGGGCAGGCTGAAAGTTTGACCTAGTCACCGCCGTCCCCGGGCCCGTGGGCCGTGGGCCCTCGCGTTTAGGGATTACGCTGGACATGGTTCTGGACGGTCTCTGGTTCAGGGAGAAAGGCGCAAATGGCAGGATCATCGCAGGGTCGCGGCGGCGGCAAGACGGGGGACGTCCCTCCGCGGCCAGGAGGCTCTCGGCCCCCCGTGCCCAAGCGGCCGGCGGCTCCCCGCCCTGCCACCTACGCCGCCTCCCGCGGAGGGCGGCCGGCGCCCCGGGCGTCTGCCCGCCAGACACTCCAGCAGCGCCGGCAACGCAACGTGTACATGGCGATCGGCGGGATCGCCGTGGTAGCCGTGGTGGTCGCCGTGATAATCACCGTGAGCGTCACCGGGGGCGGGACCAAGCCCACCACCACCACGGGCAAGATCGCCAGCGGTGCGTTCGCCGTGCCCGCCAATCTCGTCGCCAAGGTCGAGAGCGTGCCCGTGGACCAATTGGTGGCGCAGGCCAAAGGCCTCCCGGGCACGGCCGCGCCGCCCCAGGCCTTGCCGGCCAAGAACCCTCTGTTCACCTCGGGCGGCAAGCCCGGGATCGTGTACGTGGGGGCTGAATATTGCCCCTACTGCGCCGCCGAACGTTGGGCCCTTATCATGGCCCTGTCCAAGTTCGGTACCTTCGCCGACCTGGAGGGGACGACGTCATCGGCCACCGACGTCAACCCCAGCACCCCCACGTTCTCCTTCTACGGCTCGACTTACACCAGCAAGTACCTCAGTTTCCTGTCCGACGAGGAGGAGACCAACACCGACCAGCCGTTGCAGGACCCGACGGCCACGGAAGACGCGCTGGTGACCAAGTACGACACCACCCCGTACATCCCCGCCGCGGACCAGGGCGAAAACCCCATCCCGTTCGTCTACCTAGGCGGCAAGTACGTCCTCACCGGTAACCAGTACGATGCCAGCGCCATCTCCGCCCAGCCGTGGACGACGGCCGCGTCCTATATGACCTCGGGCACCAACCCCACCTCCAAGGCGTTGGAGGCGGCGGCCGGGTACCTGGTCGGTGACCTGTGCGTGCTCACCCACGACCAGCCCGCCAACGTCTGCTCGCAGGTGCCGTCCGTGCTCAAGGGCATCACCACGTCCTCGGCGACGAGTAGCAAGGGCAGTTCCGTGCCGACCACGGCCAAGACGGGCAAGACGTCGGCCACGACGGCTACCACCAAGCCCACGGCTACGACCAAGCCCACTGCCACCACCAAGGCCTCGAGCTAGCCATGGCCCGGGTGGTGGGGGCGGACACCCGCCGCACACCGGCGACGGCCACCGGTGCGGGCCGGACGGGGGGTGCCCCGAGGCCGCCGGTGGAGGAGGAGCCGGTCCCCGAAGGACGCCTGGTCCCGCCCCGCTGGGTACCCACGACCAGCGCCATCATCTGCCTCCTGGCGGTGGCCGACTCGGCCTACCTGACCTACACGCACTTCACTAATCCCAAGGGCATAGCGTGCTTTCTCGCCAAGCCCGGCTCGGTGGTCAACTGTGCGCTGGTGACGACCAGCAGGTATTCCTATTTCTTCGGGTCTTTGTTCCACCACTTGCTACCGGTAGCCCTGGCCGGCCTGGTGTGGTCTGTGGCCATGCTGGCCCTGTGCAGCCCGTGGGCCTGGCGCGCCGCCTCGCCGTGGGTGGCCCGGGCGCGCCTGGCCGGTTCGGTGGCCGGCGTGGCCACAGTTCTGTGGCTCCTATACGCCGAGCTCGTACAACTGCGCCACATATGCGAGTACTGCACAGTGGTGCACATCCTGACCTTCGTCCTGTTCGTGGTCCTCATCCTGGGCTCGGCGCTGGCGGTGCCGGCCGAGCCCGACGCCGCCGGGTTGGACGAGACGGCCTGAGCTCGCCGCGTCAGGGCCTGTAACTCAGGGCTGGGCGGCCAGGACCACCGTTTCCCATGGCCCGAGACTGAGCTCGGCGCCCACCGCGGCACCCGGGGGCGGCAGCGCGGCCGTGGAGACCAGCACGCTGAGGTGCTCGTGACCGGTCAACGGCCTGGTGACCGCCTGGTCTGAAAGGTTGGCCACCGTGGTCACCTCGCCGACGCGATAGGCCCAGACCTGTTTGTCGAGCAACACCTGCTCCAGCTTGTCCAGGCGGCCGATGCTGCCGGCCTGGCGCAACGCGGCCAGGGCGCGCCAGAGGTTGAGCACGGAGCCGGGATCGGCCCTCTCGTCCTCGACATTGGTCGCCGTGCCTCCCAGCGGTAGCCAGGGCCGGGCCGAGGGGGTGGTGAAGCCGGCGTTCTCCCCGGCCGACCACAGCATCGGGGTGCGGCACGCGTCGCGCCCGTAGGGCTTGCCGGCGCTCATCTCGTCCAACCGCAGGGCTACGGGCACGTCCACATCGGCCATCCCGAGCTCGTCGCCGTAATAAAGCACGACGGTGCCGGGCAGCGTAGAAAGCACGGCCAGCGCCGCCTTTACGGCCCGGGCGTCGTTGCCGCACCAGCGCGTGGGGAACCGGCCCACGTCGTGGTTGGACCCCGTCCACACCGGCGTGGCGCCTGCGGGTAGGGCGGCCAGCGTCTTTTTCACCACGTCGGCCAGCTCCGGCGCGGTCAAGCCCGCCTCCACAAAGCTAAAATTGAAACCCATGTGCAGCTCGGGCTCCTCGCGGCCGTAATAGTCGCCGAAGCGTTGGTAGTCGAATTCCCACGTTTCACCGAGCAGGGCCGGCTCCTGCTCGTAAGCGTCCGCAATTTGGCGCCACCGGCGGTAGACGTCGTGGACCTCGGGGCGGTGCGAGCTGTAAACGGGCCGCAATTTACCGCGCCGTATAGCGGGATGGTCGCCCGGCCCCGCCGGCGGGTCGTCGTGCAACAGGGAGTCCTTGTACAACCCGTGGGCGACGTCGATACGGAACCCGGCCACCCCGCGGTCGAACCAGTAACGCAGGATGTCGTAGAACTCTTCGTGGACGCGTTCGTCCCACCAGTTGAGGTCCGGCTGGGCGGGCAGGAAATTGTGCAGGTAATACTGGTCACTTTCGGCGTCGAAGGTCCACGCCGGGGCGCCGGTAGCGCAAATCCAATTGTTGGGCGGGCCGCCGGCCGCTTTCGGGTCGGCCCACACGTAGTAGTCGCGGTGCGCCGATCCCCGGCCGGACCGGGCGTCCACGAACCAGGGGTGGGCGCTGGAGGTGTGGTTGGGGACGAGGTCCAGCATGATCCCGATGTCGCGCTGGGCCGCCTCGACGACCAGGCGGTCCATGTCGGCCAAAGCCCCGTAATCCGGGTGCACGCCGTAGTAGTCCGAGACGTCGTAACCCCAGTCGGCGTTGGGCGATGGCATGGTGGGCGAAAGCCACAGGGCGTCTACGCCCAACCACTGCAGATAGTCCAACTTCTCGCAGATGCCGGCCAGATCCCCGGTCCCGTCGCCATTGGAGTCCCTAAAGCTGCGGACATATATCTGGTAAATGATGGCGTTGCGCCACCAGGGCTGGTTACGGGGCATCCCGCCAGTATGCCAAGAGGGCGCGACGGGGCGCACGAGGCGGCCTAGCCGAGGGCCCTCAAGGCTCGGGCAGGGGCACGCCAGGCCGCAACACCGAGAGGCACGCCCACTCCCGCGCACGCTACCAGGGCGACCACGAGAGCCGCCGAGCCGGCCGACCACCACGAGATCGAGCCCTCTGACAGCCCTCCGATGGCCGAGCTGGCGGCGCTCACGACCAGGTGGCTCATGGGGACGCCGCCCACCCACGCCAGGGAGGCGGCCGGGAAAGTCATGGCAAAGGCCTGGACCACGCCCGTACCGACGGCCCGGCCTCGGCCGGCCCCGATCGCCCGCAACAGACCGTACGTCGACATCGTCTCCCCGGCGGTGGCCAGGCCCGCGTACAGCCCGGCGAGCGCGGCGAGGAGGACGAAAGCGATGAAGAAGTCCCGCGTTACGGCAACGACCGACCCCCCAAAGGGCAGGGCCATGTCATCTCGGGCGCTGATCACCGCCCAGGCTCCCGAGTCGGCTGCTCCCAAGCGGCGGCCTAGCGCCGGACAGGTGGCAGCGGACGAGCATTTCACGAACAGACCGTTGGTGGTTATGTCGGGGGCGAGTTCCGCCCTGAGAGTGGGCAAGCCGAGCACGATGCTGCCGCGGTCGAACAGGTCCTGCACCACGCCCGCCACATGGAGGAGCACCGTCCGGCCCCCCACCGTCAGCGGGAGCGTCCCCGACGGGCTGACCAGGTGGGCCACTTCTTGGCCCACTTCCACTTGGTACGGGCCCGTGAGCGGCGAGCCGTGCTCACGATGGGGGGCGAAGAACGTAGGGGAGACGAGCAAGATCTGGCCGGTGGAACCCTTGCCAGGTACCCGCCCGGCGCCGAAATAGGCAGGCGAGGCGGAGGCCACACCGGGTAGGCGGCGAGCCTCGGCCAGGGCGGGCGCCTCCTGGGCGCCGATGGGCAGCTGCACCTCGTAGTCGAAGCGGAAGCCCCACACCGCCGGGTCGTGCCCCACGGCGCCCGCCACCGAGGAAAGCGAGCTGCCGAGCACGGCGATCAGGCAAGCGAAGAAGGTGACCGTGGCAATCGAGACAGCCCGCCGCTTGCGCCCGGCCAGCATGGCGAGGCCGACTCGGAGGGACGCCCCCCCGTGGGCCAAGCGCCCGGTGCGCCCGGCCGGAGGATCCGAGCTCAACAAGCGCAGCTGTTGGCAAATGGCTCGTTCGCCGATGTGCCGAGTGGCGATCGTGGCTGTGCACAGGGTGACCGCGACCACCAGCGCCACCACGGCCGCCGCCGTCAAGGCTGCCCCGGGCAGGTAGGGGACCGCTCCATAGAGCTGGGTCATGAGCCGGGCGACGGGTTTGGCGGACAAGGCCCCGAGGGCGGTGCCGGCCACCGCCCCGAGAAAAGTGACAGGCGCCCACTCGATAGCCAAAAGGGCCCGCACCGCTCCGGAGGTCCACCCGATAGCCCTCAGTTGGCCGATCCAGCGCTCCCGCCGGAGCACTTCCAGGTACACCATGGCCGCCACCAACAGCACCAAGGCCACCAGGGCGGCCACGGCGAAGATGGCCAAGAGGCCGATTATCAGGTCCGTGATGACGCCAAAGTCGCCGGGGACGCTGGCCAGGCGGGACCAGCTCCCGCCGGGCGCCAAAGCACGGGCCAGAGCAGGGCCGGTGATGCTCGGAGGCTCCGTCGTCCACAGCCCGAAAGCGGTGGTTGACGGCGCGGGGAGCCCGCCCACCTTGGCGGCGGAAGGGTCGAGGACGACGTCGGCGACCGGGTTGATCGGGTACTCGCCGCGAGAAAGGTCGCCAAAGATGCCGGCCACCCTCAGGTGCCGTACCCCTGCCGAGGTGTGCATTGTCACCGTGGACCCGGGGGACACGCCCAACGTCTCGGCCGCTCCGAGCTCCAGCCAGGCCGCTGGGCCGGCGGCGGCCCTCATGCCTTTGAGGAGCCTCATGCCTTTGAGGAGGTTGTCCCAGGGTGGCAGCTGTGCGCCTGAGGCCACGAAGAAGTCGGCTTCCAGGTTGTGCCCGGGGTGGGAAAGCGTGCCCGGGATCTCCGGGACGGCGGGGCCCACCCGGCTGAAGTCGCCGGTGGTGGCGACCTCGCGTGCCGCCCGCCCGTAGTCGGGTGGCGGGACCTGGACCACGTACTCGGGGGCGCCGATGGCCCGTTCGAGGGCTGGAGCGGAAAGGTCGGCTGCGCCCCGGGCGAGCCAGGCGGCACTCAGGACGCCGGCGGCCACCATGGCCACGAGCCCGACCAAGAGGGCTTCGGTCAGGCCGGTCTTCCAGCGGCTAGATAGGACAAGAGCGGCGGCGGCCCGTTTGCGCACGCTGGCAACCCGCGCTTCAGGCGACCAGACGCCCGTCGAGGAGCCGCAGGTGCTGGTCGCCGGCGGCAGCTATCTCGGGGTCGTGGGTGACCACCACCACCGTGCAGCCCTCGGCCTGGGCGCCGGCGACGAGCTCCATGACCTGGCGCCCCGTCGCCCGGTCCAGGTTGCCCGTAGGCTCGTCGGCCAGCAGCAGGCGGGGGCGGTTCATGAGCGCCCGGGCGAGGGCCGCCCGTTGCCTCTGGCCCACGGAGAGCTGGGCTGGGAACATGGCTGATTGCCTGCTCAAGCCGACGCGGTCGAGCAGCTCCTGCGCCCGGCCGCGAGCCTCCCGGCGGTCAGAGCGCGCCAAGAGGCCGGGGAGCACGACGTTGTTGGCCACGCTCAGCTCCCCGATCAGCGGTGCGTCTTGGAACAGGCAGCCCACCAGCCGGAGCCGGTACTCGGCCCTCTCGCGCTCAGGGGCAGCGGCGATGTCCCGGCCGTCGACGATAAGGCGCCCGCTGGTCGGGTGGTCCAAGGCCGCGACGAGGTTGAGCAGGGTGCTCTTCCCGCTGCCCGAGGGCCCGCTCACGGTCACGAAGGAGCCGGCGGTGAGCTCGGCGCATATCCCGAAAACACCGGCCGCCGGGCCGGCTGAAGCCGGATAGGTGCGGCTCACATCGTCGATGACCACCCCAATGCCCCGGCGCGAGGCGACTGGGCGCGGCCCATCAGCGAGGTAAGCCGGCAGCGCCACTAGTCGGCACCACCAGCGTTGGCGGCGGCCGGCACCTAGTACCAAGCTCCGCGCACCCAGTTAGCGTACGGCGGGCAGCAGGAGCCGCGTTAGCGCCCTGTTGCGGACGAGACTATTGAGGTAGCTGCACTACTGCCGAGAACACCCCGCCCCCGGGCCCGTGCAGCCCGTTGCCGCTGAAAGAGTAAACGGTGAAGGCGGTGCGGCCGCTCGTCGGGTACTCCTCCGCCGTCGGCGTAGCTGACGCTCGGACCGTTGACGCCAACGACAAGACAGCGATCACGGCGGCAACCGTAATCGCGGCTGCCCGTTGCGACTTCGTCGTGAGCCGGAATGCCATGGCCCGTCCTTTTCGGAACAAGCGAGGCTGCTCAAGCGGGAACTGTACCCGATGTGCCGACCGCGTTCAGTGTGCTCGGGCTTCGGTAACGTCCCATGTACATGGTGTACATAACCATCTATAGTGGGATTATGCAGGGACTAGAGTTCGCCAAGGTCGCCGACGCCCGAGCCGGGTTCAAGAGGATGCTCGATGCCGCCAGCGAGGGCCGGGCGGCAACGGTGCGCCGCGAGGCGGACGTCATCGCCGTGGTGGCGGCCGATGACCTGCGCCGGGCCCTTGCCCCATTGGCGCCGCACCCTGAGGTAGTCGAAGAGGACGGGACCTGGTCCGTGCTCTTCCCCGGCTACCCGCTGGCGGCTGAAGGCGCCTCGTTCCAAGAAGCCGTCGACGACACCATCACGGTCCTGCGCGAGTACGCAGAGGACTGGGTGGACCACCTCCGCAACGCTGCCAACCACTCGGCCAACTGGGGCTTCGTCCAGTTCGTCCAGCTGTCGTCGGACGACGAACTCGGGGCCTGGCTCAACGGGTACTTCGTCGAGTGAAGTGGCCGGCGCCAACGCGTGCCGCTCACGACCAGTTTTGCCGGAACGAAGGCTGGACGGTGGTGCGCAACGCCACGGGCAAGAAGAACGTCCATCACCTCACGTACGAACTCGCCCTGGCGGACGGCACGGTCCTCCGCACTCGTATTTCTCGGCCGCCGGACCGCTCGAGCTACGGAGCCTCGATGTGGGCACACATTTTGCGGGACCAGCTGGCCGTCGGCGAAGCTGCCTTCTGGGCCTGTGTGAACGAGGGAACTGCCCCTGACCGCGGTGGCGCCAGACAACGGGAGGGGACCGTTCCTCTAGAGGTTGTCCAGCTCCTGTTGAACCGGGTCGGGCTCAGCGAGACCGAGGTGGCCAAGCTCTCCCGAGCGGAGGCGATCGCGCGGCTCAACCAGTTCTGGCAGCAGGGGGCCTCCTCCTGACGGGCCCCAGCGGGGCTACCGCGGCCGGGCCGAGGGCCAGGATGCTGGCTGTGCGCGGCCAGTTGGCTCAGACCGCCTGGATTGTGAGCCGTTGACCCGCGGCGCCGGCGACGTTTCGAATGTGGGTTTCGTTCGAGGTCACAACGACATCTCCTCCTCGACGGAGGGCGCCTTCGACCACGGTGACATCGACTATGTCGTCGTGGTGAGCTCGTCCGGCGAGCTCACCGACGCGGCGTGCCTGGTCGGGGCCCATCGGCTCGATTTCGCACCCAGCAAGCATGCGCGCCAAGCTCGCCTGACGGCCCCCACCCCTCCACGCTTCGGCGACAACAGGCGCTGGTACTACCGGTACGACCTCCTCGGCGATGAACCCGACGTGCAGTGCCCACATCCGCCGATCGTTGCGTTCCCCGGCAATTAGCGCGCCACTGTCGTAGGTGACTCCAGCCACTACGCGGACTTCTTTGACTGGGCACGCCCCAGGAGCTCCCGAGCACGCGCCAGGCCCTCGGCAAGCTCCTGTTCGGTGAGCGGGCCGTGCTCCGCCTCCCATGCAGCCACGCCCCGGCGTCCAGCTTCAAGCCGGAGGCGGCGCGACGCCGTCTCGGCGATCCACGCGCTGAAGCTGGACCCGGACTCTATGGCGGCTTGGTCGATCGCCCTTGCTAGCTCCGCGGGGAAAGAGACTGAGCGTTTGTCGCGTTGAGCCATGTGGTCATGGTAGTACACGTGGTAGGACAGGCCTCGGGACCAGGCGACTGTCAACCAGTTCTGGCAGCAGGGAGCTTCCTCCCGCTAACGGGTTAGGCCAAGTACTGCCGCAACTCGGTGGGGTACTCCGGGAAATAGCGGGAGATGATGTCGAGGCTGAAGCGGGGCAGGATGGAACCGGCCGGTTCGCGGTCGAGCAGGAAGGCGAACGAAGCCCGCACCAGTTCCTCCCCCGGGAGGTCGGCCAGCCCCAGGCTGTGCGCCAGGGCCTCCGGTACGGAGACAACGTGGCTCGTCTCCGAGCGCGGCCCGCGCACCCGGACGGCGTAAGCGCCGTCGCTCTGGCGGGACACGAGGACCGTGGGCACGCTCGGCACCCGACCACGGTACCGGGGGGGCCCGTGACTGGTCCGGGCGGCGGCCTGAAAAGCGGCTAGAAAATAGGTGGTGGACACTTCGGAGCTGCACCTTGACACCTCGGGCCGGACGGTGCTCGACATCACCGCCGAGGTGAAGCGGTTCTGCGCGGGCCGGGGCGACGGGCTGTGCTCGGTGTTCGTCCCCCATGCCACCGCCGGCCTGGCCCTCATGGAGACGGGGTCGGGGTCGGACGAGGACCTGATCGATGCCCTGGGCGCCTTGTTGCCCCGCGACGACCGTTACCGCCACCGCCACGGCTCGCCCGGCCACGGGGCCGACCACCTGCTCCCGGCGATAGTCTCGCCGTCCCTGGTGGTACCCGTCCTGGACGGCCAATTGGCTCTGGGCACCTGGCAGAGCGTGGTGTTCGTCGACACCAACAGCGACAACCCGCACCGCCGCGTAAGGCTCAGCTTCCTGGCCGGCTGAGCCGGCCGGGACGAGGCTTAGCGCTTGGGCCGGGCGCGGTAGACCGACAGGCCGAGCAGGACCGCCACTATGACGGGGAAGGCGGCGACGCCGGCGGCGTTGAGCGAAGGGCCCTTGACCAGGAGGGCCACCACGCCCAGGGCGATGAGCACGCCGATCAGCAGCTCCGGCGTGTCGCCCACCAGGAAGTCCCACCAGAACCGGCCGAAGGCGGCCAACCACCGCATGAGGAGGGGCGGCCGCGCCGCCCCGGTCGTGGTCCCGCCCCCCCCAGGGGCCGGCGCGCCGGTCGTCGCCGAGGCCTTGCCGGCGCCCTCGCCCTCAGGAGGCACGGGCCTGCTCGGGGGTGACGGCCGCATGGTGGCGCGGCCGCGAGAGCTGGACGAGCGCCCAGGTCACCACGGCGTAGATGCCGACCAGGACCGGGATGGCCAGGTCGGAGCCAGGCCAGCGGACCCCCAGGCCCTCGCCCGCCCAGAAGGTGCCAAAGGACACCAGCATCAGCCCGACCACGACCTTCATGGCATTTTCGGGCACGCCGGCCAACTGGCGGGCGACCACGACGCCCACCCCGGCCACCACCAGGATGGCGGCCCCGGCGGCGGCGCTGGCCAGCCCCAATTGATGGTCGCCGCCGCCCAGGCCGAGGACGATGATGGCCACTTCCAGGCCCTCCAGGAAGGTCCCCTTGAAGGCGACCACGAAGCCGGTGGCGTCCCGCCCGGAGCGGGCGGCTGCGGCCGGCCCCGGGGCTTGGTAGCCGGCCGAGAGGCTCTCGACGTGCTGGCGGAAGATGGCGTCCTCGTCGTGCTTGGCCTTGAGGCCCACGGCCCGCAGCACGGCTTTGCGCAGCCATTGCAGCCCGAAGACGAGCAGCAGCGTCCCCACGACGGCCCTCAGTACATCGATGGGGACCAGGTGGACCAGGGCCGGCCCTAACGCCGCCACCAGTACGATGAGCACCCCCAAAGCGCAGGCGGCACCCTCCAGGGCGGACCGCCAGCCCCGGGACACGCCCGCGGCCACGATGATGGTCAGAGCTTCGACGCTCTCCACGGCGCTGCCCAGGAAGACGGCCACGGCGAGAGTGATGTCGCTGGACGGGTGCATTGGTAGGCGGGCCCCTTTCAGCTGGCCGGGCGGGTCACCGCGGCCGCCACGCCGGATGTGAGGTCGACGGCCCCATCGGCCCCAGCGTCGGCGGGGGCCCCGGGAGTGTCGTAGTTGCCATTGAAGCTACTCTCGCCGGCCAGGACCAGACAACCGTCCGGGCTCAGCGTTACGCCCACCCCACGATCGTGCCTGACCGGCCACCACGCCGCCGCGGTGGCCATAGGAAGACGCGGGCTCGCCCAGCGCACCCGGCGACGGGGGACGCACGCTCGACGCTCACCAGAGGATGGGCCACGAGCCACTGTGCGTTCCTCCGCCGGAGGGGCCATAGACGGTGCAGACCGTTCTCTGGGCCCCGAGAGGCGGTGGCAGTAAGACCACAGTGCCGACCAGAAGTACCGGGGACCAGGTGGCCCAAGACCGTTCGGGGCCGCCCGGTGCGCAGGGCTCAGTCCTGCTCACTGTCTAGGAACGGTCGTTCATCCCGACTTTCCCGTTCCACTTGGGCTCGAGCAGCTGCTGCCAGGTGGTGGGCGGGTCGGTGACGTCCTTGGAGTCGTAGACGAGGGTGCCCGCCATGGTCAGCCCCGTCGGGACGTAGCTTTTGTCCGGTGGCACCGCTTGCAGGCCCAGGCTGTTCCAGTCGATCGTGGGCTCCCAGCCCTTCAGCAGCATGCCCTGCTGGTCGAGGGAGGCGAAGGCGGTGGCGCCGTCCACGCCCCGCCCCGGTGCCGGCTCAGCCCCGGTGCCCGTGGTGCCCGGGCTCGAAGCCGAGCTCTTCGAGGCGCCGGTCGGATATGCCGAAGTGGTGGGCTACCTCGTGCACGACGGTGTGACGTACCAGTTGGACCAGTTCGGCTTCGCTGCGGGCCAGCCGGCAGATGGGGCCGCGGAAAATCGTTATGCGGTCCGGCATGGCCCCGCCGTAGGAGGCACGACGGGTGAGGTCGACGCCGCTGTACAGCCCGAGGAGCGTGCCCCCCTGGCCGTCCAGTTGGGCGGGCGTGGCCCAGTCCTCAACGAAGACGGCCACGTTGTCCATCAGCCGTCCCAGGGTTTCGGGGATCCCGTCCAGGGCGTCGCCGACCAGCCGTTCGAATTCCTCTGTGCTCACTTCCACAGGCCCAGTCTGGCCAAATTATCGGCGCCCGGTCTGGCCCCCGGGCCAGACTTGAGGCCATGTTCGCCTCCGAGGGCCCCGCTGCTTATGTACGTTCGGTCAACGTCGGCGCCTTGGAGCCCAACCGGGCCAAGGGCGGGAGCACCGGTTTCGCCAAGCGACCGGTGAGCGTGGCTGTGGCCGTTAGAGCACCGGGCAGCCAAAAAGGCCGGAGCGGCCTCGAAGGTGACGCCATCGGCGACCGCGAGAACCACGGCGGCGACGACCAGGCCGTGTACGCCTTTGCCCGGGGGGTAGTGGGCTGGGCCAAGCGCTTCGGTGCGGACGGCCGGCCCGGCGCCTACCTGAGCGTGGTCCGCCCCGGGACCGTCCAGGCTGGTGACCCGGTCAGGATCTCGCACCGGCCCGACCACAATGTGAGCGTAAGTATGGCGTTTTCCGCCTTTACGACGAGCCCGGGGTTGCTCAAGGGCTTGTTTGCCGCGGGCGACGACCTGTCCGACGAAATGCGCGTTTATGTACACTCCAAGCTCACATGAAGGCTGCACCGGCCCGTGCTCTGGCCGCCATGGTAGCGGCGTCGATGGTGGTCTCCGCCTGTTCGGGTACCGGCGGTCAGGCGAGCGTTGGAGCGGCGAGCGTTGCAGGGGCAGGGACGACTAGGACGACCGTTGCCACCAAGGCCGCTCATGGGGGGAGCGCTCCTCAGGTCACCCCCACCACGGTGGCGCCGGGCCCGGCCACCTTCGCCGGCCCCGACGGGGTCGAGGCCCGGTGGGTGATCGACGAGAACCGCAAGCCGGGCACCGCGGCCTGGCACCTGTCGGGCCGGGCCGGGCCTACGATAAACGGGTTCGCCGACCTGACGGCCGCCCGGGAGGGCCAAAAGGTCACCCTTTATGTGACGACGAGGGCGGCCCGGTACCACATAAGCGCCTACCGCATCGGTTATTACGGGGGCAAGGGCGGCCGGCTCGTCTGGAGGTCGGGCGAGCTGAAAGGGCATGTGCAACCGGCGTGCACAATCGCGTCGGCCACCAACATGGTGGCCTGCGACAATTGGGCCCCGTCCGTGAGCCTCGTCGTCGGGCCGAGGTTCGTCCAGGGCGACTACCTGTTCAAGCTCGTCGCCGACCCGGGTGCCCAGAGCTATGTCCCCCTGACCGTCTGGGGCCCTTCCAGCCACGCCACCTATGTGGTCCAGAACAGCGTGCTCACCTGGCAGGGTTGGAACACTTGGGGCGGCTACGACATGTACGGGGGCGCCCCGCCCGGGGGCACGCCCCAGTACGACGAGCGCGCCCTGGTGGAGTCGTTCGACCGGCCCTATGCCAACGGTAGCGGCGCCGCCGATTTCATGGCCCTGGAATACCCCCTCGTCTATTGGGCCGAAGAGCACGGGCTCGACGTCACCTACTGGACAGACGTGACTTTTTCCCAGCACCCCGGTTTACTGAGGCACCACAAGGCGCTCCTCACCCTGGGCCATGACGAGACCTGGACGCTGTCCGAACGCAACGGCGTGGTCGCGGCCCGCTCCGAGGGGGTCAACGTCGTTTATTTCGGCGCTTCTCCGGTGCTGCGCCACGCCCGCCTCCAGGCCAGCCCGATGGGCCCGGACCGCGAGGAGGTCGACTACCGCGACCCGACGGCCGACCCCATTTACGCCACCGACCCCGACAACGCCACCGGCAACACCTGGGCCCAACCGCCGGCCGACGACCCGCCGAGCGAAGTGGTGGGCGACACCTACCAGGGCTACGGCCTCGACGACCCCATGGTGGTGACCGACGCCGGCACCTGGCCCTTCGCCGGTACGGGCGTGACCGACGGTACGCAACTGAAGGGCGTGGAGGCCGGGGACTACGACGCCTACGACACGACCGAGCCCGACCCGCCCAATGTCGAGATCCTGTCGCACTCGCCGGTCAACCCCGAACTCGGCCACATCATGGACGCGGACATGACCTATTACACCTGGGCCCCCGGCGGGGGTGGGGTGCTGGCCACGGGGACCATCGGCTGGATCCCGGCCCTGTCGGCGTGCACGGGCACGCTGCCCGCCTGCCCGTCCGCCGTGGTCCAGGCGGTGACAGCCAACATACTGCGCCTGTTCGGGCGGGGCCCGGCGGGCAAGTACCACCCTTCAGGCGCCACTTGGCCGGAGTACTACTGAGCTTGACCGACCTCTCCGGGCCGGCGCCGGTCACGATAAGCGTGGCCGATGCGTACTTCGACGCCGTGCCCCGCCCCGACACGGACGCCGTCGAGGTGGGCCCGTTCACGTTGTTCGTGAGCCGGACGCCGTGGGCTTATTACGCCCGCCCCGCGCTCGGGCATCCCGGCCCGGTCACCACCGCCGACGTCCTGCGCCTGGGCCAGGCGTGCCGGCGCTACGGCGTCGAGCTGACCATCGAATGGGTGGAAGAGGTCCATCCCGAACTGGCGGAGGCCGCCTCCGAGGCCGGCCTCGAGGTCAGTACCCACGCGTTGATGGCGGCGGCGGCGGACGTCCCGGGCCAGGTGCCCGTGCCGGCGGTCCCCGGTGTGAAGGTACGGGTGGTCGAGGCCGCCGACCCCGCCCTGCTCGACGCCCGGGCGGTGGCCAACGTGGCCTTCGAGTTTGGCGGGTGCCAGCGGGGCGGGCCCGGTGCCCGCGAGCGCGACGAAGCTGTGGCCGGACTGGGCGCCGAGCTTGTCGCCCACCTACTTGCCCGTGCCCGGGCCGGCCTCACGGTCACGGCCGTGGCCGAGTCCCCGGCCGAGGGCGCCCTGGCCGCCGGCAGCTACCAACCCGTCGGGGCCGTGGCCGAGATCGTCGGGGTAGGCACCCTGCCCGCGGCACGCCGCCGCGGCCTGGCCGGCGCCGTGACAGCCACACTGGCGCGTCACGCCCGCCAGTGTGGCGTCCAGGCCCTGGTGCTCAGCGCCGAGGACGACGACGTCAGCCGTATCTACCGCCGGGCGGGTTTCCGCCGCATCGGCACCACCCAGGCGGCCTGGAGGCCGGGGCCGCCCAAGTAACTTCGCCAACTTCGGCCTAGCCGAACTCCTGGCCGCCCACGACCTCGGTGTAGCCCAGCTGTTGCAGGTCGTCTCTCTGCTTGCGCACGTTGCGCGCCCGGCGCAGGACGTTGAAAACGGCGCCCGGCTCGGAGGCCCGGCGGCTGCGAGCCAGTTCCAGGCAGCGCAACATTTCTTCCTCGCCCGTGCAGAGCACGGCCACCTTGTGCCGGCCGGCGCTGAAGGCGTCCCGGTCGACCATTTCGCAGACGCGCTCGAAGCCGATGGAGAACCCGCACATGGGCAGGGCGGGAGCACCGAAGCGGGCCGTCATGCCGTCGTAGCGGCCGCCCCCGGCGAGCGAATAGGGGACATCGGGATGGGAGACCTCGAATATTTGCCCCGTGTAGTAGCCCATCCCCCTGACCAGGGTGGGGTCGAAACGGGCCGATTGCCCCAGGCGGGCCAAGCAGCCCAGGGTCTGTTCCAGGTCCTGGGCCGCATCGGCGGGCCCGAGCGAAAGGTCGCCTTTTTCCAACCACTGCAAAAGAGCCTGCACGCCGGCCCGGTCGTAGCCGGTGAGCTCGGCGGCCACCCCGTCAGCACCAATTTTGTCGAGTTTGTCAAGGGTTATGTAGACGGCGGCGGCATTTGCGGCCGGGCCGAGGTGGGCTTCGACGGCGGCCCGCAGCAGGCGGCGGTCGTTCAGCCTGATCGTGCAGCCGCGTATGCCGATATTTTCGAGGGCGTCGAAGGTGGCACTACACAGCTCGACCTCGGCGGCAGTACCGGGTTCGCCGACAATGTCGATGTCGCACTGCGTGAACTCCCGGAACCGGCCCCGCTGGGGCCTTTCCGCCCGCCACACCGGCGCTATGTGGGCGACCTTGAAGGGCATGGGCAGATCGTTGAGGTGGTTGGCCACGAACCGGGCCAGGGGCACCGTCAGGTCGAAGCGCAGGCCGGCGTCGGCCAGCTCGCCGGCCTCCGGGCTTTCCCGGGTGCTGGCCTCTTCGAGCCGGGCCCCGCGTTTTAGCACCTTGAAGATCAGCTTTTCGTTATCGCCGCCGTCGCTGCCCATGAGCACGTCGAGGTCCTCGAAGGCCGGCGTCTCGATCACCTCGTAGCCGTAGCCGGCATAGACGTCGAGGATGCGGTTGGCGACCTGCCGGCGCAGCTCGGCTTCGGGCGGGACGATGTCCCGCATCCCCCGGACAGGTTGAGCGCGCTGGGCCATCCGTCCAGCGTCGTCGCCCAGGCCGATGGGCGCAAGCCGTCGCCCGGGCCGATGGGCGCGAGCCGTCGCCCGTCAGCCTGGCACCTTGCCCCGGCGTCAGCCCGCTGCGTTGTTGTCCGTGACCCCGGCCGACCCGAACGTCGCCATCTCGCCCAGGATCTTGGCCGCGGCCTGGACGATGGGCACGGCCAGCGCCGCCCCGCTGCCTTCGCCGAGCCGCAGCTCGAGGTCGAGTACGGGCGAGAGGCCGAGGAAGGCCAGCCCCACTGCGGCCCCGGGCTCGACCGAGCGGTGCCCGGCCACCAGGTAGCCCGGGACAGCGGGCGCGAAGGCGCTGGCCAGGAGGGCGGCCGCCACCGAGATGACCCCGTCGATGATCACGGGGACCCGGGCGGCGGCGCCGGCAACGATGAAGCCGGCCAGGGCGGCGATCTCCAGGCCACCGACCTCGGCGGCCACGGTGAGGGGGCCGGCGCCCGGCTCCAGGCGGGCGAGCGCCCTCTCGATCACCATCGTCTTGGTGGCCAGCATCTCATCGTCGATCCCCGTCCCGCGCCCGGTCACCGTGCGGGGGCTGGTGGAGGTGAGAGCGGCGACCAGGGCCGCCGAGGGGGTGGTGTTGCCGATCCCCATGTCGCCCGTGACCAGCATCCGAGCCCCATTGGCGACGGCCTCGGTGCCTATGTCGGCGCCCACGTCGAGAGCGGCCTCGACCTGGTCCTCGGTCATGGCCGGCCCTGTGGCGAGGTTGGCCGTACCCCGAGCCACGTTGCGCCGGACGAGGCCAAGCGCCGTGCCCGGGACCGGATGGGCCACGCCGACGTCGACCACCACCACCGACGCCCGGACATGGCGGCCCAGGACATTGATGGCTGCCCCGCCGGCACAGAAATTGGCCACCATCTGGGCCGTCACTTCTGATGGCCAGGGCGTGACGCCGGCCTGTACCACACCGTGGTCCCCGGCGAACACGGCGATGGTCACCGGCTCGGGCACGGGCGGCGGGCAGGCCCGAGCGATGGCCGCCAACTGGGCCCCGAGGGCCTCGAGGCGCCCGAGCGAGCCGGCGGGCTTGGTGAGGCGGTCCTGGAGCTCGAAGGCCGCCCGTTCGGCGCCCGTGCCCGTGCCCTCGACACTTGCGGCCAGAGGGGCAAAACGTCCATCGGTCATGAGCCACATCTCCTGTTCATTACTGCTTGATGGTGCGGGGGTCGATGGTGCGCGGCGGGCCGGATGGCGTGCCGGCGTCGTCTCTGCGGGCCGGCGGCACTGGTGGTGGCGGCCGCCACGACCAGTGCAGCGGTCTCGCACAGGGTGCCGGCGGCCCCCAGCACGTCTCCGGTGAAGCCGCCCAAGCGGTGCCGGGCGAGGGCGAGGACGAGGGCGCCGGCGGCCCAACCCGTGAGGACGGCCTCTGCTCCCTGGCGCCCGCGACAGGCCGACGCCAGGGCCAGTGCCGCCCCGGCCCCAGCCACGGCGGTGACAAGGGCGGCGTCCGACCCCGGCCGGGCCGGAAGGAAAGCAGTGGCCAGGCCGTTTTCGCGGGCATAGGGAAGAGCACGGCTGCCGATCACCATCACCGAGCGCGAGGTGCAGTAGATGGCACCAAGCAGGGCCGGTGACGGTGCCATGGAGGAAAGCGCCGAAGTCCGGGCGATGAGGCTGAGCCCGAGGGCGACGCTGCCGAACGTGCCCACTCCGGGCTCGGCCATTATCTCCAGTCGGCTCCGGGCCGGCACGTGGGCGAGAAGGCCGTCGGCCGCGTCGGCCAGCCCGTCGAGGTGCAGGGCGCCGGTCAGCACGGCATCGGCGGCGACGGTTAGGGCCGCCGCCGGCAGGGGAGCCAGCCGTCGGCCGGCCAGGCGCCAGCCCCAGCCGACGGCGCACCCGAGGGCGGCGCCGACGGCGGGGAAGTAAGCCATCGTGCGCGACGAGGGGGCCGGGGCGGCCTGCGCCTTCGCTCCGGGGCCCAGCGGGGTGAGGAACGCCACCGCGGCCCGGAAGTCGGCCCGGGCGCTCACTTTCGCGTGCTCACTTTCGCGTGCTCACTTTC
>CAYZVQ010000052.1:0-19887 GCA_964481925.1 uncultured Acidimicrobiaceae bacterium
GTATTGGGACCGATCTCGGGGTCGTCGGCGACTTCTCGGCACCCGCTCCGCTTGAGTCCCGGCGCCGACCCGAGGCCGAGGGCCTGGTCCTCCTCGTTGCCGGCGCCGACGGCGCCACGAAACGGTGGGCGCCGGACCACTGGGTCACGCTCGCCGCCGAGCTCGGACGCAGAGGGCTCGGCTGCGCCGTCGTGACCCGCGGGTGTGGGCGCGACGCCCTGGTGGAGCGAGGACTGGCCGAAATCGTGGCCGCAACTCCCGGAGAGGCCGTCGACGCATTGAGCGCGTGTCGGGCCGTCGTCGGCGTCGACACGGGTCTCACGCACATCGCCGCCCAGCAGGGGACACCGTCGGTCACGATCTGCCGGGCTCCGGCGGTCTATTTCCGGGCCTGGGACCACACCCGCCTAGTCGCCGGAGCTGCGTGCGCTCCGGAGTGCCAACGCGTCGAGGAGGCGTACGCCTACAACCGGCTCGTGAACCTGAGCGCGCCGCCCCCGGCGCCACGGGTGTGCCCGGCGGGAGTCGCCTGCCTGGAGGTGATCGAGCCCGGCTCGGTGCTCAAGGCCTTCGCGGAACTCTGTTGATCGATTCGGCACCACTGAGCCGGGTGCAGAACTCGCAGCCGGCAGGCATCGGGCGGCTGGTCCGCCTCGGCAACCGGTGCGCCTGGAACAACCTGGGCCGCAACGTCGTGTTTGCCGACGCTTCGCTGCGTCCGGTGGCCATCTTTGGGGACACGATGTTCCCCGATGACGACGAGGCGTCCCAGTTCGACCTCGACATCCACGCCATCGTCGAGCTCACGGGCACCGGGCAGGTCGCCGTCTTGAACCATCTGGGCGCCGTGCGCATCTTCGAGCCATCTTGGTCAGGCGCGCATGTTCGGGTCGTCGGGCCCGATCTCGACGAGGTGCGCCAGCTCGAATTTGTCGACGACATCGAGCGGGTGGTCGGCCTCGGGGACCGCCTGGTGACCTCCAGGCCCCGCGGGCAGCGTCTGGACGGCGTGATGGTGAGCGAACCCATCGGCGCGGCTTGCCAGCGGCTGGGCTGGAGCACCACGCAAGAGCCCTCAGGCTTCGTCACGGCGCTCGCCGCCAGGTCCACGCCGGACGGCACGGGCTGGGTCGCTCTCGGCGGTGAGGGGTGGCTCCGGTTGGTCGAGGCGCGCCACGGGCATCTCTGCACCACCCGGTGGGAGACGGCCGTTGATTTCTGCTGCGCCGTGCTGGTGGCCTGCGGGCCCTCCCTCTGGGCGGCCGGCAGCGCCCTCGGTGGCGCCGGCGTCGACGACTACGACTGGGAGCAACTGGGTGGAGGGGGGCTGGCCCAGCTCGACTTGTCCACTGGGGCTGCGGTGGCGTCCGCCCGCTTCGGCGGGGACCTGGCGTGGGGGAGTGGGGGCACGGCCCTGGTCGTCGCCGACGGCGTGCCCTACGGAGTGGGCCGCTCCGGCGAGCTGCACGCGCTGACGCCCGGTGCGGGCGTGACCACTCGGGTCACCGACGGGCTGGCGCCCCACCCGCTGGGCATCGCCCATGCCGCAGTGGTGGGTGACCAACTCGTCATCGGTTTCAACCGGGGCGGCTACCGGCTGCACGTAGTGCCGTTAGGCACGCTCAGTCGGCTCGTCGGAAGTCTCCCGGACCGTCGAGCTTGAGGCTCTCGTAGACATGCGAGTGCTGTGCGCCGCTCGCCCGCCTCATCGGAGCGACCCGAGGTACTTGAGGACCGAGCGGGCCGCCAGAGATCCCTGGCCGATGGCCGTGGCGATGCGCTCGTAGGCGCCTTCGACCACATCGCCGGCCGCGAACACTTGCGGGCGCGAGGTGCAAAGGTCTGCGTTCACGACGATACCGCCGTGGGCACCGAGGTGCAGCTGGTGGCGCACCAGGTCGACGCGCGGCTCGCGTCCGAGCTTGAGGACGACGCCGTCGACATCGAGCCGGCGGCGCTCGCCGGCGCGGTCGGTCACCTCGACCCCTTCGAGCTGCCCGGGCCCCACGAGCGAGCCGAGGGCCCACCCGGCCATCTCGATGATGCGACCTTCCGATCGGACCTGGTCGACCAGGCCCGGTCTCGCCGTGAGTTGCGGGGAGCGGTGGACGAGCGTCACCTGTGACCCGGCGGATGCGAGCGCCAGAGCGTCCAGCGCAGCGCTGTCGCCGCCACCGAAGACCGCCATCGGTAGGCCGGCGAAGCGCGCCAAATCAGGTTCGACCAGGTAGGTCACCGCACCCCCGAAAGACCCCTCGGGCGCGTTGTCGAGTTCGCGACGGCGCGACCCGGTGGCCATCAGTACGCTACGCGTTCGGAATGGTTGGGCTCCGGCAACGACTGTTCCGTTGTCGAGATCCAGTCCGGTCACCTTGCGGTCGAGCTGCAGGCGATCACCCAGGACCGAGGCGTGGTGCGCCAGTGCGTCGACGAGCGCGTCGTTTCCGTCCGGCGCCGGTGCGACGTTGCGCACCGTGTGGGGGATCTCGTCGATCTGGCCTCCGACCTTGCCGGCGCACTCGAACACCATGACGTCGAGCTGGATGTCGAAGCACTCGATGGCTGCGCTCACGCCCGCCGCCCCGGCTCCGATTATGACCACGTCGTGGAGCGCTTCGGTGGGCACCTACCCAGACTACGGCCGTGGCCCCGGCCTCTGAGAGCGGGAAGCCGAGCGTACCCAGTCACTCATCACGCTGGCGTTCCAACGGTACGAGAGCGCCTATAACGACGGTGTCGCTGACAACTACTTGTGCCCCTAGACGGCTTTGGCTCCCGTCACCAGGCGTTCCCGATCGAACATCCCCGACACGAACCTCAAAAGAAGCGCGTCGACCACCAGCAACCCGACGGCAAATTCGAGCGCCACGGCGAAAGTCGGGCTGACCACGCCGACGGCCAGCAGGACGATCACACTCACAGGGGGAAAACTGGCCAGTATCCCCAGCTGCTGGGCGACGCGCACTTCGGTCGCCCTGACAGACACGGCCATGCCAACGAAAATGCCCCAACCGGCCATCAGGGGAGCGAACAGGAACAAAGCGAGAATTATCGGGCCGTCGTGGAAGACGGCCGAGGAGACGGCGGAGTTGGCGCCCAGCCGGACGACGGCGAGGAAGAGGGCGAACACGATGTAGGAAAGTGCCAGCGTGGGGATCATCACCGACGTCGCTTTGCCCAGAAGGAACTCCTGCTGGCTGACGGGCGTGGTCAGGAGCGGTTCGAGTGTCCCCTGCTCACGCTCGCCGACCACGGTGTAGGCGGCAAGCGTGCTCGGCATGATCGTCGGGATCAACAGTAAATAGACGATGGGAAGGATGAGGCTCTTTTGCAATGCCGCACCCGATGTTGTCGGCGTGACAAGGAAGATGGTGATCACGGGCTCAACGAGGAACAGGAGCGGCAGGATGCACATGGTCACGACGATGGACCGTTTGCGCCGGAAGTCCCGTAACTCCTTGCGGACGACGGCGCGGACACGGTTGGCGTCAAGAGCCATCATGGCTTGCGGGCCTCGACGTCTTCGGCAATCAGCTCGAGGTACACGTCCTCGAGCGAATGCTGCATCTCGCCAATGGTGAGGACATCTGCTCCGGCATTGACGAGGGCCCGTACCACTTCAGGGGCGGCCGCCCCCGGTTCCGACACCGTGAGCACATAGGAGCCGGGACCTTCGGCCCGCCAGCTCTCGACACCCCTGGTCCTGCTGAAAATTTGTTCGGGGCCGCTGACCGGCTCGGCGGTGGTGACGACGAGCGACTTGTGGAAGAGCTGTTCCCGTAGCCCTGCCGGCGTGCCAACGGTGCGCAGCGTGCTGTTCATGATGGCCACCCGGTCGCAGAGCTTCTCGGCCTCGTCGAGCCGGTGAGTGGTGAGGAAGATCGTCACTCCTCGCTGGCGGAGCCCGATGATCAGGTCGTGCACTTCGCGTGCCGCCACCGGGTCGAGGCCCGACGTCGGTTCGTCGAGGAACATGACAGCCGGGTCGCTCAGCAGTGTGCGGGCCAGGCCCACGCGCTGGCGGAGCCCCTTGGAGAGCCCGCCGCACAGATCTCCGGCCCGGTCGGCGAGGTTGACGGCCTCGAGTGCCTTTGCGATCCTCGGGGTGGGGTTGTGCAGGCCGTAGAGACCGGCGAAGTACTCCAGGTTCTCGGTCACGGTCAGGCGCAGATAGAGACCGGGTGCCTCGGGCATGATGGCAATGCGCTGGCGGATCTCCACTCCCGTCTCGGGGCTGAGCGGGATCCCGGCGACTGTGGCCATGCCCGAGGTCGGCGCGATGAGCGTGCCGAGCGTGCGGACGGTGGTGGTCTTGCCGGCGCCGTTGGGGCCCAGGAAGCCGAACACCTCGCCGTAGGCGACCTCGAAGGACACCTCGGAAAAGGCAGTCCGCGGGCCGAAACGCTTTGTCAGCTGATGCACCGAGAGGGCGGCCGGGCCTTTGTTGCCATCGATGTTCGGCGCACTGGTTATTTCCTTGACGCTGGTGATCGCCCTGGCGCTAGAGGGTGACCTCGAGGCGGCCGCTGCCTCGGTCCGCCGCCCGTTGCCGTTGCCGCCCGCCTCGAAGGCAGTCTCGACGCTGTCGTCAGGTGTGAGGCTGATCCACACGTCGTGCTTGAACAGGCTCACCACCAGCAAGATGACCGATCGCTGGACGATGAAGGGATGACGGGGCCGCCGCCGGCACGAGAGCCCGATTACCTGCCCATCCGCTACCTCGAGGGACTCCTTCGGACTGCGGAGGAACCGCATCGACGTCACCTGGACGGCGTGATGTCCAGGCTCGACCTGTAGCTCGACTGTCTCGCTGTTGGGGATAGACCCAACGACGATCCCGTCGATCACCACCTGCCACGCTCGACCGTTGTGAGAGAGACCCAACCCCCCGCCCAAGCGTGAGAGCCTTATGGTCGCCGCTGCGGTCACCGAGCCGTCTGGCTCGGGGCTAGAGAACGGTGGCTCTCACCGGTCCCCTCTGGTCCGCCCGCTCTGCCCGCTACGGCCAATGGCTTGCTCCCGGTTAGAAAGCTCAGCGTACACCGGGTGGGGGCTGCGCCGGCCGGCGGGTCAGCGCGCCTGGCGGGTGCACAACGCGTCCAACCGCTCGAGCGTCTTGGTCATGCTCTCGGTCCAGATCTTGATCCCAGACCCGTCTATCTCGACGTGCCGAGGCGGGTCGGCGAGGACCCGGCTGTAGACCCGCCACTGGGCTTCCTGGTGTACTTCTACGAGACCAGCCTCCCTCAGCACCCTGAGGTGGCGAGAGACGCCGGGCCTGGCGATGGCACCACAGAGGCCAGCTCGCCCGCTGTCGCCGGGTGGTGGCTAAACTGCGGGACTGGTTGGGGAGTAGCCCTCGGCCGGGAGATCGACATGCTGGCGCGATGAACGCCCGGTCCCCGGGCCTGCGTGAGCAGGTGGGCGAGACCTTCCGTCTGTGCCATGGTTGTGGCCGGGCGGTGGTCAGGCCCTCGCCCGGCAGAAAGGACCGAGCGAGTGGACCTCCATGTCGCCCTTATCTGCTTCCCCGTAATTTTCCTAGCCGAGCTACCCGACAAGACCATGTTCGCCAGCTTGGTCATGGCCACCAAAGGCCGGCCTCTCCAGGTGTGGCTGGGCGCGGCCGGCGCCTTCGTAGTGCACGTGGTCATCGCCACCACTGTTGGCGTCGCCCTCTTCGCCGTTCTTCCCCACCGGGCCGTCGACGCCGTCGTCGCTGGCATGTTCGCGTTCGGTGCCGCTTACGCCTGGCTGGAAGCGACCAAACCAGAAGACACAAAACCCCTGCGCGAGGTGCCCGGTCACGGCGCCGCGCTTACCGCTTTCGTCATCATTTTCCTCGCCGAGTGGGGCGACCTCACGCAGGTCGTCACGGCCAACCTCGCCGCCAAGTACCACTCGCCCCTATCGGTCGGAGCCGGGTCCCTGCTCGCCCTCTGGAGCGTGGCCGCGATCGCGGTGGTCAGCGGGCAGGCCCTGTTGCGGTTTGTGAACGTGTCGACCATGCGCAAGGTCACTGCCGTCGTCCTCCTTGGTCTCGCGGCCTACACCGCCTATCTGGCGGCACGATGAGGCTCAGCTCGGCGGCGCTTGCCCTCCGCCTTGGCGGCGGACGGTGGGCACGCAGGAAAGCTCAGGCAGCGTCACGTTCACCGTCCGGACGCCCATCGACACGAGCTCTTCTCAGTACGAGAGCGCGTTGGCGACTTGCCAGAAGCTGATCCCGGCGGGCCTGCCCTACAGCAGCCCCGGCGCCTAGTGAGCAAAGAGCCTCAGGTCATACAAAGGCGGGGCAGGGGCCCCCGGGATGTCCATGTCCGTCATGCCTTGCTCGGAGTTGCACCACCGGGCTCATCGCTCGATCCTCGATGGCCCGGTCTCCTAGGCCAGGATCTCGACGTACCCGTCCGTCCCGTTCACGCGGATCCGTTGGCGGTCACGGACCAGCCGGGTGGCGTTCTCCACGCCCACGACGGCCGGCAAGCCGTACTCCCGTGCGATCACTGCGCCGTGGGTCATGAGGCCCCCCACCTCCGTCACCAGGCCCGCGATCGCGACGAACACAGGCGTCCAGCTGGGGTCCGTGTAGGCGGTGACCAGGATGTCGCCCGCCTCGAGATCGGCCTCGGCCATGTCCAGGATGACGCGCGCCCGTCCCTCGATGGTCCCGGCAGAAATGGCTAAGCCGACTAGCGCGCCGGCTGGGACATCGACCCGTCGGTACGTCCCGGCGACCACCTCGCCATCCGACGTGAGCACCCGGGGCGGCGTGAGCGTTTGGTACGACCTGAACGCGTCCTTGCGCCGGCGGATGAGCTGGTCGTCCACTTGGTTTGTGCGCACGACATCGTGGAGCTCCTGGAACCTGAGGTAGAAGATGTCCTCCTTCTCACGCAGCACGTGGGCCTGCACGAGGCGCTCGGCTTCTTCTAGCAAGGCCTGCCTATAAACAAAGTAGCGGCTGACCATGCCGTACTTCGGGTACTCCCGGTACCCGATGAAGGTCCGGGCCCGGTCGATCTCCCGCCAAGCCTCTGCCGCTTTCCGCTCCCCGTCCGGCAAAGCCCGCAGTTGCGCCAGCACTTCCTGTTCCTTCGTCCATGCCCTCAGCCGTCCTTGTTCGAAGCGCCGCCTGCCGGCGCCCGGCTCGAAGTTCTTGATGTTGCCGAGGACCAGGGGCACGAGCGTGGTGGGGCGTTCGCTCCAACGCGGCCTCGTGATGTCGATCTCACCGACGCAGCGCATGCCGTACTTGTCGAGAAAGGCCCGGATGGCGTCTTGGGCTTCCCGCCCGCCTGCGAGCGCGGGCAGCTCGTCCAGGAAGCTCTCGTCCTCAACCTTCTGCAGGAAAGCCACCACGTCGGGGTGCGGGCGGACGACGTCCGCGACGTCCAAGAGCGCCAGGCCCATCTCCGAGGTGACGTTATTAGGCACGGACTGCGTGAGCGTGCCGGCTGCGTCCTTCTCGCCCAACCACGCCCGCAGCTGTTCGTTGAGCCACCGAGTGGCCTCCATCGCCGCCCTGATCACCTGGAGGCTCTGTGGGTCGAACAGGATCCGCTTCAGCTCCTCGACGTCCGCCAGGATGAAGTCGAGCAGGGCCGGTCCCGACTTCCTCTGGATGTTGCCCTTCAGCGTGGCGATGGAGGCCTGGCTGCGCTCGATCAGCTCGGCGACGATGGCTGGACCGGTCTCGACCGGGGCCGGCGCGCCGCCACCCGGCGTCACGACTGGGCCTTCGTCCGGGCGCGTCGGGACGAAGTCGCCGCGTTCGAGGATGGTCTCCAGCGCGTCCCCGATCAGCGGGTCGGACCTCCCCAGGGCCTCCACGAGGCCGGCACGGCTCGTTGGCGAACCCAGCGCCTGAGTGACGTCGACGAACAGCCTCCCGCCGGCCGCGTACATGGGCCGGAAGGCTGTCAGCTGCCACAGGGAGAGCCCTAGCGGCTTGATGGGGTCGGTCATCATTTGCTGGTGACCGACGGAAACGTAGACGTGGTTCTCTCGGTCGCCGGCCACGGGGATGGGGAACAGCGTGGTGATCGGCCGGCTCTGGACGATCTGGAACCCATCGTCGACCAGGCACCATTCGATGTCCTGGGGGTGGCCGAAGTGCGCTTCGATCCGCCGGCCCAGCTGCGCGAGCCGCACGACCTGCGCATCGGTCAGGGCTGGCTGTTCCTGACGCTCCGGTTCGATCGCCAGTTCCTGTGTCCCGCCTCCCGGCAAGGCGTGGACGGCGACCTGCTTGGTGGCGACCGCCTTGGCGACGATCTCACCATTACGGACCTTGTAGACGTCCGCGTTCACCCGGCCGGAGACCAGGGCCTCGCCCAGGCCGAAGCTGGCCTCCACGCAAGCGACCTTCCGGTTTGACGTTACGGGGTCGGCCGTGAAGAGGACGCCGGCCGCCTGCGAGAAGACCATCTGCTGCACGACCACGGCCATGTGGACCAGCCTGTGGTCGAAGCCGTTCCGAAGGCGGTAGGTCGCAGCCCGCTCGGTGAACACGGAGGCCCAGCACCGGCTGACGTCCTGGAGGACCGCCGCCGGCCCCACGACGTTCAGGTACGTGTCCTGCTGGCCGGCGAAGGAGGCCGCCGGCAAGTCCTCCGCTGTCGCGCTCGACCGGACGGCGTAGGCGGCTCGCTCGCCGAGCCGGGCGACCGAGAGGGTGATCGCCGCCGCCACGTCATCAGGGATGACGGTCCCTTCGATGGCCCGGCGGACCTCCGCGCTGAGCGTGCGGATCGCCTTAGTATCATCCGGTCTCAGCCGGGACAGCCGGTCGATCCCTTCGTCGATCGCTGGCGTGTCCGCCATGACCAGCGCGAAGGCGTACGTTGTCACGCAGAAGCCAGCCGGTACGCGGATGCCTTCGACCCGCGAAAGCTCCCCTAGGTGCGCTCCCTTGCCGCCAACGACCGCGACCTGGGTCTGGTCGATCTCCTGGAAACCCAGCACGTAGCTGCTCATCCGCCCACGTTCCTCCCTGCCCCCTCGGGCCTCTTTGGTCCCTAGTGTCGGTTGCGCCGACGGCCTGCGCGCCAGCTTGTGGTGTTCAGTGTCAGCGCACCCGGGGCCCTTGCGGCAAGACCCCCACCCTCGTGTAGCCTGGGAACGGCGGGAAGAACCAACGGATCCCGGCCGTGCCCACCGCCAGATCGCCCTCGGCTACTGGGAGTTGAGGTATGTGATGACCGCGAGGACGCGTCTGTGGTCGTCGGGAGATTGCGGTAAGCAAAGCGAGCTGAAGATATTGTTCACGTGCTTTTCCACCGTGTGATCGCTTACGAAGAGACGCTCCGCGATTGCCCGGTTCGAGCGTCCTTCGGCCATCAGCGCAAGTACCTCCCGTTCGCGGTCCGTGAGGCGCTCGACGGGGTTGTCGGCCTGGCGGCGTCGTCCCACGAGCTCCCCAACGACTGCCGGGTCGAGCACGGTCGCTCCCTGTCCGACGCGGTTGACGCTAGAAGACAGCTCATCAAGGTCCGAGACGCGCTCTTTGAGGAGGTAGCCGACGCCGTCGGTACCGCCCGAGAGCAGTTCGAGCGCGTAGCGGGCATTGACGTGTTGGGAAAGCACTAGAAGGCCCACCTTCGGCCACTTTTCGCGGATGACCTTGGCGGCGCGCAGCCCCTCGTCAGTGTGCGTAGGTGGCATCCGGATATCGATAATGGCTACGTCCGGCTGGGTGCGCTCAACTAGCTCGACGAGAGCGTCGGCGTCAGCGGCCAGCCCGGCGACCTCGAAGCCCGCTTCTTCGAGGAGGCGGGAAAGGCCTTCGCGCAAAAGGACGGCGTCATCGGCCACCACTACTCGCATGGGATCTCTGCTCGCAGGGTCGTGCCCCGGCCCAGAGGGCTCGAGACGGTAAACCGCCCACCTAGTGCTTCCACCCGGTCGGCCAGCCCCCGCAGGCCGGAGCCTCCGGCGATGTTGGCACCGCCGGTCCCGTCGTCGGCCACCTCTAATGTCAAACGCTGGCTTTCGTAGGAGGCGGCCACGGTGACCCCGCGGGCGTGCGCATGCTTCGAGGCGTTTGTAAGTGCTTCGCTGGCCATGAAGTAGGCGGCACTTTCGACCTGATCAGGCAGGCGGCGGCCGACCTCCATGATGAGATGGGCCGGGAGCGCGGCGCGTCGGCACAGCTCGTCGAGCGCCGCCGCCAGGCCCCGCTCGGTAAGCAGTGGGGGGTTGATGCCGTGGGTTAGCTCACGGAGCTCCTCGAGGGCAGAAGCCAGAGCTTGGCGAGCTTCGTGCACGAGCGGCTGCACCGCCGTCGCCTGTTCGGGGAGCTTGGCCTCGACCAAGCCAAGGGACATGGCAATAGAGACCAACCGTTGCTGGGTGCCGTCGTGGAGGTCACGTTCGATGCGCCTGCGTTCGGTATCGGTCGCCTCGACCAGCCTAGCCCGCGAGGCTTGCAGCTCGACCAGCTGAGCGCGTAGTTCCGCCTGGAGGCGCTCGTTTTCGAGGGCGAGGCTGGCCGCGGCGCAGACTGAGCGCACGAGCTCGGTGTTGTGCTCAAGCACTGGGTCGTGCAGCAGGACGGCGACCGGCTGCCCATCGCGCTCCACGAAGGTCGAGCCTCGGTTGGCGGAGCCGCCAGGGAGCGTCACTGTCACCCCCTCCCCGTCGACGTAACAGTTGTCGGCGGGGAACCAGAACGCGAGCTGGAGCGACGGGTCGCCGAGCGCGGTGGCCAACGCCTGGCGCAGGTTGGCCGGGGTGTTCAGGCGGCCGAGCTCGACCACGAGCCCGGCCACCATGCCGCGGGCCAACTGGCGCTGCAGGAACACGATCAATACAGCAATGGGCACGGTGGCGAACGTGTACTGGAAAGCGGTGGCGGGAAGGGCACCAAGAGGGTCACCGGCCAGGTCCTCGACGATGTCCCACGTGAGGGCGGTGAGCGTGGCCAAGCCCGCCACCAGTACGGGCACCACGGCGCGCCGCTCGGGTGTGCTGGCCCGTAACCAGTGCCAAACGAGCTTCCCGATCACGAAAATGATGAGAAGGCCGCCTAAAAGGCGCTGGAGGCTTAGTAGGCCGGTTGCCAGAGTGTTGTTGGTGAACACCCGGAGCAGGTTGTCCGTGCAAGTCGGGCAGCCCAACCCGTTCCTGTCGCCGTACAGCATGGCCAGCGCCTGCAGGCCGACCGTTAGGACGGCCCCGACTACCACTACGCGAGGTACCCTTTGTTTGGGAGTTCGCCGATCCCGAGGTCTTCGCTCGTGCCCTGGCTTCCACCGGCCCTGCGTATGAGGCGGTACAGAACATCGGCGAGGCAGCGTTCCACGATGCGGCCGTCGACCAAGCGCGCCAGCATGTCCGTGACGGGTTGCCGCTACGGGCTGAGATTAATGTCGTCGGGTACGTAGCCCGCAAGCCAGAGGAGGGTCTTCAACAGTGACCGCCGGGTTTCTCGAACAGCCCCCGATCAGCGGGCCGGTACAAGAGCTGTACGACAAGGATGTAGCGGACAGCGGCTACGTGTGGAACGTGTCCCGGCTGTGGGCGTACCAGCCAGACACCGTGCAGCGTCTGTTCGAGCTCATGTCGCAAGCTTTTAAGCCGAGCGGACTGGAGTTTCGCCAGCGCGGCATCCTTGTCACCGCGGCGGCGTCGAGCCTGGGCGACTCCTACTGCTCGCTGGCTTGGGGTGGCAAGCTTTCGGGCGAGTCCGGCCCGGCCGTGGCCGCCGGCGTCCTGAGAGGCACCGACGAAGGATTGACCGCCGAGGAGAAGGCGATGGCGTCCTGGGCGCGCAAGATCGTGAAGGACCCCAACGCCACCACCTCCGAGGATCTCCAAGAGCTTCGTGATGCCGGCCTGACCGACCGGCAGATCCTCGGCTCGTGGCGACGACAAAAGCCATCTTTTTTCAGTGCGGTGACCATCCTTCCCGGCCGTGCTACCACTGAACTCAGGCATCGGTCCAACGACCTGTCGACTACGGTGCTCGACGACCTTTTTGAACGTTTACCAATACTGGCGGGTTTTAGCGCCCGTCGGCTCGAGCAGGCCCGAGAGTACCTGGCCTATGTAGTGCGGTATGTCGCCGCTGCGCAGATGGTAGACGACGACCGTGTCCTAGTGGATTTCTTGGACTGGTTGGGCCAAGTTCTCGACGCCCGCAATATCCCGAGGGAACTGCTCGTGGAGGGGGTTAGGTCGCTCGTCCCGCTACTGGATGCGGTGAGCGCCGAGGCTGGGCGGATCGGGGAGGCCGGGCTCAGCCACATTGGCGCCGCACCCTAGTACTAAGCGTGGGGCCGGGTCGAAAGCGGCGGCACTCGACGTACTTGGCCCCACCCCTCACACCAGGCGGGTTTCAGCAGGCCCAAACACGCCAGCTCATCCCTGTTCGAACCAACCCTTGGGCGCATGGACGGCCGGGTCCGGGGCCCGGTCTCCGCTGCCGGCCGCACACCACCGCACGGCGTTGGAGATGACCCGGGCCACGCCGGGCTGGTGGTATACGGGGTAATCCTGGTCACCGGGGGAGAAGTAGAATATCCGGCCGCGGCCCCGGGTGAAACAGCAGCCACTGCGGAATACCTCCCCACCGGAAAACGAACTTATGAACACCAGCTCGTCCGGTTGAGGGATATCGAAGAACTCCCCGTACATCTCCTGGCGAGGGATAATTAGCGGGCTGGGCACACCCTGGCAGATGGGGTGGCCGGGGTTCACGGACCAAACCAGTTCCCGGTCGTCCTCGTTGCGCCACCGCAGGCCGCAGCCCGTCCCCATGAGGCGGCGGAAGATTTTCGAGTAATGGCCGGAATGCATCACGACCAGGCCCATGCCTTCTAGGACCTTGGCTGCCACCCGGGCCACAACGGCGTCGTCCACCTCGTCATGGGCGCAATGCCCCCACCACGTCAGCACGTCGGTCTGCTCCAAGACCTCCTCGCTGAGGCCATGCTCGGGCTGGTCGAGCGTGGCGTAGTGCACCAGGGCGCCGTCGCCGAGGTGGCGCTCGACGGCCGCGCCTACCACCATGTGCATGCCGTCGGGGTAGATCCGCTTGACCGCCTCGTCACGGCGCTCGTGCACGAACTCGTTCCAAACCGTGGTACGAAGGACCGGGCGCACCTGCGTGTCGCTGTTTTCAGGCATGTTCAGAACCTCTTTGGTTGTGGGCCCCGGGCCGGCGTGGCCCAGAGCGGCTTAGGACGGGGCGCTGTGTAACTGAACCAGGCCGCCGAGGCGGGAGGATGTCACCGCCGCGTGGGCCAAGGCCAAGCTTTTGAGGTTGTCCCGCCCGGCGGTTTCTGGTGCCGGCCCGGCGGCCAGGCTGGTGATGAAGGCGTCGAGCACACCTGCGCGGTCGACGTAGCGCAGTCGTGGCAGGGCAACGTCGTGCGGGCCGTCTTTGCGGTCGTAGAGCGTCGCCTTGTCCTCGAGGGCGGAGTCCATGTCGGCGCGACTTTCCCACCAAAGCTCGCCGTCTTCGAACACCATCCGCCATTCCCCTGCCCACAGCGTTGGCGGCCCCGGGTGCACCCAACTGCCACGGTAATTGACGGTCACACCCCCGTCGAACTCAATGACGGCGTACCCCTCGGGTGCTTCGCGAAAACCAGCCCATGGCGGGTTCCGGGTCGCGCATGACACCGAAGTCGGTTCCGTACCGGTGACCGCCCGCAGAAGGTCGAAGTGGTGGATGGCCATGTCCAGGAGCAGGGGCTGGTCCCAGGCCCGGTGGCCGACCGGGGCGCCCGCCACCGGGGCGGAGTACCTCCGGAAGTCGAGGTCAATGTGAAGGAGCCGGCCCAGGCGGGCCTCGCGTATGAACTGTTGAGCGGCCCGTACGGCCGGGTAGTAACGGTAGTTCTGGCTCACTGCCAAGGTGAGACCCCGCTGTTCGGCCAGAATGACGGCCTCCTCGGCGGCTGCCACGGAAGGAGCGAACGGCTTTTCCACCAGCACATGCTTGTCGGCCCGGAGCGACGCCAGCACCAAGGGGATGTGCGACGGGAGGTCCGTTGTCACCAGTACCGCCGACACCTCGAGGTTGTCCAGCGCTTCCTCGAGCGACGCGAAGCAGTTCGCCGCCCCTGCCAGTCCGCGTCGCGCGACTTCGGCCCGTGCCGCCGGGCGGGCGTCCACGCAGCCGGTCAGGCTGGTCCCGGGCACCTGGGGAAGCACCCGGGTAGCCCAGTCCAGCCCCCATCGGCCCATCCCGACCTGGAGCAGGCGGGTCACTCTCGGCCCGTTCGCTGTACCGTCACCTGGCGCTCTGCCACTGGTCGTAGTTCCACGGGCTCGAACATAGCCGTCGCTGCAGCGCGTCGAAGAAGGCTAAGAGGGTGGGCCTTCGCCCACCCAGACATGATGGCAGGAAGGCCTCGCCCGGGTACCGGGCGGCCGGACCTCATGTACGCCCCGGGGATGCCGATACACCTATGCGGCCGCCTAGGCGCAGAACCCATGGACTGCTCAGGAACATAGGAGCCAAGGCGGCCGCCATAGCTGCTCAACCCTCTCCGGCCCCTGGGCCGTGCCGCTCCCAGCCCGCGGGTCAGCGCCCGAGGAACGGTTGGGGAGAAGTGCCGGGCTCAGCACACGCTCCGCCCCCCAGGGCCGCCGCAGACCAAGCAGGACTGCCGAGCCATCTGCTTGAAACCGGTGGCGCCGTCTATCTCGGGGCCGGTGCTCAGGACCGGACGTACCAGCCCTCTCCACCCGTTTATGAGTGTCGCCCACGGGTTAGGTGGCCTCATCGGACAGAGCGAGGGTTATATCGCGACGCCGGTCGCAGACGAGCTCCCCGTCTTCGGCCCCTAGTTCCGCCGCCAGGACCGACGACCTGCGGGCGGGGTAGGGCCGGCCTGGCGTCGTCGGGTCCGCCTCGGGAAGCGTGAAGTAGACGATGAAGGCGCGATCGCCGTCAACGACCACGTCGCTGTGCAGGCCCGGGCCCACGTCGTCTTCACGACAGCTCCTGCTGGCGCTGGCGGTGTCCAGGACCCGGCCCGCCGGGTACCAATGGGACAGGTCGTCTGAGCGGTAGGCCAACTGGCCGTCCCACGAGTCGACGATAAGCCAGTAAGCACCGCGGAACCGAAAGACGTTCGGGCCCTCATGACCGCCCGGTGTCTGTAGGACTCGCTGAGGGCTATGCCACACCTGTAGGTCAGAACTGTCGACTGACCATGTGCTGGAGCCGTCGGCCTCGTCCTTGTACCACATCCTGTACCCACCGCCCGAGCGGCGGTGCACGGCGGCGTCGATAACGCGGTCGCTGCTAAGGGCTAGGGGGCCACGGTGGTCCCAATTGACCAGGTCTTGTTGAGCGCAGTCTTGTTCTCGACCGTGTAAATAAAGATGTCGGGCCCAACACCTGCGAGCAGGCGCGTGGCCAGGACGGAGTCGTATGGTTGGGGCCCTTGTAGGTGCGAGGTCTCGACAGATATGGACGGGTTCTGCTTCTCGAACAAGTCAACCAGAGGTTGTATCACCGGAATGGTGTCCCATGACAGGAAGCTCAACGTGGTCTTTGCCTGGGGCTCTCGTACGTTTCTCACGCCTGAGCGCACCGCGGCCGAGGCCACGGATGGGCTGGCCGCGACGAGCGCAGCGCCGGCTGCTCCGGCGGCGCCTAATGCTAGAAAGCGACGTCTGGTTAGAGCTGGATCCGGAGAGCCAGGTGTGGTGCTCTTTGGCTGGGTTTCGGACATTTCGGTCCCCTTTCATTTTGCAGTTTAGGATCGTTGATATCACGGTTGGGGCTGGTGTCATTAGCTAACGGAAGGTCATCATCTACAAATCGATGGACCAGGGTGATGACCCTGTGCTCAGTCGTCCAGCTACGACTTCGTCATCGAGACCTCCACGACAGCGAAAGACTGCGGCGGCATCGTCACCGCCAGCTTAGAACCCCTGGCGGCCTCGGAACTTTCCTCGATGTGCACGGGCCGGATGTCTGGGACCGCCGAGGGCCTCGTGCTGGTGCCGGCCGTTAGGACCCGCACCCGGGCGGCATCACCAAACGCCATATCGCGCAGGATGATCTCCACCACCTCGGGAGCTAGCGCTCGCTGTCCCGTTCCAGGTTACCCTAATACCGATATATGAGGCCTTCGTCTCGCTCCACTTGATCGACAGTCTCAATCGGCTAGTAGTCATATATTGTGGAGGCGCCATATTCAGTTATTTTCTGATCCAGGGTTACAATGCTAACGATCCCGTACGAAATTATCGAGGCGGCGCGTATCGATGGTTGTGGCACAGTTCGGATGTACTGGAGGATCGTCCTTCCACTGATCCGACCGGTGCTTGTGACGGTGGGCATATTCCAGACGATTTGGGTGTGGAACGTCTTTTTGGCGCCAAGCGTGTTCATAATTTCGCCTCAGAATTACACCCTTGTACTTGCAGGTATACCAGGCGGTGGGCCAATATACTACTAATTGGCCCGCCTTCATGACACTGACGGTCCTTAGCTTGATACCTATCACAGTATTTTTTCTCTGGATGCAGCGGCACATCGTCAGCGGGCTCGCCGCCGGCGCTGTGAAAGGTTAAAGTCAGGCCGGACAGCGGCGTTCAACGCATGCAAAGGAGGGCTAGCTCATGGCCACGCTCGCGTTCGGTGGTCCCGTGTGCGATGGGGCCACCAACCCCGTTGTTGTCCGTGATCACGTCGATAGGCCGCGGGTGGGCCCCATGCTTCCGGGCGAGGGCCGGTTGGCCGCGGCGTCGAGCCCGGGGGTGGCCCGGGTCGCGCTTGGACGGCTTATGGACTGGTTGGCGGTCGTGATGGGGAGGGATGTCCGGAGCAGGGAAGGGCCGGGGCCGTCCCGGGCGGGACCTGCGGACAGAACGGAGCCGTCGGACAGGGCGGAGCCGTCGGACAGGGCGGAGCCTTCGGACAGCACGGCGGCAGCCGGGGTTGCGATCAGGCATCGGCTGGTGGCAGTGAGGGCGCCGTCGCTCGAAGCCATGACCGTGGCCAGGCAGAGCCGGTCGCGGACCGGGGGCGGCTCGGGCAGACATATTGTTACTGCCTTGTCGTTAGATGATGACAGACTAATCCAATGGTGACCATGGGGGACGTTGCGAGAGCAGCCGGCGTCTCGCCAATGACCGTTTCGCATGTCGTCAACGACCATCCGCACGTCAAGGACTCGACCAGGGCCAAGGTGCTCGAAGTCATGGATAGGCTTGACTACCGGGTCAACGTGGCGGCTCGGAACCTCCGCACGGGGCGGACCGGGACTATTGGGCTCGCCGTACCTGAAGTCGACCGCCCGTACTTCGGCCAACTAGCGGCGCGCATCATTACAGCCGCAGCGAAGTACAATCTTCGCGTTGCCATAGAACAAACCGGGGCGTCTCGTGAAAACGAGCTCGACGCGTTGTCCCTCTCGCGCAACCGGCTGTACGACGGCCTCATCTTGAGCACCGTGGGTTTGGGGCCGGCCGACACCGACCTGCTGAAGGTCGATTATCCAGTGGTGATCCTGGGTGAAAGGATCTTCGATGGTCCTGTGGACCATGTCGCGATGCCTAACGTCAACGGCGCGTGCGCGGCCACGACCCATCTCATTGAACGGGGGTGCCGGCGCATAGTCATGGTTGATGGCCAGGTGAGCGGGGAGGTCGATGTGTCGGGATTACGGCTCACAGGGTACCGCCAGGCGCTCGAACGGTCCGGGATAGTTTTCGATCCCTCACTGGTCGTAAATATCGAAAAGTTCACGATGCGATCGGGCGGTGAAGTGGCGCGTGCGCTGGTGGCAAGCCGAAAGCGTTTCGACGGGGTCTTCTGCGTCACTGACACGGTTGCTATCGGCGTCCTGCGCGGTCTCGCCGACGCTGGTGTGCGCGTGCCGTCCAGGGTAAAAGTCATCGGCTTCGACAACATCGACGAGGGCGCGTTCACAGTGCCATCGCTCTCGTCCATAGATCCAGATCATGAAACGATGGCCCGGACGGCTGTGAGGCTTCTCGTCCGTCGCATAGAGGCAGGCGTGGCTGGAAAACCACGGCGAGAATTCGTCAGCAAGTTCTCGGTCGTCGAGCGAGAGTCAACTCATGCCTGAACCTGAATCGAAGGTCTAGGAGGAACCACGACGGTGGGCTTAGCGAGGGTCATGATTGATGCCACGACGGTGAGCAAGCGCCTGGAGCGGGTGTGGGCCAGCTTCGGGTACGATGAGTTAAGTTGGACGGCGACGCCGCGAGGCAGGGCCAACATGTCCGTTCTGAGAACGATCTTTGGGGAGCCGGCCGTAGTGCGGGCGCACAACCTGTTGACGAGCGGCAATGGGCGTGGTTCGCCGCACTGGAGCAGCGGGAACGTCTACCACGAGGATGACCGAGGGCAGCCGGTGTACGACTGGAGCCAAATCGACCCGGTCTTCGATGTTTGGGTCGAAAATGACATGGTCCCGCTTGTAGAGCTGGGTTTCTGCCCCATTCAGCTCAGCCGGCCCTCGACCAAGAAGTTCCATGAGATGCCCTCGTCGTTCGGTGAGTACGAGAATTGGGGTTGGGCGTCCCCGCCGAAGGACATGCGGCGGTGGGAAAGTCTCGTGGAGGCGGTGGTAGACCACCTTGCCCGGCGATATGGCGGGCAGAGAGTGTCCGGCTGGTACTGGGAACTGTGGAACGAACCAGATATCAGCTATTGGCAGGGGAGCGTGGAGGAATACTGCCTGCTTTATGATGTGACTGTGGCAGCAGCTCGGAGATCGCTCCCAGGGGCGCGGGTAGGTGGGCCGGCTACAACCGACAGGGGCAGTGAGTTCCTGGCGAGGTTCCTCGAGCACTGCTTGAGTGGAACCGACGGCGCTCGTGCGAAAGCGCCGGGGCCGCCTGACTTTGTGTCTTTCCACACCAAGGGCGCGCCGCAGTTCCAGCGCACCTACGGCGTCATTGGCCCAGACGGCGCGGCGGGGGACGAGAACAGGTCCCCGAGCACGGAAAAGATGCTTCGCGACATCAAGCTCAACCTCGATATCGTCCGGTCGTACCCAGCGCTTGCCCGTACACCCGTCTTCGTCGACGAGTGCGACCCGGGCGTCCCATCTCACATGGGGATCTTCGACAACAGGAATTATGCTTTCCGTAACACCGAGTACTACGCAGTGTTCCAGCTCCAGCTGATGGCAGCCCTGCTCGGAGGGGAGCCAGGGGGTCCCCGTGGTGTCTCGCTGGCAACAGCCTGGGCGTGGTACATGGAGGGTGACCGCTACTTCGAGGGTACCCGCAGCTTTTTCACTGCGTCCGACATCCCGATGCCAGTGACCAATGCTTATCGGATGCTTGCGATGCTCGGCGCCGAAATGCTCGATGCCCAAGTCGAGCAAGCCGCCGGAGGCGCGCCGATCCCTGGGCGGGTCGGGGTGCTCCCAACGCTTCGGGCGGACGGGGGTGTCGTCGCCATAGTATGGCACCACAACGATGACCAGTACGCCCATGGGGTCAGCCAGGTGGAGGTTGAGTTCAGCGGTCTGCGTTTCATGGGGCATGCCGTGCGTTTGCGCGAGTACCTAGTTGACGCGCAGCACAGTAATAGCCATACCGCCTGGCTAGATCTGAGCTCACCGCAAGACCCGAGCGCGAGCGAGATCGAGACGATACGAAGCCGTGCGTCCTTGGAGATGGTACGAGAGGAGACGCTGGACGTCTGCCCGGGCTCGCTTCGTCGTGAGGTGACTCTGCGGTGCCCAGCTGCGGTGCTCATCGAGATAGCGGCGGGGTGATGGGCGCGGCTCTCCGAAGATGTTCTCGATGGGTCTCACCCGAGGTGACCGGTCAGGAGATAGGTCGCACACCTGACCTCGGATCCGGTGGGAGGTCAGCGCTTAGCGATTGCTTCGCGGACGGCGGGCACGACTTCGTGTGCCCAGAGGTTCAGTGTCG
>CAYZVQ010000053.1:0-12566 GCA_964481925.1 uncultured Acidimicrobiaceae bacterium
CGGCCCGCTACGTGTTCGGCTACATACCCGACGTGGACGTCCCCGTGGGTTACGACCCCATGGACTTCTGCGCCTGGTTCGAGGCCTACCTGGAAGACCGCTGGTGGACATTTGACCCCCGCAACAACGTCCCCCGGACCGGTCGGGTGGTCATCGGTCGTGGTCGCGACGCCCTGGACGTGGCCATGGTGACCACGTACGGCGCCCCCGTGCTGCAGGCTTTGACGGTGTGGGCCGAACAGATCGGCGCCTAGCCGGCTAGCTCTGGCGGCCGGTCCTGGCCGCCTCGGCCAGCCAGGCGAAGAGCAGGGCATGGGGGAGGTGGTCGGCCAGGAGCTCGGGGTGCCATTGGACGGCCAACAGCAGGTCGTCATGGGTGCTCTCAATGGCCTCGATGACCCCGTCCGGCGCCCAGGCCACCGGGCGTAGGCCCCGCCCCACCCGGGCTACCGCCTGGTGATGGAGGCTGTTCACACCAAATTCGCCTGAGCCGGTTATTCCCGCCAGCAGGCTGGCGGGTGCGACTTCCACCTCGTGCACGAACGTGCGGTCTCGCTCGTCATCGCGGTGCTCTTGGTCGGTGTAGGCGGGCAGGTGCTGGACCAGGGACCCTCCCGCGGCCACGTTGACGACCTGGGCCCCCCGGCAAATCCCGAGCACCGGCACTCCGGTGGCTCTGGCCCCGGCCACCAGGGCCAGTTCCCATTCGTCGCGGGACAGGTCGACGTCGTACGCCTCGGGTGCGGGCTCCTCGCCGTACCACGACGAGGCAACGTCGCCTCCGCCGGTCAGTAGCAGCCCGTCCAGTTCGGCCAGGACCTCTCCTGAGCGGGCCGGGCTGAGCACGGGCAGGACGAAAGGCAGGGCCCCGGTGGCCGCGACGGCGTCGGTGTACGCCCGCTCCAGGCTCTCGGCGGGACGCCCGTGGTACGGCGAGGGCCTACTGGTGATGCCGATCCTGGGCTTCATCGGCCCGGAGCGAGCTCCACGAGGGCGCGGGCGGTACCGGCCAGGACGGTCTCGCCGTGCTGGTTACGGGCGCTCGGTGAGAACTTCGACCGTCCGGGCTGTGACCATGAGTTCTCCGTGCTGGTCACGGTACTCGGTGAACCTCTAGGTAAAGAGGAGCTTTCCGCTCCGGCCCCGCTTTCCGGCGGCGCTCATCCGCCGGGCGGCGGCGCGGGCACAGGAACGCGCTCGACACCTCGTCCTCGTCGATGACGCCGACAGCTGAAGCTGTGGTGTCAACTACCCTTCAGGAAAACCACATACCGCCGTCAACGACGATCGACTGGCCCGTCACATAGCCGGCATCGGGCGAGGCCAGGAAAGAAACGACCCCGGCAACGTCCTCTGGGGCCTCGAGACGGCCGAGGGGGATCTGCTCGACCATACCGGCCAGGGCTGAACCCACCGGCGCGCCCGTACGGGTGGTCATAGCCCGGTCGATCGACTGCCACATGGCGGTGTCGACGACGCCGGGGCTGTAAACGTTGACCGTGATGCCGTACTCGGCCAGTTCCTGGGCGACAGACTGGCTGAGCCCACGTACGGCGAACTTGGAAGCCGAGTAGGCGCCCTGCCACTTGCCGCCGCGGTGCGAGGCGACCGAGGCGGCGCCGATGAGCCTGCCCCCCCGGCCTTGAGAGACCATCTGCCTCGCCGCCGCCCGGTAGCAGTTGAAAACACCCCGCAGGTTGACCTCTATGGTCCGTTGCCATTGTTCGTCGGTCGTATCGAGCAATGGTGCCGTGACGGCGATCCCGGCGTTGGCCACCATCACGTCGAGCCCGCCGTGGGCCTCGACATGGCCGGCTACCGCGGCCTCGACCTCCTCGGCCACAGATACGTCAGCCGTCGCCGCCACCGCCCGGGCCCGCGCAGCGGTCAGCTGGGCGACGAGGTCCCCCAGTTGATGTGCGGCCCTGGGCAGGTCCACGACCGTCAGGGCCAAGCCGTCGCGGGCCAGGCGTACGGCGATGGCCCGGCCGATACCGCCGGCCGCGCCGGTGACGATCGCGGATCGTGAAAGACGGTCATCGTCTGCCCGCATCGCACCTCCTCGGGAACGGCACCACTGAGGAGAGCCTAAAGCGCGACCATGCTCGCTTCCCGTCTACTCGCCCGTCGCCACGGGCGCCGCGCCGCGCCTCACCATCGTCTGGGCCGCCTCGGAGTCCCGGATGGCAAGCGAACCGACGGTGGCGCACAGGCTGAAGGCGGCGGCGACGAGGAAGGCCACCCGATAGGCGAGGAAGTGGGCGACGACATGGCCGCCGACCACGTGGGTGGGCCCGATAATGACGATGGCGGTGGTGAGCAGGGCCACGCCCACGGCGCCCCCCAGCTGGCGGACGGCGTTGAACAGGGTCGAGGCCCGCCCGGTCGCTTCGCCTGAGATGGTGGCGAACGATGCCGCCTGGGTGGGGACGAACACCTGGCCCATGCCGAGCCCGAGCGCGAACATCAGCAGCCGGGCCCACCAAAGGCTGGCCGAGGCGCCCAGGGTCGAGATCAAGGCGATGACGACGGACACTGTGACCAGGCCGATGGTGATGTGGCGCCGGGGGCCCAGACGGGGGTAGAGGATGCGGCTCGCCAGCTGCGCCCCGGCCATGACCCCGACCGCCTCGGGGAAGGTGCTCAGGCCCGACCCCAGGGCGCTCAGCCCCCGTCCGTCCTGGTAGTACAGCGAGATGGCGAACAGGGTGCCGAAGAACGAGACCGACACCAGGGCCATGACCACATTGCCGGAACGGAAGAGCCGGTTGCCCAGCAAGCGCAAGGCGATGATGGGCTCGCGGGCGCGCAGCTCGACGGTCACCATGGCCCCGATCAGCACCGTGCCGGCGACGATCGTGGTCACGACCGCGGGCGAGCCCCACCCGAGGTCCGGGCCTTCGGACACGCCGTACATGAGGCAGCCCAAACCGCTGCCGGAGAGCGCGAACCCGGGCAGGTCGAACCGCCCCGGCTTCAGCTGGGGCTGGTGCTGGAGGAACACGGCCCCGAAGGCGATGGCGGCCACACCGATCGGCACGTTTACGTAGAAGACCCAACGCCAGGACAGGTCGGTGACGAGGATGCCGCCCACCACCGGGCCGAGGGCGGGGGCGAGCGTGGTGGGCACGGTCAGGATGGCAGAGGCGCGGACGCGTTCTCGGGGCGGGAACACCCGGTACAGCATGGCCAGCCCGACGGGGGCCAACATGCCTCCGCCCACGCCTTGCAGCACTCGGTAGGTCACCAGCTCGGAAAGGCTCGTCGCCGTCCCGCACAGCGCCGAGGCGGAGGTGAAAACGGCGATCGCGCCCAGCAGGATCCTCTTGGCGCCGAAGCGGTCGCCCAGCCACCCCGACGCCGGGATGAACACGGCCAGGCTGACGAGGAAGGCGATGGAAATGGTGCCCACCGCGGTCGGCGTGACGCGGAAGTCCCGCCCGATGGTGGGCAGGGCGACATTGACGATCGTCACGTCCATGATGCTCATGAACATGGCGGCCACGAAGACGACGCTGACTGCCACCTTCGGGTTCATACGTGCCCTGCGGTCCACGCCTGCCGGCGGGCTTATGCGCGTTGACAAACTGCTCAGCTCCTCCCCGGGCAGGCTAACTGGGGGGCAGCTAACTGGGGGCAGGCGGCCTCGTCAGCCTTCGCCGGGGCCCAGGCCACCTGGTCGGCCTGGCTACAGGTTCAGGCGGCCTGGTCAGTCTGGCCCGAGGCCGGCGCCAGGAGCAGGCTGGACAGGGGCGAGCGAGCCCGGGAGGCCGTCTCCCGTGCGGCATAAGGCTCCGGTAGGGGGTTGGCCTCGTCGCGACGGCCGAGCGCTACGACCACGACGGGGCTCAAGGCGGCGTCAAGGCCGAACTGACGAGCAGCGGCCGCTGCGTCGAAGCCTCCCATCTGGTGGGCACTGAGCCCGATGGCCTCCGCCTGTAGGCTCAGGGCGGCCACCGCCTGGCCGGTGTCGTAATGCGCCCACGGCCGGGTCTTGCCCTCCTCGTCGACGACCTCGGCGGCGACGAGCACAAGAGCGCTGGCTCGCTCCGCCCAAGGTTGGTTGCCGGGGGACAGGACGGCGAGCAGCTGCGCGAAGGCAGGTTCGTTGCGGCGGGCCACCAGGAACCGCCAGGGCTGGGAATTGGCAGCCGACGGCGCCCAGCGGGCCGCCTCCAGCAGGACCAGGACAGTCTGGTCGTCGAGTTGATGTTCGGCGTCAAAGCCACGCGGGCTCCAGCGTTGAGCGAGGAGCGGGTGGATCGGCACCGAGGTTTGTGCGGCCTTGAGCACGGTGAGCTGTACCTCCATAACGAAACTAGATGATACGTCAACTAACGTCGGCGGCCCCCGGTTTGTTCCCCGTACCGGCTCGCGGCCCGCGAGGAGCCCGTACCGCTGGGTGGGCAGAGGGCATCCCCTGCAATGTGCCGGCCGGCTTCCACCACGACCACCTCCTGGTGCCGGTGGACAAAGCCGATCACTGCATCGCCGTGCTGAGCGCGCTGCGAGGCTGACCAGCGCCCCGCGTCGGCGATAGGTTTAGCTGTTATGACCGACCACGACGACCCCGCGGAGCTCGCCCACGTCCTGGAGGCACAGGAACGCCGCCTCGTGTTCGACAGCTTCGGCTATGAAGACGCCTGGCGCCTCGGGTCGCTGTTCGTCGACACGGCCCGCCAAAGGGAGCTTCCCATAGTCGTCGACATTCGCTATGGGGCCCAACAGCTCTTCCACGCCGCCTTGCCCGGCTCCAGCGCCGACAACGATGGGTGGGTCGAGCGCAAACGCCGGGTCGTGGAGCGCTACGGGCACAGTTCGTACCTCGTCGGTACCCGTTTCCGGGCCCGGGGAACGACCTTCGAGGGGTCTTCGAAGCTCCCCGAGGACGCCTACGCGGCCCACGGCGGCTCGTTCCCGTTGCGGGTGGGTGGCGCCGGTACCGGGGTCGTAGGCACCGTGACCGTGTCCGGCTTGCCCCAGGAGGTGGACCATGCGTTCGTGGTCGAGGTGCTGGAGCAGTTCCTGGGCCAACCGTCCGCTTCAGCGAGATAAGCGCTCCAGGGAGGGACGTCCGTGGCCGACTATGACCTCTTGGTGATCGGGTGCGGCCCCGGGGGACAGCGGGCGGCGATCGCCGCCGCCAAGCTCGGCCGGCGGGCGGCCGTGGTCGAAAAGCGCGATGTGGTCGGAGGTGTGTGCGTCAACACCGGGACCATCCCCTCGAAGTCTCTGCGGGAAGCCGTCCTGTACCTGACCGGGCTTTCCCAGCGCGACCTCTACGGCCAAAGTTACCGGGTCAAAGAGGACATCACGATGAACGACCTGACGCGGCGCACCGACCACGTTGTGGCCCGCGAGATCGAAGTGGTCCGCGACCAGTTGGCTCGCAACCGGGTGGCACTGCACCAGGGCACGGCCCAGTTCATCGACGAGCACACGGTGGCCGTCCGCACGGGTGCGGGGGAGCGGCGGCTGAGCGCGGAGAAGGTCATCATCGCGTCCGGCACGCGTCCGGCTCGACCGCCGAGCGTGGCCTTTGACGACGTGCACGTTTTCGACTCTGACGGCATCCTCGGCCTGGGCGAGGTACCTCGCTCGTTGGTGGTAGTCGGGGCCGGTGTCATTGGTATCGAGTACGCGTCGATCTTTGCCGCGCTCGGCAGCAAGGTCACGGTCATCGAGCAGCGCGACCGGATGCTCGACTTTTGTGACGAGGAGGTCGTTGAGGCATTGCAGTTCCACCTCCGGGACCTGGCGGTCACGTTCCGGTTCCGCGAGGTTGTCGAGGCGGTGGAGGTGCACGACGGCGGCTCGGTGGCCCTTCTTGGCAGCGGCAAGGCAGTGGCGGCCGACGTCGTCATGTACTCGGCGGGCCGCCAGGGCGCCACCGACAGCCTCGACCTCGAAACTATCGGGATCACGCCCGACAAACGAGGGCGCATACCTGTAGACGAGCACTATCGCACCAACCTCGGCCACATATACGCCGTGGGCGACGTGATCGGTTTCCCCGCGCTCGCGTCCACCTCCATGGAGCAGGGACGGCTGGCCGCGTACCACGCTTTTGACGAGCCGACCACAGCAATAACGGGGACCATGCCCATCGGCATATATACCATCCCCGAGATCAGCTACGTAGGCCGGACGGAGGCGGAACTGACCGCCCAATCGGTCCCCTACGAGGTCGGGATCTCCCGTTACCGCGAACTGGCTCGGGGCCAGATCTGTGGCGATTCCACCGGGATGCTCAAGCTCCTCGTCTCGCCGGTGGACCGCAAGCTCCTCGGCGTGCACCTCTTCGGCACGGGCGCGACCGAGATCGTGCACATCGGCCAGGCGGTCATGGGGTGCGCCGGGACAGTGGACTACTTGGTGAACGCCGTCTTCAATTACCCGACCCTGGCCGAGGCGTACAAGGTGGCGGCCCTCGACGTGACCAACAAGCTGAGGACTGTCGAGCGGCTCCGGCGTTGACAACGGGCACCGGTGCTGGCACCGTCGGCAGGCCACGCGTCATCGGCATGCTCGGCGCGATGAGCTGGGAGTCCAGCGCTGAGTACTACCGCTTGGCGAACGAGCTCGTCCGGGAACAGCTCGGCGGCCTGCACTCGGCCGCGCCTGGTCCTGGCCTCGGTCGACTTCGCCGAGATCGAGCAACTCCAGGTGACCGGGAGTGGGACGCGGCGGGGGAGCTGCTCGCCGGGCTGGCCCGGCAGCTGGAGGCCGCCGGTGCCGACCTGCTGGTCCTGTGCACCAACACGATGCACAAGGTCGCCGACCAGGTCGAGGCGGCGGTATCGATCCCTTTGGTGCACCTGGCCGACGCCACAGCCACGGCCGTGCGACGGGCCGGGCTGACCACGGTGGGACTATTGGGCACGGCGTTCACGATGGAACAGGACTTCTATCGCGACCGGCTCGCCGGGCACGGGCTCCGGGTGCTGGTGCCGCCGCCTGACGACCGCGCCGAAGTCCACCGCATTATCTACGACGAGCTCTGCCTTGGCAACGTTACGGAGATCTCACGGCAGGTGTACCGCGACGTCATCGCCCGACTGGTACATGCCGGCGCCGAGGGCGTTGTCCTGGGCTGCACGTACCGGCGAGCCAATGGCAAGTTAATTACTAAGGCCAACAACGTGACTGGCCCGCAGCCGGCGCCCGGTGCCGGTAGGGAACAACCGGGGTTAACCCTGAGTGACCTGTCGGGTTGCCGCCATTAGCGTGACCGCTGTCCCACCGAGCAAGGAGCCGAACAGTGGAAGAGAGCTATGACGAGCATGCAGAAAAGACAGCTGCGACGGCCGGGTCGGTCGCGGGGGGCATCTCCGGGGCCGTGCTCGTGCGGTCCTTGGTCCCCATCCCTTTCGTGGGGCCCGTGGTAGGTGCAGTTGTGGGCGCCGCTCTGGGTAGCGAGGTGGGACGCCGCCTGGGACGGGCGACCCTCAACGGGGGCACCGCCTTCTTCAAGACTCTCACTTCGCCCCGGCGCTGACTGGGGCGGGAGGGGAGCGGGACCGGCGCTACTTCGCCGTCCCCTCGAGGTCGAGACCGGCTCTGGCTTTGTCAAGCTTGTCCTGAGCGGACCGGGCTCGGCGCTCGGCCTCAGCGAGCTGTTTTTCTGCTTGGCGTAACTGGCTTTCGGCCCGTTGCTCGCTGGCTCGGGCTGCGGCCGTCCGCTCTTCCAAGTCGGCGACTTGTTGGTGCTGGCGGTCCCGCTCCCGGCGCGCTTCGTGCGCCCGGCCCCGGTGCTCCTCCAGGTCCTGCCCGGCCTGGGCTACGGCGGCCTCCGCCGCCGTCAACGCAGCTCGGGCGGCGAGGAGGCGTTCATGCTCCGCCTTCCCGGCGTTGGCGTGCCCAGCGGGCCGGCTGCTATCAGGACGAGTTGAGCCGACCGGCGTGTCGCCGGCCTCTGGGGGGAAGGGGCCGTCGGGGCCCGGCCAACCGAGCCCGGTGTAGCCGAGGGCGACGCTCAGACGGCCGGCTTGCAGTTCGCCGGCCGCGCCGGCGTCCAGCATGGCTGCCTCCAGGGTGGCCTCCAGCTCCCGGGCGGCGGCACTGCTGACGGTTTGGCCTCGGTCACGGGCGAGCTCGAGCGCGTCGCCCGCCAGGGAGGCGACGACACGGCGGCGCTCCTTCGACAACCTCCGCAGGTCTTCGTTGGCCAGGCGGGCCTGGGCCTGGCGCAGCTCCGCGCCCACGGCGAGCAGCTTGGATACTTGCTCGTGACGCTCGCGGACGAGGAGGTTGGCCAGCCAGGCGCCGGCGCTCGGCCGGCGTAGCCTTTTGATGGCGTCGGCCAGTTCCCGTTCACCGGCGCGTCGCGCCTGCGCCGCCCGCTCGTCGCGCTCGGTCACAAAATCGCTCGGCGGCACCCCGTAGAGCTCGCCGGTCACCGCGTCCAGGTCCATGGCGAACATTCTGGTCCTCGTCCGCCCGGGGAATCTCGAGTGGCCCAGGTGGGGACGCGGCCCCAGACTGCGCTCCCAAGCGAGGGGCAGGAGGGTCGGGCGGTCGGGCGGTCGAATGGTTGCCGGGCCTGCGCCGTATGTGGCATAGTCATGTCCGTATGTCTATACATGAAGCCGGTTTGTTGCGGCACTGAGCCGCTGAGGGCCGGTAGGGGAGGGCAGCAGGTGGCTCAGAGCCCGTCGGTCGCGCAAATGGTCCTGCATGCGCTTGGCAAGGCGGGATCGCAAATTGTGTTCGGTCTGCCCGGGGCCCACAACCTGGCTTTTTGGCGCCCATCGCCGGGCTTGGCCATACCCCGGCTGGTGAATGTCCGCCACGAACAGACCGCCGTTTATGCGGCGGACGGTTGGGCACGGTCCACCGGTCGTCTCGGCGCTGCCGTCGTCACGACGGGGCCTGGTGCCGCGAACACGCTGGCCGCCTTCGGCGAGGCGTCCATGTCCGGTTCAGCGCTGGTCCTGGTGGCGAGCGAGGTGCCTCTTCGGGTGACGGCCGCCGGCCTGCGCCGCACACTGCACCAGTCAAAGGACCAGGCCGCCATGTTCAGGTCTTTGGCCAAGGCGGTGTTTACACCCAGGTCGGCCCAGGAAGTCGCTCAGGACATCGGTACGGCCATCTCCACGGCCCTACACCCGCCCCGGGGACCGGTCTACATGGACATCCCGGCGGACGTGCTGAGAGCAGCGGCCGTCTCGGCCCCGGTCCTGGCCCCACCGGTCCCCCGTGCCGTGGACGAGGCCGCACTGGCGGCGGCGGCGGGTTTGGTCAACTCCGCCGGGTCGGTCGCCATCTGGGCCGGAGGCGGGGTGGTCGACGCCGAGGCGGCCGGTGACCTGGCCTCCCTGGCTTTTCATTTGCAGGCGCCTGTGTTTACGACTTTCAGTTCCCGGGGCCTGCTCAGCCCCACTGACCCCTGCAACGTATGCCTCCCGCCTCACGAGCCTGAGATCGAGGAGCTTCTTGGCCGCGCCGATCTTCTCATTGCCTTCGGGACGGACTTCGACGGCATGATGACCAAGGACGCCCGGCTGACGCTGCCGCCCACCATCGTTGACATCAACGTCGACATGGAGCGGACGAGCTTCGGCTACGACGGCGTGGTGCCCGTGCTCGGGGACGCCAAGAGGGCGCTGGAGTTTCTGCTGAAGGCGACGGACAAGCGCCAGGTGGGGCTCATCGCCGGTGTCGGGGACGTCAAGGCGGCCGTGTGGTCCAGGTTGGGGTCCGATCCCCGCACCAGGGATGCCTGTACCTTCGTCGAGTGCGTCGAGCGCACTGTGGCCGGCACCGCCGTGGTGGTCAACGATATGACGGTCCCCGGTTACTGGCTCGGGAACTACTACCAGCCGCACCAGGGCCGAACCGTCCAGTACCCGGTTGGTTGGGGCACGTTGGGTTATGCCTTACCTGCTTCCGTGGGCGCCGCGTTCGGCAGCGACGGGCCGGTGCTGGCGGTGTGCGGGGACGGCGGGTTCATGTTCGCGGTAGGGGAACTGGCGACTATCGCCCAGGAGCGCTTGCCCGTGACGGTGCTCCTCGTCAACGACGGCGGGTACGGCATGCTGCGCTTCGACCCCCGCCACACGGGCGAGCCGCAGCCCGGTGCCGACCTAGCGGGGCCGGACTTCGTCCAACTGGCCACCGCCTTTGGGATCCCGGCAACTCACGTCACCGGCGTTGGCCTCCCGCTGGAACAAGCTCTGGGCCGCGCCCTGGCCAGCTATGAGCCCCATGTGGTTGTCTGCGACGCATCGCTCTTCCCCCCCAAGACCACGTCGCCGCGCTGGGAGGAAGGTGCCTGAACCGAGCTTGGCCATCATCTTGGGGCTTGTGGTTGGATGGGCCCATGACGCCGACTGAGCACACCCCGACCGCGCCTCAAACGGCGAGCACCAGCCCCTGTTGGTTGTCCTGGCAGCGAGACGGCGTGATGGTGGTGCTCGATGTCAGCGGCCCGCACCTGCCCCGGGTGCTGCACTGGGGCCAGGACCTCGGTGCACTGTCGGGCGCCGAGGTGGACGCGCTGCCGCCCGCCGCGGAGCAGATGCACGGTCCGCGACCGGCAGACAGGGGGGTGCCGTTCACTCTTTCGCCCACCCGCGCCAACGGCTGGTCGGGCTGGCCCGGCCTCACCGGCAGTCGTGATGGCCACGCCAGCCAGCCGCTGTTCGTACTGGAGAGCGTCACTACGGACGAACGCGACGGCGGCGACCACCTCTCCTACCGGGGAGTGGACGCCCGGGCCGAGCTCGTCCTGGAGGGCCGGTTAGAGCTCACTCCTGACGGGGTGGTGAGGCACCGCCAGGTGCTCACCAGTACGGCGTCCGCCGGGGCGGCCCCGTACACCGTCCAGGACCTGCTGACGCTGTTACCCGTCCCCGAGGACACCGTCGAGGTGGCCGACTTCGCCGGGCGCTGGTGCGACGAGGCGCAGCTGCAGCGCCATGATCTCAACCAGGGCATCTGGCTGCGCGAGCAACGGCGCGGCCGCACCGGCCCCGACACGCCCCTGGTGCTGTTCGCCGGCCGCAAGGGGTTCGGGCCGCGCACCGGGGAAGTTTGGGGCATCCACCTCGGCTGGTCCGGGGACCAGCGCTACCTGGTGCAGCGGCTCAATTCCGGGGCCACCTTGTTGGGGGCGGGCGAGATCCTGGCCGCCGGCGAGGTCAGCCTCGGCCCCGGCGAGTCGATGACGACCCCGTGGGTTTATGCGGTCTACTCCGCCGACGGGGTGGACGGGGCCTCGGCCCGGTTGCACTCCATGCTGCGGCGGCGGCCCGGGCACCCGGCCCGGCCGCGACCTATCGTGCTCAACACCTGGGAAGCCGTCACTTTCGACATGTCCTTTGAACGGTTGGCGGACCTGGCCGAAGTCGCCGCGGAGATAGGTGTGGAGCGGTTCGTGATAGATGACGGTTGGTTCGGCGCCCGTCGCGACGACACCGCCGGTCTGGGGGACTGGGTCGTGGCCAAGGACGTGTGGCCGCACGGCCTGGGGCTCATCGTCGACCACGTCCGGTCATTGGGCATGGACTTCGGGCTGTGGTTCGAGCCGGAGATGGTCAACCCGGACTCTGACGTGGCCCGGGCTCATCCGGGCTGGGTACTGGGGACCGAAGGCAGGACGCCCCCCTCATGGCGCAACCAGCACGTCCTGGACGTCGCTCACCCGGACGCCTTCGCCTACCTCCTAGAGAAAATGGACGGGCTGGTGGGCGAGTACGGCATCGATTTCATCAAGTGGGACCACAACCGGGATCTGGCCGACCCCGTCCACCGGGCCGGGCCGAGGCGCGGCCTGCCGGCGGTGCGGGACCAAACTCTGGCCGCCTACCGGCTCATGGACGAGCTCCGTCGCCGGCACCCGGCACTGGAGATCGAGTCGTGCTCGTCTGGGGGAGCCCGCGTCGACCTCGGGGTGCTCGAGCGTACCGACCGGGTGTGGCCGAGCGACTGCATCGACCCGATCGAGCGGGTGCGCATCGTTTCGGGCATATCCACGTTGTTGCCCCTCGAGCTCATAGGCACCCACGTAGCCTCGGGCCGCTCACGGACAACAGGCCGCCAACACGACCTGGCGCTGCGCCTGGCCGTGGCGCTGTTCGGCCACCCTGGCATCGAATGGGACATAACTACTACCACACCGCAGGAGCGAGCGGCCCTGGCTGAGTGGGTCTCCCTGGCCAAGTCCCTCCGACCGCTGCTGCACCGCGGTGCGCTGGTCCGCCTCGAGCGCCCGAGCGACCCGGGCACGTCCGCCTTCGGCGTCGTGGCCCAAGACCGGTCGGAGGCAATTTTCGCTCTGGTGAGGAGCCAGACCATCCCGGTGTCGGAGGCCCCGCCGCTTCGCCTTGACGGCCTCGAGCCCGGCGCCCGGTACCTGGTCAAGCGCCTTCATCTGCCCGGCGAACTTCCTCGAGGGCCTGGGGAGGGGCGTTCCCGGCGCGGCAACGAAGAAGTCGTCGTCCCCGGCTCGCTGCTCATGAGCGCCGGGGTAGTGGCGCCTTTGCTAAACCCGGACGAGGCCGCCCTGTTTTACTTGACCAGGCAAGCGGGATAGTCAGCTCGGCGTGCCCGGCACCTCGGGACGC
>CAYZVQ010000053.1:12666-19803 GCA_964481925.1 uncultured Acidimicrobiaceae bacterium
TACTTGACCAGGCAAGCGGGATAGTCAGCTCGGCGTGCCCGGCACCTCGGGACGCCAGCTGTGCTGGGGCTCGTAGCCGAGCAAGCGACGGGCCTTTTCGATCGAGAACATCGACTGGTGGGGCCCGACCTCGTGGCGCCAGGGGACGTCCGGGAAGAACTGGGCCACCAGCTCGGTGATGGGCCTGCTCATCACGGTGTCCGCGTTGGCGATTATGAAGACCTCGGCTCCCTTGATCGGGGCCTCGAGCCCTTTGCGGACCGCCTGGGCGGCGTCCCTGGCGTCTATGTAAGACCACAGGTTCCATTTCCGCAGTGCGGGGTCGTTGTCGAAGCCCGGGAAGGCGGCGTAATCCTCGACGAGCATGACGTTGGAGAACCGCAGGCTTAGTATCTTCATCTCGGGCTCCCAGCGGCAGAAGTGCCGGGCCATTTCCTCGCCGACGGTTTTGGACAAGGCATATGCCGATTGTGGCCGCGGCGGGTACTCCTCGTCGACGGGCACGTACGGCGGGGGCACGGTGAACGGCAGTCCCAGGACGGTCTCGCTGGAGGCGGAGATGACGTTGCGGATGCCGAGATGGCGGGCGGCGGCGAAGATGTTGTAGGTGCTGACCGTGTTGTTGCGGAACAGCTCCGAACCGGGGGCAAGCCCGGGCGCCGGCACCGCCGCCAGGTGGACCACGGCGTCGACGCCGCGGTGACGGTCGTCCACCTGGTGCAAGACCTCGATGGCCTGGCCCATGTCGGTGAGGTCGGCCCGGACGAACGGGCACGGGTCGTCCTTGGGCCGGACAAAGTCGACATTGGTCACCGAGTAGCCGTGATCGAGAAGGTCGGTCAAAACTGGTCGGCCGAGCTTGCCACTACCCCCGGTTAAGACTACCTGCGTCATTTTTACAGCCTCCCTCGATCAGGCGCGAGCCTGTGCGGCAAGCACGCTACCAGCAAAAGGACGCCCGCACTCTTGTGCTTCTGGTCCTGCTGTTCATAGTGTCTCAAAGGCACCTCGTCCGCTCGATTTCCATAACGGAGGTCCGCTGACCCGGAAAGGGGCTTGACGATGAACTAGCGCACTTTGGGCAGGACCGGCCTGCAGATGCCCGAGCTTTCCGTCAACGATCATCAACCGGGTAATGCCATGGGCCTGGTCAACTCCGGAGCCGTGGGCACGGTGCAGCGCGACCGGTACTTCGGCGGAGACCGCAAGGAGCAGGTCTGGGACCGCGTCCAGGCGGTCACCAAGGACCTCGGCGTGCCCCTCGAGCGGCTCCCGGCAATAGCCCTGCGCTATTGCCTGTCGCACCCCGCGGTCTCGACGATTATCCCAAGGGATGCGTTCTGTGCGCAACGTGGACGCCAATGTCCGTAGCGCAGAACTCGGCGCCTTATCCCCCGCGCAACTCGAAGTCCTTCACCACCACCGCTGGGTGAGGAACTTCTACCAGGCCCCTTAAGTGCAAATAACACAACTCGCGACCTATTGGTGACAAAATGGCGTTGTGTCGAGCGACACCCTCTATGAGGTGCTAAACGTTGCGCCTAACGCCAGCGCGGAAGAGATCCGCGCTGCGTTCAACCGTCTCGGGGCAAAAGTCCATCCTGAGAGGGGTGGGTCCAATGCATTGTTCCGTCGTGTGAAAGACGCCTACGACACCCTGTCCGACCCCCGGCGGCGCGCCGACTACGACAGGTCACTGATGGCGACCGGTGCGGGCCCGCTGGCGGCATACGACGACCGGGCCTGGGTGGGGACGCAGGCCATGGCCGGTTGGGCACTTTCCCCCGCCCGACCGGGGGGTGCCCCCATGCGGCCGGAGCCCTCTTTTTTGGCGCGGCACTTCGGGCCGGCCGTACTCGCCCTCGGTGCGCTTGTCATCGCCATCTTCGTCGTTGCCTACGCCGTGGCCGGCCCCGTCGTGTTCATTGCCCCCTCCCTGCTGATCGTCGTGATGGGGCTGGTGGCGCTGGTCGCTGTACGCAACACTGACGTGAGCGGCCGCAGGCGCCGTCCTGCCCCGGGGCAGACGAGGGGCACCTCTCCCACCTGACCAGAGCCGCTGTGGTTACCCGGGCAGTGGGGACGGGGCGGAGAGGCCGGGGTCGGCCAGGTCCACCTCGGGGAAAGGGCGGGGGCGGCTGTCGCCCTCAGGAGCGGACCACCTGTCGCGGCGCGTATAGGGGTGACCGGGCCCATGGTGCAGGTAGCCCGTGAGGGCTTGCACCAGCCGGTCGATGTCGTCGGTCGTGGAGCCGAGACCAAAACTGGCGCGCAGGGCGCCGCGGCCGTCGTTGACCCGGGCCAGCAAGGGATGTTCCGGGTGAAGATGACGACGTCATCGCGCCGGGCGCCCACGAACCGCTGCAGCGTGGCCCCGGCCGACTCGTACAGCGAGGTGCTGACCAGGGAGAGGTAACCGGGCCCGCGGTGGACGCTGGCGTACCAGGGCAGTACCTCGGCGACGCGTGCCGCCACCTGCACGAGGCTCGGCGTGCTGGCCGCGTAGTCAAGGTTGACGTAGCGGGCCTGCCCTCCCTGCACCAGGGGTACGGCGATGTTGGCGCCCACCAGGTCGGCCAGGGGGTTCTGCCCCAGGGCTATGGCCACCGGGCCGGCGTCAGCGCGCTGCCCCCGTCGTTACGGAACTCCTCAACGTGGTCCCACCATGTCTATGGACGTAGTATAAATGATTGCACGCGCTATAAATGAACATCACTGGCCGCGAGCGCAGCTATGGTCGGCCGGCACCGCGTGGTGTGGGCCGCCCCAACGATAGCTGTGGCCCAGGCCCCGATTATGAAGGGAGCAGTATTGCCAACCCCAGGCCAACGTTTGGTGACTCGTCGTGACCTGTTGAAGTACGGCGTTGCCGGCTCTGCCGTGGTCCTGTTGGGCCCGCTGGCAGCGAGCAGCGCCTCTGCCAGTGCCCGCGGCCGTGTGAGCGCCGCCGCCCGTTCCTCCAATGCCGTCCAGCGGGGGGGCACCCTGCGCTTCGCCCGCAGTATCGGCCCCACGACACTGGACCCGGCCAACACCATCATCGCCGGTGACATTTACACCCTCGACAAGATCCTTGAGCCACTTTACGTGACCAACCCTGCCGGTCAGCTGGTCCCGTGGCTGGCCACAGGCTACGAGGTGAGCACGGACCACCGGACGTTCACGTTCTCGCTGCGGCCGGGCGTGAAGTTCTCCAACGGTAAGCCGCTGGTCGCCGAGGACGTCGTGTTCTCCATAAACCGGACGCGCAAAGACGCGGCCGGCCCGCTCTCTTTTCTCGACTATGCCATCACCGACATCGCCGCCAAGAGCACCGACAGCGTCGTGTTCCAGTTGTCGCAGCCTTGGGCGCCGTTCCTTTCTGACCTCTCGGTGTTCGCCAACGCCGTGCTGCCGGCCGATTTCGCCGGGCAGAGCGAGAAGGACTTCCTCACTTCGCCGATCGGTACCGGGCCGTTCACCCTGGACGGGTTCACGCCGGACGCCAACTCGCTAACTTTGAAGGCCAACCCTAACTACTGGCAAGCCGGCAAGCCCTACCTGGACGCCGTCGAGTTCCTTTACGTCGACAACGACAACCAGCGGGTGCTGCAAATCCAGGGTGGCCAGGTCGACATTATCGACACCGTGCCACCGGCCAACGTCTCCTCGCTCAAAGCGAGCAGCGGCATCAGCGTGGACCTGTTCCCCGCCTGGCAGGTCGACTTGTTGGTAATGAACGAGAGATTGCCGCAGTTTGCCGACCGTCATGTGCGCCGGGCGATCACCTATGCCATCGACCGTCCCGCTCTCGTGCACGCGGCGAGCTTCGGCACGGCCAAGCCCGGAGGCTCGTTCTTCCCTCCGAGCCTGGAGTACTACTCGGCCAGCACACCCGTCCTCGACTACAGCCTCTCTCAGGCCAAGGCCGAGCTGGCACAATCAAAGTTCCCCAATGGTTTTTCGACCAAGCTGCTCATCGACGGGGGTGTCCAGAAATGGGTGACCTTCGCCCAGATCATCAAGGCACAGCTGCAGTCGATAAATATAAACGTCGATATCACCCCGCTCGACCACTCCGCCTTCGAGTCGACGTTCCAGAAGTACGACTACGACATGTTCATCGACTACGCCATCAACGACATCAGCGACCCGGACGAGATGGCTTCTTTCGAGGTGGACGTGAAGAACGGTGGGTCCGAGTCCTACTGGTCCGACTACGACAACCCTAAGGCCATCACGCTGGTGCACGAGGCTGAGGCCGAGTACGACAGCACCAAACGGGCCGCTCTTTATGCGCAGATCCAAGCGATTGTGGCCGAAGACGCGCCGTTCGTGGCCCTCGACTACCCGCCCTACATCTACGCCGTGTCCGACCACGTCAACGGGTTCGAGGTCAACCCCGGTGGCGCCTACCGCCTCGAGGATGTGTGGCTAACCTGATCTAATGCTGCGTTACGCCGCCCGGCGCGTGGCGGCTGCGGTGCTGGTGGTCTTCGGGGTCACGCTCGCCACGTTCCTGCTTATGCACCTGGAACCCGGTGACCCGGCCCGAGCCGTGCTCGGGCTTCACGCCACTGCGTCCGCAGTCGCCGCGCTTCGCCGGCAATGGGGCCTCAACAGCTCGTTGCCGGTGCAGCTCGGTCATTTCCTGTCCCAGCTGGTGCAGGGCAACCTGGGCAAGTCCTACATCTACAACGTGTCGGCGGCGTCGCTCATCGGTGGCCGCATCGGCCAGACTGCAGCACTGGTGGCGGTGGCCACCGTTTTTGCCATTATCTTCACCGTCCCCCTTTCGGCTCTGGCCGCGTCGCGCCAGAACGGGGTGGCCGACCACGCGGTCCGCACCCTTTCGGTCGTCGGCCTGGCACTTCCCGCCTTTTGGTTCGGCATCGTGCTCATCGAGGTCTTCGCCGTCCGCCTCCACCTGCTCCCGGTCGGTGGCGAGGGCAGCGGCTTTGGCGGCCACCTCGAGTCTCTTGTACTGCCCGGGCTGACGGCCTCGTTCGCCATGGCGCCGATCCTGGTGCGCAGTCTCAGGGTGGGGATGCTCGAGGTCATGGACGCCGAGTTCATAGCCGTGGCCCGGGCCAAAGGCCTGGGGGAGCTCCGGGTCCTGTTCGGCCACGTGGCTCGCAACGCCCTGGTGCCGACGGTCACCTTGCTCGGCCTCAACATCGCCTATCTGATCGGCAGTACGGTCATCGTTGAACAGGTCTTCAACCTCAACGGCCTCGGGTCATTGCTGTTGAGCTCGATATTGAACCGGGACTTCCCTGTCGTCCAGGCCACCACGCTGGTGCTCGGGGCGGGCGTCGTGATCATCAACCTGGCCACCGACCTCCTCGCCGCCCGCCTCGACCCGAGGATCAGGTTGCGATGACAACCCTTGTCGGCCGGTACGGCCCTGGCCCAGCGCCCGAGGGCCCGGGGCCCGACGGGGCGCCCGTCGTCGCCCGCAAGCGTCCGCGCTCGGTCCTGGCCTACCGGGCGCGCCACAGCCCCACGCTGATTATCGGGGCCGCCATCACTCTGGGCCTGGTGCTGGTGGCGGTGCTCGCCCCGCTCATAAGCCCGTACGCGCCCGACCATCAGGACCTCTACAACATCCTGAGCGGTGTTTCGTCCAAACACCTCCTCGGCACCGACGAGCTCGGGCGCGACGAGCTCTCGCGCCTGATCTGGGCGGGCCGGACCGACCTCCGGGTGGGCATCCTGGCGGTGATCTTCCCGTTTTGTTTCGGCACGGCCATGGGGACGCTGGCCGGCTATCGCGGCGGCTGGCTCGACACTGTCGTTATGCGGGCCGTCGACGTGCTGATCGCCTTTCCCTTTTATGTGCTCGTCATCGGGTTGATATTCGTCGTCGGCGCCGGCACCACCGGTATTTACGTCGCCTTTGCCGTCGTCGACTGGGTCGTCTATGCCCGGGCCGTGCGCTCCACGACGCTCGTGGTGCGCGAGTCAGACTACGTAGCCGCGGCCCGGACCGGGGGCCTTCCTGACTGGCGCATCCTGTGGCGTCACGTCCTGCCCAACACCATCACCCAGGCCGTCGTCTACCTGACCAACGATGTCGTCCTCGTAATAGTCGCCGTCGTGACGCTCGGCTACCTGGGCCTCGGCGTCCAGCCGCCGACCCCGGACTGGGGCGCCATGATCGGTGAGGGCCAGGAGTTCCTGACCACGTACTGGGCGCTGGCGACGCTGCCGGGCATAGCCGTGCTCATCACCGGCCTGGGATTGTCACTGCTGGGGGACGGCTTGGCGGACGTCCTGCGCCCCCAATGAACGGGCCGCAAATGAACGGGCCGCAAATGAACGGGCCGCAAATGAACGGGCCCGTCCTCAATGTGCCCGTCCTCAATGTGCCCGTGCTCAAGGTGTCCGGCCTGACCGTGAGCGTCGGCAGGGGGGCGCGGCGCCACGTGGCCGTCCAGGACGTCGGTTTTGAGGTCCCCGCCGGTGGGTCCCTGGGCGTGGTCGGCGAGTCCGGTTCAGGCAAGAGCTTGACGCTGAGGGCGCTGATGGGGTTGTTGCCCCCGGGCGTACGGGCCGAACGCGGCGTCGTCGAACTGGCGGGGGAGCCTCTTCCTTTCGCCGGCCCCCGTGCCCGTAGTGCCCGGCGGGGCCGGTTGGCGATGGTCTTCCAGGACCCCCTTAGCGGTCTCGACCCCGTGCACACGGTGGGCGCACAGGTGGCCGAGGTGCCCCGGCGGGTGCTCGGAGAATCAGCTGCGGTCAGCCGGAGACGTGCTGTCGAGCTGCTGCGCCTGGTGGGGATGCCTGACCCCGAACGGCGCTCGCACGCCTTCCCGCACCAGCTCTCGGGAGGCATGCGCCAACGCGTGCTCATCGCCATGGCGTTGGCCTCCGAGCCCAAGGTGCTGCTGTGCGACGAGCCGACCACGGCGCTCGACGTCACCGTGCAAGCTCAGGTCCTCGAGCTCCTGGACGACGTGCGCCGCCGCCTCGGCGTCGCCGTCGTGTTCGTCAGCCACGACCTTGCCGTCGTGCGCCAGGTGTGCGACCGGCTCGCCGTCATGTACGCCGGACGGCTCGTCGAGACGGGCCGTGCCGCCGACGTCCTCGACCACCCTGCTCATCCGTACACCCTCGGCCTGCTCGAGGCGGTCGTGGACCTCGACGACGTGGACC
>CAYZVQ010000054.1:0-19619 GCA_964481925.1 uncultured Acidimicrobiaceae bacterium
CGCCGAAGGGTAGGTAGGCCAGGCCGGTCCGGATGGCCGAGTAGTGCTCAACCTGCTGGAAGTACAGGGTTAGCAGGAAGAACACGGTGAAGAACACGCTGGCGAACAGGACCGCGGCGACGTTCGACGTCACTCGGGTCCGGTTGCGGAGAAAACCGGCAGGTACCAGTGGCACCAAGGCCGTCCGCTCCCGGACCACGAACGCCACGGCCGCCGCTGCCCCCACGGTCAAGGCACCCCACACCTGGGCGGCGCCCCACGGATGGTTGGCGGCAGCGATGAAACCGTAGACGATGGCAACCAAGCCCGCCGTGCCTAACACGGCCCCGGCCAGGTCGGTGCTCTGGCCTCGATCGGCCGCGGCCCGGCCGAACGCCAGGCGACTGGAGGCGCGGCTTTCGGCCACCAGTCGGGACACGGCCAGGATGGCGATCACGGCTACGGGGATGTTGACGTAGAAGATCCACCGCCACGAGGCGACTGAGATCAGCAGTCCGGAGATCACCGGTCCTAGGGTCCCGCCAAGGCCGGCAACCCCGCCGTTGATCCCGATGGCGGTGGCCCGCTCCTTGGGATCGGTGAACAACAGCGCCACCAAGCCGAAGGCGGCCGGGGTGGCGATGGCCTCACCCATGCCTTGGAGGAAGCGGCTGGCCACCAGCATGGCCGAGTCGACGGCCGCACCGCTGAGGGCTGAGGCGATGGCGAACACGGTCACCCCGATGAGGAACATTCGCCTGCGACCCAGGAGATCGGCCAACCGGCCGCCCAGGAGGAGAAGCCCGCCCGCCGTGAGGACGTACCCGTCCACCACCCAGGCCAGGCCGGCCCGGCTGAAGTCCAGGCTGGTCTGTATGTGGGGAAGGGCAACGTTCACGACGGTGATGTCGAGCACGATGATGAACTGGACGAGGGCGATGACGGCCAGAGCGGCCCACCGCTTGCTGTGTTGCTGATCTGCTGTCATAGGAATGACGGTAAAGGCCTATGCGGACAGAAACAGTCCTAATAATGAAAGAATCTGGACGGTATGGGCGACACCCCGGGACGCATGCTCCAGCTCCTCGGCCTCCTGCAGGCCCGCGCTTCGTGGGGCGGCGCCGAACTAGCCGAACGGCTGGAAATCACCCAGCGGACCGTCCGCCGTGATGTCGATCGCCTGCGAGAGCTGGGTTACCCGGTCGAGGCCGAGCCCGGTCGCCACGGCGGCTACCGCCTGGGCCGGGGCGGCCGCCTCCCCCCGCTCCTGCTCAACGATGAGGAAGCCGTCGCCGTCGCCATCGGTTTGCGCTCTGCGGTCGACGGCACCGTCGCCGGCCTCGAGGAGTCCGCCATCTCCACGTTGGCCAAGCTCGACCACCTCCTCCCGGCCCACCTAGCCCGGAGAGTACGCAGCCTGCACGAGAGCACGGCGTCGATGCTGTGGTCGGACACCAGAGCGGAAAGGGTCGAGGCCGCCCACCTGCTGGTCCTTGCCAACGCCTGCTCGACGCACGAACGGGCCCGTTTCGCCTACACCGACCGGGGCGGCAGGTCCTCCGAACGTTTGGTCGAACCCCTTCGCCTGGTCCGAAGCGGACCTCGCTGGTACTTGGTGGCCCGGGACATCGACCGGGCGGACTGGCGCACGTTCCGGCTCGACCGCGTCAAGTCGCCCGAGCCCGTCGGCACCTACTTCGAGCACAAGGACCCTCCGGACCCGGTCGCTATGGTCACCGAGGGCGTGACGGTGCGTAGCTACCCGTACCGGGCCCGGATCCGGATCCCCCTGCCAGTCGAGCAGGCCGTACGGGTGGTGCCCCGGACGCTCGCCGTCATCGAAGAGGGCGAGGACGCCAACTCCACGATCGTGGAGCTGGGCTCAACGGGCTTGTACCGAATGGTCGGCTACCTGGCCGGCCTCTACCCGCCATGCGAGGTCCTCGGTCCACCCGAGCTCCGCGACACCCTTCGGGCCCACGCCGAAGCCGTCGCCCAAGCCAACGCGTCCTCGACCAACCGCCCTTAGCTTAGAGTTGGTGCAAGTAAAACGGGGTGCCCTGGTCGTCGGCGCACAACGACTCCAGGCCATAAGGCCGTTTGGCAACTTCCCGAGCGGCCCCGCCGGCGTCACGTACCCGTTGGACGGCTGCCCTGATGTCGTCGACCCGGTGGCAGAGGATCACACCAGGCGCCGCCGCTCCGGCCTCCGGCTTAGTGGTCATACCGATCTGTGGCGCCACGCCGCTGACCTGCGCCCCCCCCAGCCGGCCCACATTGACCGTCCACCCGAGGACACCGGCATAGAAGGCCCGTGCGGCCTCAAGATCGGAGACCACCATGGTTAGATAGGACACGTCGCCTTGGACTTCTCCGTTGTGGAGCTCTTCGCTCGTGGAGGTCAGACCTCCCGCGACGGGCGGCAACTCGTGGAGGTAAACCGGCATGCCCTGGTCGTCGTGGCCCTCGGCGGCCAGGCCGTACGGCTCGCGATGGGGATCGCTCATGGTGCCCCCGTGCCCTCGGACGGCGGCCACCGCCGAAGCTATGTCGGAGACCCGGTAGCCGAGCACAGCTCCGCGCACTTGGGCGCCGGGCGGGCCCGCGCCGGCCCACAGGCCCATCATCGGGACAATATCGTCGACCTGCACGCCGTGCTCGCTGTTGCCCGGGCTGAAGCGCCAGCCCAGTACGGCTCCGTAGAAAGCCTGGCCGCGGGCCGGGTCAGGCAAGCGGAGGGTCACATAGGAGATGTCGCCGTGGCGGACGCCATTACGGGCGCGGGTAGTCGTCGCAGTTCTCAAAGGTAGCCCCTTCCGGGTAGGTAAGGGCACGGCTCACGTACGCATCTCAGCGGCCGGCGTGGCCAGGACGCTGGGCGTAGCCGTTCACAGAGCCGTCCGCTGGGAACACGACCCCGAAGGTGGGGCCCGGGGGGTCGCCGCTACACGCCAGCTCCGCCCCGAACACGCAGGGGAATGGACAGCTACGCCCTAAAACCGGCTCCCCGCGCTTACCAGCCGCAACGGTTAGGCCAGCCTCTCTCGCAAGGCCCCCAAAGCTACCAATCGGCGCTCCAACTTGGCCGCGTCACCCGCCGCGTCGCGGGTACGGATGCGTTGCTCGAGCTGGTCGAGACGCTGTGACTCTCTGCTGGCCAGAGCCGCTCGTTCTGCTTCGGGGCGGCTGCGCAGTACCCGGACGAAGGCGGCGTGGGCATCCGTGGTCCGCTTTAGCCCGAGAGCGCTTGCCACAGCGGCGTAACTCTTGCCTCGTTCGCGCATCGATACGACTTCCTCGTCGATGTTGCGGCGGGGTTGTCGGGGCCCACCCTCGCCCTGGGCGCGCTCGGGGGACGACCGCCTAGAGCGCGACTTCTCATCGTGCAAATTACCTCTGGGCATACCTCGCCCTGTCCTTTCGCTGGCGCATTTGGGGAGTGCCACAGACGTAACAGCTACAACCATGGCGAGCCGGCCGGCCTGCGTACCGGGCCGTCGGATCCTCTCCACGTTACCAGGCACCCAAGCCGAGAGGCGCCCGGCCTGAGGCGCCCCGTTGCCGCCCACGGCCCGGGCGCCCGAACGGTCCGTGCGGGCGGAGGGCTGTCCTTGCAGGCCCCCGTCGCGGCTGCCAGAATGTCGCGATGCTCGATCATCTGTCGATCCAGTGCACCGACGTGGGCAAGAGCGCCGCCTTCTACGACGCGGTTTGCGTCCCCCTCGGCGCAGGGCGGGCGATGGACTTCGGTGAAGTCATCGGTTTCGGCGTGGGGGCCAAGCCAGAGTTCTGGATCGGGCCCCAGACGAGCGGAGAAGGGTTCCGGGAGTCCCACATAGCCTTCGTCGCGCCCAGCCGGGCCGCCGTCGGTGCCTTCTTCGAAGCGGCGGTGACAGCCGGCGCCGAGGTCTTGAACGAGCCGAGGCTATGGCCCGAGTACCACCCCAATTACTACGGCGCCTTCGTGCGAGACCCGGACGGCAACAACGTCGAGGCCGTCTGCCACGAGCCAGAGTAGCCCGGGGGCTTCCCCGCCGGACGGGCCGTTCGGAGGACGAGGCGGGTGCCTAGCCCAGCCGGAAGGCCGACTTAGGTAGCCGGTAGGCAAAATCGGTAGCCAGCTCGACGGCATCTGCGCCCTCGAGCCGGTGCTCGGCCACCAGACGGGCGAGGAAGGCACAATGCGCCCGCCGGGCCAGGTCATGGCGCGCCGGTACCGAACAGTAGGCACGGGTGTCGTCCACGAACCCGGCCGACTTGGCGAAACCCGCGCTCTCGGTGATGGCGCCCCAGAACCGGGTCATGGCGTCGGGCGAGTCGAGGAACCACCACGGCGCCCCCAGCCACAGGCCCGGGTAATAGCTCGCCATCGGGGCCAGTTCCCTGGAGAACACCGTCTCGTCCACGGTGAAGGCGACCATCCGGAAGCCGGGATGAGAACCGAAACGGTCCAGCAAACGCTGCAGCGAGGCCGTATAGCCCGTGGCTACGGGGAAATCGCCTCCGATGTCGGGACCGTAGCGGGTCAGGGCGGCCGTGTCATGGCTGCGCCACACCCCGGGGTGCAGTTGCATCACGAGGCCGTCCTCGGCTGACATGCGGGCCATCTCCATGATCATGTGGGCACTGAAATTGGCGACATCAGAGGGGTCGTGGGGCCCGGTCCGTAGACGGTCGTAGAGCCGGGACGCCTCCCGCTCGCTCAGCTCCAGGGCTTCGGGCCAAAGGTGGCCGTGGTCAGTGGCGGTGGCCCCCAGATCCTTGAAGGCGGCTCGGCGCGACTCGAGAGCGGATATGTACCCGCGGTACGTCGTGGTGTCGGTACCTGAGACGTCGGCCAAGGCCTCCAGTTGCTCGGCCCACCGGGCGGTGCGGGAGGGGTCTATTACCATGTCGGGCCGAAAGGTGGGGATGACCCTGCCTTCCCAGGCCGGGTCGTCGCGAAGGGCCTTGTGGGCGGACAGGTCGGCCAGGGGCGAGTCGGTCGTGGCCAGGACTTCGAGGCCGAAGCGCCCGTATAGCGCCCGGGGGCGGAACTGGGCCGAGCCGAGCTCGGCGGTGATGTGGTCGTATGTCTCGTCGGCCGTACCCTCGGTCAGCGGCTCGGTGATGGCGAACAAGCTGGCCAGCTGATCCTCAAGCCAAAGCCGCATGACCGTCCCGCGAAAGACCGGCCAGTAACGGCACAACCGGCGCCAGACTTCCCGGGGCTCGGCCACCGGGCCCGTCTCGCCCGGGGCGCGAAAACCGAGGTCGGCATAGGAGGCCCCATGGGCATGAAGCAGACGCAGGACGTAGTGGTCCGGTCTGACCAGTAGCTCCACCGGGTCGGCATAAGCCCTGTCGTCGGCCAGGACGGCGGCATCGACATGACCGTGTGGCGATATGAGCGGGAGCTCGGCTACTTGGCGGTAAAGCCCGAGAGCCACCTCTCGCACCGCCGGCTCGACCGGCATCAACCGGTGCGGGTGAGGGAACGTCGGGTGCGGGCGAAGGGTCACCCACAGACCGTACCGCACCCGCCGCGGTGGCGGCCGGGAGCGGGGACGGCCAGTTATTCGAGGGGACCGGGGTAAGCCGCTTCGGCTTTGTCGGCCAGGGCCTCGACCTGTTTTCGCACCACCACGACCAGGGCCACGACCACCGCTATGGCCGCGACGCCGATGACGATATCGATCGTCCCCGACGCTTTTTTCAGTGTGTTGGCTGCATTATATGAAAGAGCCGTATAAACGGCAGCCCATATGACGGCGCCGGCGGCGCTGGCCACAGCGAACCTTTTCCATTCCATATGCACGGTGCCGGCGAGGAAGGAAATATAGGTGCGCAACACCGAAACAAAGCGCCCGAAGAAGACCACCTTTCCACCCTGGCGGTCGAGCACGTACCTTCCCACTTTGAGCTTGCGCTCGTCCAGGCGGACCTTGCTCCCATAACGGCGGGCCAGGGCGAAGCCGCCCTTCATCCCTATAAGGTAGCCGGCGACGTTCCCCGCCACGGCCGAAACCGCTGCCACCGCGAATATGGCCCACGGGTTTAGATGGTGCGTGTGGCCGGCATAGGCCCCCGCGGCTATAAGGGCCGTCTCGCCCGGGATCGGGACCCCGAGGCTCTCGGCGGCGATGAACGCGAAGATGGCCCAGTAGCCGTAGGAGCTGATCAGATGGGAGGTGCTCATTGCCGGGCTGGGAGCCTAGCTCTTCAGCTACTGGTCAACGCGGGTGAGACGAGTACTGTCGTGGGCATGGGCAGCCCGGGCCGTGGCGGCGAGGTGCGCCTGGGAGTGCTGGCCTCGGGTAGCGGGACGGTCCTGGAGGCCATGCTAAGCGCCGGTACCGACGTCTGCGTGGTCGTGGCTGATCGCCGCTGCCGGGCACTTCAGGTGGCGGCGGAGGCGGGCGTGCCCGCCGAGCTGCTGGTCCGCGAGGAGTACGGGAAGGACTTCGACCGCGCCACTTATACCCGGCACCTGGTCAAGGTGCTCGAAGGCTACGGGGTGGACGTGGTGGCGATGGCCGGCTTCGGCACCATCTTCAGTCCCGAGATCTTTGCCGCCTTCCCGGGACGCGTCCTCAACACCCATCCGGCCCTCCTTCCCGCGTTCAAGGGCTGGCACGCCGTGCGGGACGCGCTAGCCGCGGGCGTGACCGTAACCGGCACGACCGTCCACCTGGCGACCGAGCGGGTGGACGACGGGCCTGTCCTGGCCCAGCAGGAGGTCCCCGTCCTTCCCGGCGACACGGAGCAGACCCTTCACGAGAGGATCAAGGCCGTTGAGCGCCGGCTCTACCCCCAAACCATCGAGCGGTTCCTGGCCCAGCTCCGACAGAGCCAGGTAAGGCCGGTGACGACAACAGGAGGCACTGGTGTGAAGGCACTGCTTTCGGTTTACGACAAGACCGGGCTGGAGGATTTCGCCGCCGCTCTGGTGGCCTCCGGGTACGGGCTGGTGGCCAGCGGGAAGACGGCCGCTGCTCTCGAAGCAGCCGGCCTGCCCCACGAGACCGTCGAAGCGGTGACGGATTGGCCGGAAATGCTGGGCGGTCGGGTGAAAACCCTCCACCCTCGCCTCCACGCCGGCATCCTGGCTGACCTGGACGACCCTGGGCACCGCGACGACCTGGCTCGGCACGGCATCGACCCGATCGGCCTGGTCGTGTGCAACCTGTACCCGTTCCGCTCCCAGCCTTCGGTCGAAATGATCGACATAGGCGGGGTCACGCTTTTGCGGGCTGCGGCTAAGAACTGGGCTCGCGTCGCGGTCGTCGTGGACCCCGCCGACTACGCCTTGGTGACGGGGAAGATGCCTGAGGGCGGACAAGCCCTCGACGAGGACCTCAGGCTTTACCTGGCCCGCAAGGCCTTTGCCCACACGGCGGCATATGACGCCAGCATCGTCAGCTGGCTCGACGACGTCGCGGGCACGGCTGCGAGCGCGGGGCCGGCGGCGGAAAACGGCGGCGCCGACGGGTACCAACGTCAGCTGCCACCGACCCTGCACCTGTCCCTCGAGCTCGCTCAGCCACTGCGCTACGGCGAGAACCCCCACCAGTCCGGCGCCCGTTACCGCAATACGGGACAGGCAAGCTGGTGGGACGACGTCGTCCAGCACGGAGGTATGGAGCTCTCCTATCTCAACCTTTATGACGCCGACGCCGCCTGGAGGCTCGTCCATGAGATCGCCGGCCTCGCCCCGGCGGCGGCCGTGGTGGTCAAGCACGCCAACCCGTGTGGGGCGGCGGTGGCGGCCGGCCTGCTCGACGCCTACGAAGGCGCCTTCGAGTGCGACCCCATGTCCGCTTTCGGAGGGATCGTCGCTCTTTCCGCACCAGTGGACGAGCAGCTGGCGGCGACGATGGTGGCCAACGCCAAAGCCGACGTGGTCATCGCCCCGGGCTACAGCGACGAGGCGCTCAGGCTCTTCGCCACGAAACGCAAGAACATGCGCGTCCTCGCCGCGCCGGCCCCCGGCACAGACGCTTGGCACGTGCGCCAGGTGAGCGGGGGATGGCTGGTGCAGACCCCCTACCGCCTGGAAAGAGGCCCCGAGAAGTGGCAGGTGGTGACGTCCGCCCAACCCAGCGAGGACAACTGGCAGGACCTGCAGTTGGCGTGGAGGGTGTGCGCCGCCGTCAAGTCCAACGCCATCGTGCTGGCGGCCAACGGCAAGGCGGTGGGCATCGGGGGCGGCCAGCAAAACCGGGTCTCCCCCGGAGAACTGGCTGTGGCCCGGGCCGCCGGCAGAGCGGTGGGAGGCGCCGGGGCGAGCGACGCTTTCTTCCCCTTCCGGGACGGCCTGGACATGGTCGCGGCCGCCGGCGTGAGCTGTATCGTGCAGCCCGGTGGTTCCGTCCGGGACGCTGAAGTCATCGCCGCCGCCGAGGAGCACGGGATCGCCATGGTTTTCACCGGCGAGCGCCAGTTCCGGCATTGAGCACCGAGGTCCTGGAGACGTCGAGGCCGTGGCACGTCGAGCCTGAGTGCCGAGGAGGTCCGATTTGAGCGCCATCGTGATGTCCGGCGCGCCTGTCGCGGAGGCTGTGTTGGACGACGTGGGCGCCCGGGTGGCTGCCCTCGGCCGCGCCGGCAAGACCGTGGGCCTGGGGACCATCCTGGTGGGCGACGACCCGGCCAGCGCCCATTACGTGGCCCGCAAGCATGAGACCTGCCAGCGCTTGGGCATCGCCTCGGTTGACATCCGTATCGCCGCCGGCGCCGCTCAGGAGGACCTGATCGCGGCCATCGACCAGCTCAACTCCGACCCCGCCGTCGACGGCTTCCTGGTCCAGAACCCGGTGCCCGCCGGCTACGACTACGCCGAGGCCCTGGCCCGCGTTTCACCGGCCAAGGACGTCGATGGGCTCCACCCCGTCAACCTCGGCTACCTGGCGCTCGGTGAGGCCGGGCACCCCCGTCCGTGCACGCCTCTCGGCATCAAAGCCATGCTGGCTCACTATGAGGTGCCGGTCGAGGGGCGGTCGGTGGTCGTCGTAGGACGGGGCCCAACTCTGGGGCGCCCCCTGGCCCTTCTCCTGTCCCTGAAGGAGCCGGGGGCCAACGCTGCTGTCACGGTGGTCCACACGGGCGTGAAGGACTGGCCCGAGCACACCCGCCGGGCCGACATCGTCGTGGGCGCCGCCGGCGTCCCCAACATGATCACCCCTGACGTCGTGGCCCCAGGCTCGTGCGTGATCGGGGGCGGCATGACCTGGGAGGGGCGCAAGGTGCTGTCTGACGTCGATGAACGGTGCGGCGAAGTAGCAGCGTTCGTAACCCCCCGCCTCGGGGGCGTGGGGGTGACGACCGTGGCCATGCTCATGGCCAACACGGTGGCGGCAGCGGAGACGTCCCTCGGCCTTATCCTTTAGGGCCTTATCCTTTAGGGCCTTATCCTTTAGGGCCTTATCCTTTAGGGATGGCCACCGTCTCCGAGCTCCTGGCGGCGGGGAAGACCTACTCCTTCGAGTTTTTCCCGCCCAAGAACGACGCCGAGCAGGCCCGCCTGGTGGAAACGCTCCTCTACCTCCAGCCCCTCCGGCCCTCCTTCGTGTCGGTCACCTACCGGGGGGGGCCCTCGTCGCGCCAGCGCACCACGGACCTCGTGTTCTCCATGCTGCGCCTAACGGCGCTCAACCCGATGGCCCATCTGACCTGCACCGGCCACAGCCGCCTCGAGCTGGCCGACATCCTGGTGAGCTTCCGCAAGGCCGGGGTCGAAAACCTGATGGCGCTGGGCGGCGACCCGCCCAGCGACGCCTCCGTGGGGCCGGGCGAGCTGGCCCACGCCCAGGAGCTGGTGGAGCTGGCCCGGGCCATCGGTGGTTTCTGCATCGGGGTCGCCGCCCACCCGGGCCGGCACCCACGGTCGCGCAGCCTGGCCAGCGACCGACGTTTCCTGGCCCAGAAGCTAAAGGCCGCCGACTTCGCCGTGACGCAGTTCTTCTTCGAGCCGGCCGACTACTTCTCCCTGGTTGACGACTTGGCCGCCCGGGGCGTCGACAAGCCCGTCCTGCCGGGCATACTGCCGGTGACCAGCCTGTCATCAGTCCCCCGAATGGCCGAGATGGGTTGCGCCGCGCCCGCCCACCTCGTCGAGCGGCTTGAGGCGGCGCACGCCCGGGGCGGCCGCCAGGACATGGTCAAGGCGGGAGTGGACGCGGCCACGGAGCTGTGCTCCGCCTTGCTGGACCGGGGCGCCCCTGGCCTGCACTTTTACACTTTCAACCGGTCCGAGGCGACGCGGCGTATCCACGCCAACCTCGGCCTGTCAGTTGCCGTCGGTTAGCGGGGCGCTGAGGAGCTGAGGCGCTCGGTGGTGATCCTTACGGCGTCGGGATTGTCATCGACTAGCAAGTAGCGCCGGCCCAAACCCTTGGCCGCCACTCCCGTCGTCCCGCTGCCGCAGAAGAAATCGGCCACCAGTTCGCCCGGGTTGCTGGAGGCCCGGACTATGCGTTCGAGCAGCTTGAGCGGCTTCTGGGTGGGGTAGCCGGTCCGCTCGGCACTGTTGGTCGGCACGATGGTGAGCCACCAGGTGTCGGTGGGGAGCTTCCCCCGGGACGCCTTGTCCGGCCCCACCAGCCCTGGTGCCATATAGGGGATGCGGTCGATGTCGGCCATGTTGAAGGTCCAGCGGGCCGATTTCGAGTACCACAGGATGTTGTCGTGCTTGCGGGGCCAGCGGTCCTTGGCCCTGCCGCCGTAGTCGTAAGCCCAGATGACCTCGTTGAGGAAGCGTTCCGGGCCGAAGAGCTCGTCGAGCAACACCCGGGCGTAATGGGCGGCATGAAAGTCGAGGTGCAGGTAGAGGGACCCGGTCGTACGGAGCACCCGGTGCACCTCTGACAGGCACTGGCGCAAGAACTCGAGGTACTCCGACAAGCTCATGTCGTCGCGGTAGCGGTAGTCGGAGACGACCTCGAACGGGTAGCGCCGGCCACCGAAGCCCACCCGTTCCCTGGTGCCCACGCCGGTGCGGATGGAACCCAGGCGACGGACCTGACCGGTGCCGAACGGGGGGTCGATATAGACCAGGTCAATGCAGCCGTCGGGCAGGCCGGCCAGGACCTCCCGGCAATCGCCGAGGACGACGCCCTCCGGCTCGGCACCGGCGCCCGGCACCGCCGTCACCGCGGGCAGGGCCGTGCCCACACTGGGCAGATCGCGCCTGGTTCCACAGGGGAAGGCTACGGCTTGGTAGGCACACGGACGGGGACCCGGCCCTCGGGCGGGTAGCCGGCTTCGTCCGGCCGGTGGCGGGGGACATAGGCTGGCCCGCCATGGCAGACAAGATCACGATGGGGCCGGACGGGGACCTTCGGGTCCCGGACGAGCCCATAATCCCCTTTATCGAAGGCGACGGGACAGGCGTGGACATCTGGCCCGCGGCCCGGCGGGTAATAGACGCCGCCGTGGCCAAGCAGGGCCAGGGCCGCAGCATTGCCTGGACGGAAGTGCTGGCCGGGGAGAAGGCGTTCCGGGAGACCGGCGACTGGTTACCCGAAGAGACGCTCGGCGCGTTCCGTAAGTACCTCATCGGCATCAAGGGACCTCTGACCACACCGGTGGGCGGAGGCTTTCGCTCGCTCAACGTCGCCCTGCGCCAGCTGCTCGACCTCTATGTCTGCCTACGGCCGGTCCGGTGGTACGAGGGTGTGCCCTCCCCGGTCAAACACCCCGAGCTGGTCGACATGGTCATCTTCCGGGAGAACACCGAGGACATATACGCCGGCCTCGAGGTCGAGGAGGGCACAGCGGAGGCCAAGCGGCTCATCGAGTTCCTACACGAGGAGCTGGGCTGGCACGTCCGGCCCGACTCGGGCATCGGCATCAAACCCATATCCGTGACGGCCAGTAAGCGCCTGACCCGGGCCGCACTGCAGTATGCCGTGGACCACGGGCGCAAGTCCGTGACCCTGGTGCACAAGGGCAACATCCAGAAGTACACCGAAGGTGCGTTCCGCAAGTGGGGCTACGAGGTGGCCCGCGACGAGTTCGCGGAAGTGGCCGTCAGCTGGGAGGAATGCGGAGGCCGGCCCGGCGACAAGATCCTCGTGAAGGACAACATCGCCGACATAACTTTGCAACAGGTCCTCACCCGGCCCGAGGACTTCGACGTCATCGCCACCACCAACCTCAACGGCGATTACCTCTCTGATGCCATCGCCGCCCAGGTCGGCGGGATCGGTATCGCCCCGGGGGCCAACATCAACTACGAGACCGGCCACGGGATTTTCGAGGCGACGCACGGCACAGCTCCCAAATACGCCGGCCAGGACAAGGTCAACCCCGGTTCGGTCCTGCTCTCTGGCGTCCTGATGCTCGAGCACCTGGGCTGGCAGGCGGCCGCCGACGACATTGTGAGAGCGCTGGAGCAAACCATCGCCGACCGGGTCGTCACCTATGACTTCGCCCGCCAGATGGAGGGTGCCAGAGAAGTCAAGACGTCCGAGTTCGCCGATGCCATCATCGAGCGGTTGTAGGGCCGGCCCGCCATGTCTGGTCCCAACCCCGATCTCGCTCCCGGCCCCCTCCGGCCGATCAACGTCGCGATCACCGGAGCCGCCGGCCAGATCGCCTACAGCCTGCTTTTCAGGGTCGCCAGCGGCTCGATGCTCGGCCGGCAACAGCCTGTCGCCTTGCGCCTCTTGGAGGTGCCGGCCGCCATGGGCGCCCTGAAGGGCGTCGTCATGGAGCTCGACGACTGCGCCTTCCCCCTAGTTTCGAGCATCCTCGCGAGTTCCGATCCGAACGAAGCCTTCGGGGATGCCGAGGTCGTCCTGCTGGTCGGGGCCCGGCCCCGGAGCAAGGGCATGGAGCGCCGTGACCTCCTGGAAGCCAACGGGGCTATCTTCAGCGTGCAGGGCCGAGCCCTGGCCGCCAGCGCCAGCCGCGACGTACGGGTGCTCGTAGTCGGCAACCCGGCCAACACCAACTGCCTGATAGCCGCCCACAATGCCGGAACGGGCCCGGCGGCCTTGTCCCCCCGGCAGTTTGCCGCCATGACCCGTCTCGACCACAACCGGGCCGTTGCCCAGGTGGCGGCCAAGGCGGGCGTCCCGGTGGCGTCGGTGACCAACCTTTCCATCTGGGGCAACCATTCGGCTACCCAGTACCCCGACATCTTCCACGCCAAGGTCGACGGCCAGCCCGCTCTCGACCGGGTCGGCGGACCGAAATGGGCCGAGGACTACCTGCTGCCCACGGTCCAGCAGCGGGGGGCGGCCATCATCGAGGCCCGGGGCGCGTCCAGCGCGGCGTCGGCCGCCAACGCCGCCGTCGACACCATGAGGGACTGGTACCTCGGTACTAGGCCCGGGGACTGGACGTCGATGGCCGTGAGCTCCGACGGCTCGTACGGTGCCCCGGAGGGTATCTACTGCTCTTTCCCGGTGACGACAGGCCAGTGGCGCTACGAGGTCGTGCCCAACCTCGCCATAAACGATTTTTCCCGCCGACAGATCGACCGGAGCACCGCGGAGCTGGTCGAGGAACGCAACAGTGTCGCCAGCCTCGGCCTCCTTGCCTGACACCGGCCTCCGGGCCGCCTAGCGGCCCGGCGGGCCGGGCCGCCTACTGAGCGATGGCCGGGCTACCGGCGCGACCTCAGTGCGTCAACGCCGGAGGGCTCACTAGCCCCAGCCGATGGAGGTACGACAGCTTGCGCTCTACCGCCGCTCGCCATGCGTGCAAGTCCGTGTCGAAGTGAGCTCGGTCGCCGTCCTCGTAGGCGTGCTCGAGTTCGTCGAACGCCTCGTCCTCTGCGTCGAGCAGGGAACGGTACTTGGTTAGGAACTGGTCGTCCACAACGTCGCAGAGCATTTTGCGCCTGCACCTCCAGTTTCCGGTAGCGGGGTGGTGTTTAACCTAGAACTACCACTATCCCTCTTTGGACGCTCGAAGTTCAACTAGTTCTGAGGCTTTCTTCGCAGTTCCCTAGGTTGAACCGAGAAGGCCGCAAAGGCACCGGGCCGCCGGCAGCACCGAGGGTGGCTCAGAGCACGGGCGACTGCTCCAAGCGGCACACGTCCAGTCGGAGGTTGGCGCTGAACCTGTCCGCCAGGGCGGCCTGGTGGACGGCGTCGCTACGGGCTTGGACCGCCGCCAGACGGGCCTCGCCCGGCAGCGAGCGGGGGACAAGACGCCCGCCCGAGCGGACGGCGGGGCCGACGATGGCTGCATAGCGCCGTTGGGCGGCGGTAAAGTTCTGCCAGGTTTGCAGCCATTCTTCGACGGGCCCTTCGATCCCCCGGCCCATGGGGACGGCACTGAGGCGTTGGCGCAACCGGTCGATCTGGTCGGCGGCGGCAAGGATGCTGGGACCATCGATGTCGTCGGCCAGTACCGTCCGGTACTTCGGCAAGGTCGCCTGGCACTCCCGGCCGGCCAGGGCGACAAACTCGGCCAGGGCTCTGGCGTTAGCGTCCATCACTGTGCCGGGGGCTCGGTAGGGTGCCATGACCGCCACGCTCGAGACAACTACGGCGACAGCGATCACGACCATCGAGACGATGACCAAAAGGGGCCTGCGGGCCGGCCCCAGCTTCGGCGGGGGTTGCCATCCGGGAGAGCGAGAGGACCGCGACCACGGCCCGGAAGTGGAGCGCCGCGCCTGGTCGGACCGCCGGGCAAGGCCCAGAAGGGACCACTCCCGAGCCGCGCTGAAGGCGTGCTCGCGCATCTGGTGGGGATGGACCGGGCCCTCGACGGAGCGGTCGACCTCGTTATAGTCGACCTCGAGCTCGTCAGCCCTCGAAGTCCACGGCGGGCGGGCCCGCGAGCGCCCTGTCCAGGAACTCCCGTCCCAGTAGCGCAGGGCTCCGGGGTCGTCGGGGCTCACGTACCAACCCGGTTGAGCGGGCCAAGGTCGTCCCATGTCGCCCCACTCAGAAGCTCGTGCTCGCCCGGACCAACGCTGGCACGAGGTCCAGAGATCCCAGCGCCGCCTGATGGACAGAAAGCGCAGCCGTGTTGCCGGTGATGCGTGCCCGTCCCGAGGACATGGCGTCCAGGGCCGAGATCCGGCCCGAAGCGATACCGGCCATGGTGGGGTAGTCGGCGCTCAGGACCACCTGCGCCGTCCTGCAGGCGTCCGGTCCGGCAAGGACAACGGCTTTCGGTCCGCTCACCGCCACCTGGTAGCGCACTACCCCGGCGGCCGCCCGGGGCACTGAGCTCACGGCCACTCCAACGACCAGGTCCGGGGGCGCAGCAGCGTTAGGCACGCCCTCGAGCGGGCCGGCCCCAAGCTCGCCCGCCCCAAGCTCGGCGAACCACTCGGGCGACAAGAAACGAGCCACCCCAACATATCTACCAGCTACAGAAGGGGAAGGTTTGCAAAACTCGCCCGCGGCCGCCGTACCGGCCTCCTCAGTCCCTCGCCGTGGCGCCCCCGGGCCCTGATAGAGGGCTCTCGGCCCCAGCCCTGATAGAGCTCTCGTAGCGATTGCGCACCCGCTCCGTGCCCCCTGCCCACCGGAGCTCGAGCTCGAGGACGAGGGGCCAGGACACGACGGCGCCGGCCCCGCCCGGCGGAGCGGGAAGGCGCGCGAGCGATGGCAGTGCCGCCTTCAGGCGCCCGACGAAAGTGCAAGCCCGAGCGCCGACCTCCCCCCCGAACCGCCAGCGCCGGCCTCCGCCCGGCCACGTCAGGGTGGCCTCGACCTTGGCCCCGGCCAGGGCCCGGCCCAGGTCGTTGACGACGTGGACCTCAAGGACCAGGTCCGACGACGAGGCGTAGCTCGCGGCCGGCCACTGTGCGACGACCAGCACGGGCGCGCAGGCGGCTTGCAGAGCACCGTAGGCCGCCTTGGGCCGACGTTCATGATCGAGGACGGCCGCGCTGACGGCGGGCTGGGCGTCGCTGAGGCAGAAGACGGCAAAGCCGCCCACCGGTCCGGAACGCAGACGGCGCAACGCCTCGACCTGGGCCCGCACCAGGTCTGCCTGGTAGGCCTGCGTAGCCTCCCGCCACATATCGAATGTGGGGTACTGCGCTGGAGGGACGCGCTGGTCGAAAATCTCCTTTTCCAGGCAATGGTGTTCGGCCAGGTGCTCCCAGTCGAGGTCGGGCCAGCGCTCGGGTCTCATAAACGACGCCGTGCCCGGTACCGCCTGCGCCCCTAGCTCACTGACGAAACGAACGGCTGCGGGCCAGAGGGCGGCCGCCCGTGACAGGTCTCGCAGGCCGCCATGACGCCAGCCGAAGTAAAGATGACTGTCCGTGCCCCACGCCGGGTGCGGCAACCTGCCCGAGTGGGCCACTGCGGGCCGGGAAGGGTCGGCCTTTTCGAGCGTCCGCCGGACGCTATGGTCCAGGACCGTTTTGTTCCAGCTGGGCAGGACCTGCCCGGCTGCCCACTTGACAGCTGTGCCCGCCGCCAGCCCCGTCCGGCCCGGCGGAGCGGCGCCCGTCGCGGCCCGCCGCCGGGGAGAAATGATGGAAAAGGGCTCGTTGTGACCACACCACACGACTATGGACGGGTGGTGGGCGAGAAGGTCCACCGCCGCCGCCGCCTGGCGGACGGCCTGTCTGCGGGCGCCCTTGAAAGTGCCCTGCAAGGGCATGTCCTGCCAAATGAGCACCCCCAAGCGGTCGGCCGCGTCGTAGACCTCGGGGCGGGCCACGTGGCTATGGGCCCGCAGCAGGTTGAGCCCTGCGTCCCGGGCGAGCAACACGTCTGCCGCCACCTCCGCAGGGCTGGCATAGGCGGGATCCGGGCGCGTTGGCAGCAGGTTGGCGCCTTTCAAAAACAACCGCTCACCGTTTACGGCCCATACGAAATTGTGCATCCGTACCTGGCGCAGCCCGGTCCGCAGCACCTTCGCGTCGCTGCGCCCACCGTCAACTTCGATCTCGACGTCGATGTCGTGCAGGACCTGGTCACCCAGGCCTACGGGCCACCACAAGCGGGGTTTGAGGACCTCGACCTGCCAACGGACACGGTTGGGCCCCTCGGCCAGCGGCTGGCGCTTGTCCATCAGGGCGCATGGTGCTTCCCCGCTCAGGCCGCTCACCCGCGTGCGCAAGGTCGCCGTGAGGGGCCCGGAACTATCCAGCACGGCGAAGAAATCAAGCACGGCCCGCTGCGGGCCGGCCTCGGTACAAATGGCTCTGAGCGCCGATATCCGCACCGGCCCGCTGCGCCGGGCCCGGACCGGCGCCCATATCCCCCCTGGGTTCCGCGCCGGGTCTATGCCGGCCGAGCTGGCGAACGCCCCGAGCAGGGAGCGCGTGGTGGCGCCCCGGGCCCGCCGTTCGCAACCGACCTCGATTGCCAGTACGTGTTCGGAGCGGGCGTTGACGGCCAAGGTCACGTCGAAGCTGTGGGAGAAAAAGTAGCCCTCGGTGTCGCCTAGGTAGGAGCCGTCCAGCCACACGTCCGACTGGTAAAAGATGCCGTCCATGACCAACCACGCCCGTTCAGCCTCGGCCAGCGGGGCCATCTCGAAACGCCGCCGGTACAGCAGAGGACCGTCAGAGGTGGCGAAAGCCGGCTCCGCCTGCCAGTGGCCGGGGACCCGGACCGGTTGCCAGGCGCCATCGTCGAAATCGGGGCGGGGAAAGCTGCGTCGCAGGTCCTCGTCGGCCTCTATCGCCACCCATTGGCCGCCCAGGTCCATCACCTCGTTGTCCGGGCCCAACACGTCCCTGCCCGGAGCCACCACCTGGCCGCCTGGATCCGTCACGCCGGGCCCATCAGCGCGGTGGCTTCTTCATAAGGGCAAAGTAGCGCCGTCGGCGAAGGTACGGTTTGACCATGGCCGCAGCACCCCTTTCTTTGTGTTCGACCCTCGGTCAACTCCGGGCTTCCGGCTGGCGTTCACGCCCGGTCAAGCAAGAGGTCAGGGCCAATGCTGCGGCGCGCATCGCGGCCGGGCAACCGGTCGTCGGCGGCCTGGTGGGTTATGAGAGCACCGTCCTGCCCGCCCTGGAAAACGCCCTTCTGGCGGGGCACGACATAATTTTCCTTGGCGAGAGAGGCCAGGCCAAGACGAGGATCATGCGCGGCCTGGCCGACCTGCTGGACGAATGGCTGCCCATCATTGCCGGTTCCGAGGTGCTCGACGACCCCTACCACCCCATTTCCCGCTACGGGCGCGAGCTTGTGACCGCAAAGGGTGACGAATGCCCCATCGAGTGGGTGGGCCGCGACCAGCGCTTCGGCGAGAAGTTGGCGACTCCGGACACATCGATCGCCGACCTCATAGGCGAGGTCGACCCCGTCAAGGTGGCCGAAGGGCGCTACCTGTCAGACGAGCTCACGCTTCACTACGGCCTCGTGCCGCGCACGAACCGGGGCATCTTCGCCATAAACGAACTACCCGACCTGGCCGAACGGATCCAGGTCGGCCTTCTCAACGTTCTCGAAGAGAGAGACGTCCAGATCCGTGGCTACAAGATCCGCCTACCCCTCGATATTCTCCTGGTCGCCTCGGCCAACCCGGAGGACTACACCAGCAGAGGGCGCATCATCACGCCACTGAAAGACCGCTTCGGGGCACAGATCCGCACCCATTACCCCCTCGACACGGCCACCGAGATGGATGTCATCGTCCAGGAGGCTGTCCCCGCCGACCTGGAAGGGCTGCGCGTCGACGTGCCCACCTACATGGCCGAGATCGTTGCCACCCTTTCCCAGCTGGCCCGCCAGAGCCCTCAGGTCAACCAGCGGTCCGGGGTCTCGGTCCGCCTCGGTGTGGCCAACTACGAAACCCTAGTGGCGGCGGCGGCGCGCCGCGCCCTGCGCACCGGGGAGGACGAGGCGGTGCCCCGGGTCAGCGACCTGGCCGCCCTAGTGTCCTCGACGGCGGGGAAGGTCGAGCTGGACTCGCTGGAGGACGATGCCGAAGGTGAGGTGGTCGCCCGGCTGACGCGTCAGGCCGTGCTGGCCGTGTTCAGGGACCGGGTCGACCCGGCGGAGCTGGCCATGGCGGTGGCCGAGCTGGACGACGGCAAGGCCGTGGAGGTGGGCGACGACCTGTCCTCGTCCTCGTACGTCGTCACGCTGGAGCGCCTTCCGGGGCTCCGGGCACCAACCCTGAAGCTGGCCGGGTCCGAAAGCCCGGCCGCACTGGCGGCGGCAGCCGAACTGGTCCTCGAAGGGCTCCATCTGTCCAAGCGCCTCAATAAGCACTCCACCGCTCACGGGGCGCGCTACCAATCCAGACGGACCGGCAACTGAGCATGGCGCGGGCGAGTTACTCCCGCTGGGACGGCAGCCAGGAACACGGCGACCTCGACGGTGACGACGTCCTGCGTCGTTTGATGGACGACCTGCTCGAGCACGGTGATGCCGACCAGGCCCTGCGTCGCTTGTTGCAACAGGGGTTCAAGGACCGTGCCGGCCGGGACGTCGCCGGGTTGCGGGAGCTTCTCGACCGCGTCCGCCGGCAGCGGGCGAAGCTGGCCCGCAACGCCTTCTCCGAGCTCCAGTCGGCTATCTCCAACACTCCGCCCGAGGTGCTGGAGCGGGCGCGGCAAATGTTGGCCGAGCTCAACCGGATGGTCGAGCGCCGTGAATCGGGCGCGGACGTCCAGGCCGACTTCGACCAGTTCATGCAGCGTTACGGAGACCTCGTCCCAGGCCACCCGGCCGACCTTGACGAGCTGTTGGCCTCATTGGCTCGCCAGATGGCGG
>CAYZVQ010000055.1:0-19616 GCA_964481925.1 uncultured Acidimicrobiaceae bacterium
ACACCTGGACGCGGACGAGCTGATCCGCGGGTCCGCCCTTCGGGTCAGCGTTGGACCGACTCACACCCTTTCTTGCTCTGGGCGCTCGGGTGGCGCCCCTATCCCCTGAGGGGTTGACGCTAAGGAAATAGGTCTCCCAGGTATGTAGCGATAGCGTTAGTTAGGGTCCTGAGAACGTCATGCTGCAAAGTCCCCGGCGGCCCAGAAAGGGAATTGACCATGGACTACCGCTGGCTGGTAGGACTGGCCTTCAGGTATGCGAGCTCTTGAGGGCGTACCGAGTGGAAGGTAGCTGTTTGGTGGGGCTGCACCGCCGGCCCTCATTAGGTTCGACGCTTAATGCTGGATGACGACCGGTGGGAGAGTGTCATCTCCGGTGAGAAAGCTTCGCCTAAAGGCTGTTCTGGGCGGGGAAATGCCGCTCGTTGGACGCGTACACTGGCAGGTGTTATAATTGCTATCACGCTATTTTAGGTGTTGGAGTCACGAAGGAGCCGAGCGGTGACTTATACATTGCACGAATCGTCAGTCCGGCCAGTGGTAATCCTGACACCGGAGCCGCAACGCGCCAGTCGCATCTTCACCGAACAGACCCGTGCCGAGTTCGAGCGGCGGTTCGACGTCATCGATCTCGAGGGCAGACCCGAAAGGCTCGATGAGGTCCTTCCAGACGCGTTCGCCATCGTGGGACAGCCAGACCTCCCGACAGGGCGGCTCGCTCGCGCCCGACAGCTGCGGGCGCTGCTTAATGTGGAGGGCAATTTCTACCCCAACGTCGATTATGCGACGTGCTTCGAACGAGGCATCCACGTGCTAGCCTGCGGGCCCGCCTATGCCACGGCGGTAGCCGAATACTCCCTGGGCATGGCGTTGGACTTGGCACGAGGTATATCTCGCGAAGACCGTGCCTTTCGCTCGAACCGGGAACGTTACGTCTCCGCTGGCAATATGGACGCTATGCTGCTGCACGGAGCCGATATCGGCCTCATCGGGCTTGGCAACTTGGGGCGAGCGTTGCTGCCATTGCTGGAGCCGTTCCGACCTACCATTCGCGTCTACGATCCATGGCTGCCGGATAGCGCCCTCCAACAGGTGGGCGTAATCCCTTCCGTGCTGTCGGAGTTGCTGGTCCACAGTAGTCTGGTATTCGTACTAGCTACGGTTACGGATGAGTCCGAGCACCTTCTGGGCAGCGAACAGCTCGACCTACTCCCCGCAGGCGCCCGACTAGTGTTAGTCAGCCGCGCGTCGGTAGTGGACTACGTGGCGCTGCTGGAGAGAGTCCGGGTGGGCCGGTTGCTTGCCGGCATTGATGTTTGGCCGGATGAGCCAGTGCCCGCCGACTATCCGGCGCGGCACCTCGATGGTCTTGTACTCTCGGCTCACCGAGCCGGTGGTATCCCCCAAGCGTTCTATGAGATCGGTCAAATGGTGGTGGACGACCTGACCCTCATTGCTCGAGGGCTGCCACCTGTGCGAATGCAGGTCGCAGCGCGTGAACTTGTGAGGCGGTACCGCAATAGGCCGGTGTCATGACCGTTCCGAACTGCGCTGGCGTGCTCTTCGATTGCGGCGGCGCCCTTCTTGACTCCTAGGCGAGTGTGATCTCAGCTTGGAGTCGGTGTGCACTAAACCTCAACCTGCAGCCTGACGAGGTGAAGGACCCTGTCCAGGACCGGCGCTCGGCCGATAGGGTCGCCCTTCTTGTACCCGAGGCACACAGGGACGAGGAATTAGCGCCGTGCCGGCGGCGGTCACAAGCGGGATGTGTCGACCCCGCTGGGCGGTAATTGGTACGTTCTGGCAGGTGGGCAACCTCTCCGAACGCGCGGACCGTGGCAATTTCCGCAATGACGGAAGGTCTCGCCGCCTTCACGTTGAGCGGCTAATGTAACACTCTGTGCACGACCGGCCGAGATGATGGCACCCACCCACTGTCGAGGTTAAAGCAAACGGCTATCGGTCCTAAACGCCGATGGCAGCCTCCTACCTACCTGTCACTCCACGAGAAGTTTGGCGCACGTCGAGTCAATGGCACGCTAAATAGGTTCAGACACGCGTCGAGTAATAGCAGCGCGGTCAGCTTTCCGTTTCGGACCTAACGAGAAAGGGAACAGTCATTTGAGGATCGAGGACGGTAGCGATACCAGGCTGTCAGCGGACCAGTATGAGCGGGACGATCTTTTCGCCACCGGCTCAGGTGGTTTAGAGAAGAACCAGCAGGTCCAGCTCAGCGTCGTGGTGCCACTTTATAACGAAGAAGACAACGTCAATCCCGTGATTGAAGAAGTGCTTGGCGTCCTCGACACGGTCCCCGTTGTCGCAGAGCTAATACTGGTCGACGACGGGAGCCGTGATGCCACCGGAGAGCGGGCATTTGCGTGGCAACGTCGCGACCGCCGAGTAAAAGTAGTCCAGTTCCGCCGGAACTTCGGCCAAACAGCTGCCATAAGCGCCGGCTTTGACGTCGCCGAGGGCAAGGTTATCGTTGTGATGGACGGCGATCAGCAAAACGATCCACACGACATTGCCAGTTTGTTGGAGGCTATGGCGGAGGGGTACGACGTTGTGAGCGGCTGGCGGGTAAATCGCAAGGACAAGCTCATACTGCGGAAGCTTCCCTCGCGGGTAGCCAACCGCCTTATATCGCGCACGACGGGGACCGAACTACACGACTACGGTTGCACACTGAAGGCTTACGACTCGGGTGTTGTCCGGCACTTGAAACTGTACGGCGAGATGCACCGCTTTATCCCGGCGCTGGCCAGCATGGCTGGTGCTCGGGTAACCGAGATACCCGTCAATCATCGTCCACGTATACGGGGCACGTCCAAGTACGGTATATCGCGCACGTTCCGGGTGCTCTTGGACTTACTGACGGTCAAGTTCCTGCTCGAGTACCTAACCCGTCCGATCCAGTTCTTCGGCCGTATTGCGGCGCTTTCGGTTACAGGCACGCTTATGGCCGTGACACTGCTTGTCGCTCAGCACCTGGACCGGTTCCAGATATTGAGTGGGGACACGTGGGTCTCACTGGCCACGATGCTTGTTGTGCTCGGTGTTCTGGCCCTTTGTGTCGGCTTGCTCGGAGAAGTGATAACCCGCAGCTATTACGAGAACGGTCAGCGCCGCACGTATGTTGTGCGTCGTCGCGCCGGCTTCGCGCTGGACCTGTCAGAGGCACAGACGACGGGGATGGCGCTCGATGGCCAGTTGTCGCCAGCGGTGGTCCGGGTGCCCGCTAACGGCTGGGGCCGTTCATCCGATAGAGGGCCCCAGTAGGGTTTTCGATGACCACGCGAAGACGAGGCCGGATAATAACTCTGGCGAAGTTCGCCGTCTCGGGCGCGCTGTTGGCCTACCTGGTACGCAAAGGGAGCCTCGGGGCGGTGGAACGCGCGCTCACCCACGCCTCCTCGAAATGGATGGCCTTGGGCTTCGGGTTGGGCGTGCTCGGCGCCGTGGTGACGATTTGGCAGTGGTGGGGGGTGCTGCGTTCCCTTGGCTTGCGACGGACTTATAGACGCTGCTTCCGCCTGGAGCTGGCAGGGGACGTCTTCGACGCCGCGTTGCCGAGCTCCATCGGGGGTGACGTGCTGCGGGCAGTGACCGTAGCCGAGCAATCTGACGAATGCCAGGTCGGTGTGGCCAGCGTGGTCTTGCGGCGGCTGTGCAACTTCCCGGGGATGGTGGTGCTGATGGGCTTGGGTATCGGCGTCACTTGGGCCGGGGGCCAAGTGAACCGGGCGTGGCCCGCGGTCCTTGTCGCTCTGGCCTTTGGTTTGGGGCTCGTGGTGGCCACTCTCAGTCCGCTGGCGGGCTGGCTCTCGACGCGTCGTTGGCTTGATCGCCGGCTGTTGCGACCGCTCGCCAAAGTTCTAGGGACGCTGGAGGGGTTCCGGGCCCTCAGAGGGGCCCTGGGTGCCGCCGTTTTGCGGGGATGCCTGTTCTGGTGCTGCGCCGTGACCAGCCAGTGGTGTTACATGCGGGCGGTCGGGGTCGACCACGTCCCCCTGGCGTACGCCGGCGTCGTCGTCACCGTCACCAACCTGGTCACGATGTTGCCTATCGCCATGGGCGGCTACGGTTTGCGGGAGGGCACGTTTAGCGCCCTCCTGGTTGCGGCCGGAATGGCCACCGTAGCCCAAGGGGTCGCCGTGGGTGCGTGTCTAACGGCCCAAACAGCTCTCTTCGGTCTCATCGGTCTCCCCTCATATTTGACCCTGCGCAGTCGCCGCAGGCCCGATGACATCCGACGGGTGATGCTCGTGGGCACAGAAAGCAGTGGGGCGAAGCCCTTGACGGCAGCGGAGGTGGCTTGAATGCACATCTTGATGGTCTCCCCTCACCCTGTGTACTCGCCCCGGGGAACGCCGATAAGCGTACTTAATCGCTGCCGCGCCCTGGCTGAGCTTGGTCATGAGGTTGACTTAGTCACTTACCCGATAGGCGAAAACGTGCCGGTACCGGGGCTCAAGTACATGAGGGCTCGTGTGCCCGGCATAAAGACCGTGGCCGTCGGGCTGTCGTGGCGGAAAGTCCCGCTCGACCTGGCCGTGTTTGCCAAAGCCAGCTGGGCCATCGTCATGCACCGGCATCGTTACCAGGTCTTGCATACCCACGAGGAGGCCGGGATATTGGGGTTGCTGGCCCGGGCCGTCCGGGTGCCGCACGTGTACGACATGGGCAACGAGCTCGCCGTCGTAGCCCGGAACTACGGGCTGGGCGACAGGCACCCCATCACCATGTTGGCGGCCCGGGCCGAGCGGCGCATTGTCCGCAGCTCGGACGTGGTCATAGCCCACTTCCCGGCCATCAGGTCGTCGGTGTCGGCCTGGGCGCCGGCGGTCCCCGTCGAAGTCGTTTTCAACGTCCCGCTTGAGCCCGGCCCTGACGCCAAAGTGACGTCGTTGTTCCGGTCTCAATGGTCGCCCGACGGTCGCCCGGTCGTGTTGTACACCGGCACCCTGGAGCGCTACCAGGGCCTGGAGGAGCTGGTCGAGGCCATGGCCGACCCCGCCGTCCGGGCCGCGAAACCAAGACTTGTGGTCGTCGGGGGCGCGCACAAGCAGGTGGAGGCCTTGCGCTCCCGCGCCGAAGCCCGGGGTCTGTCCGGCTCGGCCATCTTCACTGGCACCATCCCCCAGGACCAAGTCCCTTCGGCTCTTGGCGCGGCCGACATCCTCGTGAGCCCACGCTCATCGGGGACAAACACGCCGCTCAAACTGTTCGCCTACCTGAAGAGCGGACGGCCGGTTCTGGCGACACGTATTGCCAGCCACACGCAGGTCATCGACGAACGTACCGCCCTTCTCGTCGACCCTGGGCCTAAGAAGCTGGCCTGTGGCTTGGCCCAGCTCCTGGGCGACGAGGCGTTGCGGCACCGGCTTTCAACCAATGCGCTGGTGTTGGCCGGCCAGTACAGCCCTGCCGCGTTCGTGGCCGGCGTCGGCCGCGCCTACGGTCACCTCTCCGCCGGCGACGAGCCCGCCGGCCCAAGTCGGGTTGCGATCGGAGCAGCGGGAGGCGGGCGATGAAGGCGGTGGTGACCGGGGCGGCGGGCTTCATCGGCAGCCATCTCTCGGAAGCCCTGCTGGATGACGGCTGGGAAGTAACCGGTATCGATTGTTTCACCGACTACTACGACCCCGCCCTCAAGCGGGAGAACCTAAAGACTGCCCTGTGCCACCGCAATTTTGTCTTCGTCGAAGCCGACCTGCGGCGCGCCGATCTCGCACCGCTGCTCGACGGGGCCGCGGTCGTGTTCCACCAGGCCGGCCAACCCGGGGTCCGGTTGTCTTGGGGCGACGGCTTCGGCGCTTATGTGAGCCACAACGTCATCGCCACCCAACGCTTGCTGGAGACAGCCCTGCACGTAAAGGTGCCGCGGGTGGTCTACGCTTCCAGCTCCTCGGTGTACGGCAACGCCGCGCACTATCCCACCACCGAAGCCGACCTCACCCAGCCTCACAGCCCCTACGGCGTCACGAAACTGGCGGCTGAGCACCTCTGTAGCCTTTACGCCGCCAACTGGGGGCTCTCCACTGTTTCATTGCGCTACTTCACTGTTTTCGGGCCCCGGCAACGCCCGGACATGGCCATGGCCCGGTTGGTGGAGGCGGCGGTCAACGGCACCCCGTTCCCCCTCTTCGGCGACGGGACGCAGGTCAGGGACTTCACGTATGTGACGGACGTGGTCAGGGCCAACCTGGCTGCGGCCCGAGCCGATGTGGCGCCCGGCACATACCTGAACATTGCCGGTGGTTCGTCGATCAGGGTGGGCGAGCTCATCGCTCTGGCCGAGGAACTGAGCGGTTCGACCATCGACCTGGAGCGCCGCCCGGTCCAACCAGGCGACGCGCAGCAGACAGGCGGCGCCGTGGACCGGGCGGAAGAGGTCCTGGGGTGGGCGCCTCGGGTCCCCGTCCGCGAGGGGCTGGCGCAACAGATCTCGTGGTACCGCCGGTTCAGAGCGGCGGAACCGGCGCACTGATGGCAGACAACCAACATCCCCGGCTCAGAAAGGACGGACCGATGCGCTCACGGATCTCGGTAATAGGAAGCGGGTACGTGGGGACCGTGGCGGCGGCGTGCTTTGCCCACATCGGGCATCAAGTGACCGGCCTCGAGATCGACCCGGACAAGCTTGTCAGCCTCCGCCGGGGGAGAGCGCCCTTCCACGAGGCCGGGCTCGATGACCTCCTCGGCTCGGGCCTGAGCTCGGGGCGCCTGTCCTTCACCGGCGACATGGTCCGGGCCATGGACCGTAGCGACATCGTCTTCATCTGCGTCGGGACCCCCTCGGGCCGCGAGGGCCACCCGGACATGTCGGCCACGGAGTCGGTGGCTCGGGCGGTAGCGGGGAACCTGCGCTTCCCGCACATCCTGGTCACCAAGAGCACCGTCCCCATCGGCACCGGCCGGTGGTTGGCCACCGTCCTCGAGGACTCGCTGCCCCCAGGCTCGTCCCGGGAGCTGTTCCGCATCGTGTCCAACCCGGAGTTCCTGAGGGAAGGCAACGCCGTCCAGGACTTTCTTCATCCCGACCGCGTCGTGCTGGGCGGGGACGACGAGGCCGCCTTGGCCGCCGTTGCCGATGCCTATGGCCCGATCCTGGACCGCGATTTTCCCGAGGCTCAGCACCGGGCCCAGAGAGTGCCGCTTGTTTTCACCGATATCACTACCGCGGAGACGATCAAGTACGCCTCCAACTCCTTCCTGGCCACCAAGATCAGCTTCGTCAATGAGATCGCCCGCATCTGTGAACGCGTCGGCGCCGATGTTACGGAAGTCTCTGCCGCCATGGGGCTGGACCCTCGCATCGGTGGGCAGTTCCTGGACGCGGGGATGGGCTGGGGGGGCTCCTGTTTCGGGAAGGACGTACACGCTCTGGTGGCCACCGCGCAGCGTTACGGGTACAGGCCACGCATCCTCGAAGCGGCCTTGGCGGTCAATCGCGACCAGCGCGTGCTTGTTGTCGACCAGCTGCTGGGCCATCTGAAGCTGTTGGCCGGCGCCCGCCTGGGCGTGCTCGGCCTGGCCTTCAAGCCCGGGACCGACGACTTGCGGGACTCGCCTGCGGTGGAAATCTGCGAGCGGCTCGTTGATAACGGCGCCGTGGTAACGGCTTATGACCCGATGGTCCCTCAGGCCGCCGGCCCCCCGCGTGTGCGCCGGGCACCTGGCCCGCTCGAGGCCGCCGAGTGTGCGGACGCCATCCTGATCGCCACCGAATGGCCTCAGTTCCTGTCCCTCGACCTGCAGAGGTTGCGGGAACGGATGCGGGGACGACTGTTGGTCGACGGGCGCAATTTGTTTGACCCTGCCCGGGTGCGGGCCGCCGGGCTCGAGTACGTGGGCGTCGGGCGCCGTTCGTCGGCGCCTGGACTGCTCTTGCCGGTATAGCCGGGCCTGCCGGCTGATCAGGTGAACGGAGAACGGGAAATATGCAGCTGACAGGTCCGGGTACCAACGGCAGCGCGGCCGGGACCGTGACCGACCTGCCCAAGGAGCGTCCGGTGGTCCCGGCCCCAAGGCCATCGGTCAACGGAGGCCCACGGTCGGGCCCGCCGCCGCGCCGGGGCCTTTCGTTGGCCACGAGGCGCAAGACGGCAATGGTGGCGGCGACTGTTTTCGTGGTTGGCGTCGTGCTCGTCGGCGGCGCCGCGGTGGCCCGCAAGGTACTTGGCGGCGTACCCAAGGTGGTCGTCGCCGTGGCCGGACCGGCGGACATCGACTCCCAACCGGGTGGGGTCGGCTCTGTCGGCACTTTGCCTCAGAACATCTTCAGCGTGAGCCTCGACGCCGTCGGCGTCACCGCCCCCATCACCGTCACCCGGGTGTTCGTGGTGCCCGGGACCGCCGTCCGGGTCGGGTCGCCCCTTATCGCACTGTCGCCGGCGCCTTTTAGGGAAAATGTCGAACAGCTCATGCTGACCCTCCAGCAAGCCGAGGCGACATTGGCCGCGGACGAGGGCGCCAACGCCTCGGGGCACGTCACGGCGGGAAGTTACGCCAACGCCTACCTGGCCACGAACATCCCCGAGCTGAAGGGCCAGGTCGTCTTGGACAGACAGCTCCTGGGCATCGCCCGTGGCAACTCCACCAGCATCACTTCGCCGGTAGCGGGCGAAGTTTCCTCCGTGGACGTCGTCCCCGGCGACAACGTGGATCCCGGCTGGCTGTTGTTGAAGATCGTCAACACCTCCGCCGTGCAGGTGACGGCCAATATCGAGCTTTCCGACCTCCCCGCCGTCCAGGTCGGCGACACGGCCACGGTGAGCCCGAGCGAGGTCCCGGGAGTGACCCTTTACGGCAAGGTCGTCGCCATCGAGCCCAACGCCACCGGCGGCGGTCTCGAAGGCGAGGTGCTCGTCGACGTGCCCAACTCGAGCACCGAGCCGTTGCCCCTAGGGACGCAGGTGTTCGTCAACATCTCCGCCCCCCAGCACGTCCCTGTGGCCGTTCCCGAGGTCGCCGTCCTCAACACCCAGCTCAACCCGATCGTCCTCGTGGTGAAGCACGGGAGGGTGTACCCGGTGGCGGTGACGGTGGGCGCCTCGGACTCCACCTGGACGGCCCTGGTCTCGGGCATCCCCGACGGAACCGAAGTCGCCGTCTCCAACACCCAGGAGCTCCGCACGGGAGAAAAGGTCCGCGTCGTCCAGGCCAAGCAGGGCTGATGGGGGGCACGGGCAGGTGGCGGGAGCGCTGGCGGCTCCTGGCTGCTTGCGCTCTGGGCGGTGGCGCCCTCGTTCTGCCCTGGGTCGGATTGGAGCTGAGCCCCGGGCTTTCGGCCTGGGCGTTGCATGCGTCATTAGCTTCGGTGCCGCTCGTCGGGCACGTCACCTACGGGGCCCCGGTGGCGCTGTTGTTGTTCGGGGCCTTGGTCTCGTCCTGGCGGCACGGCTGGGCCCGGACGGCCACAGTCAGGTGGTGTGGCCTGGCCTTGGTCATAACGCCCGTCCTGTTCGTGGTCACGACGCGCATCTCGGGCAGCGCGCTGCTCTTCCGTCTCGGGGAGAGCTCCAACGAAATATCCTTCCTGGCCCGCAATGGCGCCACTATCTCCCAGACGGGCCCGACAACCACCTTCCTCGGCTTCGGCTCTGACGCCACGACCGTCCTGCTGCTGCGGAGCTTGCGGCTCGGCTGGTACCTGTGCATGGCCGCCGGGGCCATAATGGCCGGCACCGGGCGCCTGGCGCGCCCCAAGGCCGTCCCCGCCGCCGGCGCTCTGGCTGGGGCCTTGGTCGTAATAAGCGGTGTGGTCTGCGGCCTTCTCGGCCAAGCGGACAAGCTCGACGGTGCCCAGGCCCTGGCCGCTGGCCGTCCCGAGGTGGCTTTGGCCGATATCCAAGACGCCCTGTCGCTGTCGCCCCAATTGGCTTACGACGCGGCCGTGCCCCAGACGGTCGGCCAAGCCGACCTCGAGCTCGGCCGGCCATCGGCCGACGCGTACTTCGCCGAGGCGACGGCCCAGCCGGCCATCAACCAGCCCGCCGTCCTGAGAGACGTCGCCTTGTTGGCGAAGGCGTTTTCTCTGGCGCCGGGCAATGCCGTGATCGCCGCCCAGTACGACCAGTTGGTGGCCAGCGGTGTAGCCCAGAGCGGGCCGCTCGTGTTCGACTATGCCGCCCGGCGCCCGACGTCATTGACCGTGGCCTGGACGACTGGCCTCAAGCTCTACCACCTGGGAGACAACGGCCTAACCATCGAGTACATGGACCGGGTGCTGGGCGACACGACCAGCGCCGAGATGAGGTCGTACGCCCTGACTTATATCGCCTTTGCCGAGGACCGGCTCGGCCATGTGGCGGCGTTCAGGGACGACATCGTGGAGGCGGTCGAGGACGACCGCGACAACGCCAACGTGCTCGCCCGGGAAGCCGCCGCCGGCCTGTTCCTACCTTCCTGGGCTTAGGGGCCGGCCATGTCCCTCCAGCTTCTTCAGGAGCGGCCGTCACCTTCCCAGGTGACAACGGCACCTCTGGCCCCGCCGACGCCGCCGGGGGGCCAGGGCCGCCGGCACCGGGCAACCGCGGTCACGCTGGTCGCGGTCCTGCTCGCCGGCGTCTGGCTCCTGGGGGGTTTCTGGACGTCCGTCCAGCTCAGGTCCCCGCGAGCCCCCTATACGTCGGTTTTGGCCGGCCAAGGCTGGGCCCGCTCGCCCGAGCCCGGGGCGCGTGCGTTCTTCCGCCTCTCTTTTCCCGTTACGACCATGCCCCTGACGGCGACCCTGTGGGTGGACGCCGACCAGGCCGTTACGCCGTACCTGAACGGCTTCCGCGTTGGCGCGCCGCCCGAGCTCCCGCCGTACGCCGCCCAGGCCAACCTGGCCCCGGCGGCTACGGGCCAGGCCGTCCCCGAACAGGTCGACACTTTGGACTTGTTGCCGGCGCTGGACCGGGGAATGAACACCATGGGCCTGGAGGTGGTGAACCTGGCCAATCGGCCGCCCTCCTTCCAGGCTCGGATCGAGCTGAACTTCGGCGCCGGGACGGTAGTAATGGGGACCAGGCCCGGCGATTGGCTTTCCACGACCAACGTGGCGTTGACCGCCCAGGCGTTCCCCGAATCGGGGACGTTCAGCGAGCCTGACGTCAGCACTGCTGGGTGGGTGTTGGCGACGAGCGCGCCGGCGTGGTCGGACCGCCGGCTGGTCGAGGTCCCCGCTGATGCCTTTACGACCCCCACTGACGGCCATGTGCTGGCCACCGGCGTGGCCTCCGGCCTGCTCGCGGCGTCGACGGTGGTCCGGGTGCCCCCCGGCTGCGGCCAGGCCTGGGTCCGGGTGGCGGCCACCGGGCCGTACGACTTGTCCATAAACGGCCAGGTCGTCGCCCAGGGCCCCGGGGGCCACGGTACCTTCGGTAGCCCCGACGGCCTGGGACGGGCCGTAGGCGGACTACAAAAGCCTTACACGCTCGCCGTCTACCAGGTGTGCGGGCTCCTGCCCACCGGGGCGGTCAGGGTAGCGGTCTCGGTGGACGCCGGCGTCGGCACCCAGGCGATGTTGTACGTGGACGGGCTTATATCGACCCCGCGCTCGACGACAACCTTCGCCACCGGGCCGGCGTGGACTTCGCCTTCGGGGACCAGGCTGGCCGTCCTCGACCATCCTCAGACGGACTTCGACGCCGACCTGCAGATCTTGCCCGCCCAGGCGGCCTTGCCGGCGGACCGCTACGTCGCTGTGCGCCTGGGCGACAGCGGCTGGGCTTTGCTCGTGGCCGCCGGCGCCCTGGGCCTGGCGTTGGTGCTCGGAGCCTCCCGCCGCCGAGCGGTCGCGTCCGTCGTCCTGGGGATGCTGCCGGCCGCCTCGCTGGTCGTGGTCCTGGACGAGACCAAGCACCTCAACTTCGTCTTCGCGCCCTTCCCCGCCACGCCCTCATCTCTCCTGGCGGTATCGGCGGCTTTCATCGCCGGAGAGGCTCTGGCCGTGGTCCTGACCGTCCGGGCCCCGCGCCAGCATGCCGCCCCCGGCCGGGGCCACCGGGACCGCCCGGCACCGGCCCCCTCGGACAGGCAAAACCCGGGGCCGGTCACCCCTCACACGGCGTTGTCCCATGGGGCGGGGCCCGTCCGGCGCACCCTTGGTTACCTGGCCGCACACTTGCCTGGCGTCGGGATAGTGGCCACCTGCGCGGCCATGGTCGCCATGCTGTCCTACCAGCTCAACTGGGACTACCTCTGGCAGGACGAGCTCGACTCCATCATCGCCGCCGACGGGATCCGCCGGCACATCCTGCCCATCTGGCCGTCCGGCTTCGAGTACTGGAAGTCAGAACTGTACTCGGCCTCCATAGCCGTTATCGGGGTGCTCACGAACAGCAATATCGCGTCCTACCGCATGTTCAGCGTCGTCCTGTTCGGTGCCACCGTGCTGCTCTTCGGCTTCGTGCTGGCGCCCATGGCCATGCCCGGGCGCCGGGGCCTTCAGTTCATTACGACCTTCCTGTTTGCCGTGGCCCCGGTCGAAGGACAGTTCGCCCGCGACGTGCGCATGTACCAGATGGTCCAGTTCTTCGTCATCCTGGTCGCCATCCTGCTGGCCCGGGCGCTGGCCCAGCCCACCACCCGCCGGGTGGCGCTGGCCATGGCCACCGTCGTCTGCATGTACCTGGCCCACGAGGTGTCCTTCGCCGTGCTGCCGATAATCCCCTTGGCGCTGTTCGCCCGGTTTGGGTGGGCGTGGGCGCGTAACTGGCGCTGGTGGGTTTTCGGTGGTCTGGCGGCGGGTGTCATCTGCGTCCAGGTGGTGCTCGCTATCGTGACCCATCCGCCCGCTTACGGCGTGGACCCGAGCGGGGGGCCGCTCATCGCCTGGTCGCCCAACCCTTTTTTCTATATCGACAATGTCTTCCTCACCTCCGGGACGGCGGGCGGTACCACGATGGTCTCCTGGCTCGCCGTCGCGGCCGCCGTGACCGCCTTGCGGCGCCGGGACCACCTGCGTGGCTACCTGGTCGCGTTTTGGGCCGTACCCGCGACGCTGTTGTCGCTCGTCTTCCCGAGCGATTACACCCGTTACGTTTTTATATGCCTCCCATTTGTGTTCGTCCTGGCCGGCTGCGCCCTGGGGGACATCAGTGACTGGGCCCGCGATGCTCTCCGGCGTCTGAGGCTGGGGGAGCGGAGCCGGACGCGCACGGCCCTGTGCGCCACCGCCGGCGCCCTGGCCTTGGTTGGCGTAGCCATAAGCCTGTTCAACGGCCCCAGCGACGTGGGCCCCATTTCGATGAAGTTCCTGCGCTCCAACGTGGCCCATTCCCAGTACGACTACGGGACGGCGGACGCCTACGTGCGCTCGCACTGGCAGCGTGGGGACGCCGTGATCGCGGCCGGGCGCCCCAACTGGGTCGAGCAGGGCATCGGCGAGAAGCTCACGTACTGGATGACGTACCACCAGTCCTATGTCCTGCTTTATGTTTTCGAAAAGAACGCGCAACTGGTCGACACGCAGTTCGGCGTCCCCGTCATCCTCAACGACGAGCAACTGGTCCGTGATATCGACGTACACCCCCGGATCTGGTTGATCACCTCGGACGACAACATTTCCTCGTTCCCGCCCGCGGAACGGGCCACCCTGGCCTCTCGGTTCAAGCTGGTCGAGAACGGGGAGTCCACCTGCGTCTTTCTCGCCACCAACTATCCGGCCGGTCCGGCTCTCCCGGTGGGCCAAAAACCGCTATGAGGCGCCACAGGGCTGTTCCCGGGAGCCGGGGCGGGTGGCTTGTGGCCGGCCTGGCGCTGGCTGTGGCCATATTTGCTGTAGTCCTCAACGCCGTCAACCCTGGCGGCCCGGTCCCGCGCTCGCGCCTGGTGCCACCGCGTGGCCGGGTGCCCTCGCATGTCGGGGTACACGCCCATGTGCGGGCGCCTTCTCACGCCTCTGTCATGGGCGTGGTCGAGTTTGACTCAACCGCCGCCGATGCCCGGGACCCCGTACTGGCCGCCGCCGAACTGCACTTTTATTGGTCGCAGATCGAGCCGCGACCAGGCGTCTTCGACTGGCAGAGGGTAAACGGCGCCATGCGGCCCTGGGTGGCGGCCGGCAAGCAGGTCGTGCTGCGGATCTCGGCTGCCGGGGACGAGTCGTGGTCGTATCGCGCCGGTCACGCCACCCCGGGCTGGGTCTACGCCGCCGGTGTGCCCCACGTCACTACCTCGGACGGCTCCGTGCTCCCCGTCTACTGGGACCCGCCCTTCGAGCAGGCCTGGGGCGGGTTCATCGCGGCAATGGCCCGCCACTACGACGGTGACCCCCACATCGCTTACGTGGAAGCCGGTATCGGCGAGGGCGGCGAAACCCTGGCCGAGACCGAGACCTCGGACCCCGAGCGAGCGCAGCGCTGGCTGTCGCCGGACGTCAAGCCCATCCCCTGGTCCGTCGGCACCTGGGCCGGGTACGTCGAGACCATTGCCGCCGATTACGTCCGGGACTGGCATAGGACACCCGTCGCCGTCATGGTCGACTCGACCTTCTTCGGGGGCGACCACGCCGCACTTGTGAGCCTGGAACGCTGGTTGATCGACCACGGGATCCGCCAGTTCCAGACCAACGGGCTCACACCCGCCCTGGTCTTGACGTCGCCCTGGCGGAACGTGACGGTGTCCGCCGAGGAGAGGAACTGCAGTTGTACTTCGGGCGCCTCCTTGGGGGCCACACTGGCCCGGGCCCGGGCCGTCCACGCTCGCTGGGTCCTGGTCTATGCCGGCGACGTCGACCAGCATGACTTCTCCCGGGTGCTGGCCAAGGTGCAGCCGTGACCCTGGCCACCAACCTTTACGTCGCTGTCGGTCGCGTGTTCCTGGTCCTGATCACGTTGATCGCCATCCGCATGTTCTTCTACTGGTACAGCTTTATCTTCCACTGGAAGCGGTACCGCCGCCTCGACCCGGTCACGACCGCGGAGCTTCACGCCCTCGGGGTACCTTACGTGAAGGTACAGATAACGACCAAGGGCTCGCCCGGCAGCACCGAGGTAATCCTGCGGGGGATCGAGAACATCGAGAGCCTAGTCCTCGAAGACCCACAGTTTTATAACCGCTTTCTCTCCGTCGAAGTGGTAACGGAATCGGCTGATCAGAGCGCTTATCTGGAGCACGCGTTGGCGGGGTCGCCCGCTCGGGTCGACACTCTGGCCGTGCCCGTCCTCTACGAGACCCCGAACGGGACCAAGCTCAAGGCCAGGGGCTTGCACTACGCGGTCGAGTACCGCCGGACCGGGTGGAACCGGACACCCGGGAAGACGTTTATAGTCCACTACGACGAGGAGAGCGTCTTTACGCCGGCAGAGCTGCGCAAGTTGATCAAGGTCCTGGCCTCCACAACGTGCAGCGTCTTGGAAGGCCCCATCTACTACCCGCTGGAGTACCGCCAGGCCAGCGTGCTTTGTCGGACCATGGAAGCAAATAGGCCCGCTGGTTGCTTCGAATGCCGCCACGTTATGGAGTCCGGGGTACCGTTACACCTGCACGGTTCAAATCTCGTAGTGGACGAGCACTTCGAGAACACCTTGGGGTGGGACATCGGCTGCCTGGACGGCCAACCGTTTATTTCCGAGGACTACGTGTTCGGGATGAAGGCCTATCTGGCCGGCGGTCCCAGCGTGTTCGGGTGGCACGGTTGCGTGATGCTGGAGCAGCCCCCCTTCTCGGTCCGTAGCGCTTTCCGCCAGCGCTATAGATGGATCTTCGGGGTCCTGCAGGGGATCACCATGGCGCGCCGCACGGCTGCCTTCAAGGCCCTTCCTCGCCGTCAGAGGTTGAAGTTGACCGTAGGGACGGCTTACCGTATTGCCACGTTCGCCTTGGGGTCGATCGTAGGGACATTGTCCTTCGCCTATCTACCCGTCCTGGTGGTCCGGAGCATCAATGCCATAAGCGGCCGCCACACCTTCTATTTGCCGCCCGCCGTCACGCTCTGGTTGGCCATCGTCGGCTTCTTGTGGGTCGGTTCTGTGTTTATCGGTGCCTGGTACAACACCACCGACGCCGGCCTCACCCCGGCTCAACGCTGCAGCCAGATCGCCGTTGCCGTCGTCCTGGTACCGGTGGCCGGGGTACTCGAGGGTTCTGCCGGGCTTTGGGCCGTTACCGAGTGGCTCAGGGGGAAGAGGAAAGTTGTGTGGCTTCCCACGCCCAAGACCAAAGCGGCTGACACCGCTGTCGGTCGTAGGGCTACGGCGGCGTAATGGCAGTCCTTAGCCCTACCGGTGCCACCACCGGCGAGTTCGGCGTCATTACCGGTGAGTGCCGGGCCCCCGCCGTGGTCCCGGCCACGATGCCCGTCCGAGGTGTAGCCGGAAAAGGTGAAGCACTACGTCTGCTAGCTGCCGTGGGCGCCACAGGTGCAGCCGTGGTCGTCTGTGTTGTTTATGTCGGCCTACCCCTTCTGGTGTCCACTGAAAGCCTGGTGAGTTCGCCGCTGGACGCGGTGATCGTGGCCGGAGGTGTCCTACTGCTGGCCGGTGGCGGAGTCCTCAGGGTGTTGATGGCAACGGGCTTTCGCGCCAGCGAGGGCCCTGGTCGGCATGCCACGGGGCAATCGCGGCGGCGTCCCTTGGACCTGAAGGAGCAGCCGCGGCCCGGCCCAAAGGTCCGCCGAGACCCCCGGGCGGACCGGACAGTGGGCCAGCTGCCGGCACGCTTGGACAGCGGGACCTTGTACCTACGAGGCGTGCCTGACGAGGTCGTCAGGCGGTTAGAGCGGCTGGCGGTGCGCGACGGGGTCCCGGTGGAGGTGGTGGCCGTCAGGGAGCTTGCCGAGGCCTCGCGTAGAGCAGACAACCCGCTACGGCTCGGCTCTCTCCCAGATCTTGGGGTGAGCGCCGCCGCGCTCGTTCGTGACCTGGAAGCGGGACGGGCCGGCAAGTGATCGTGGTCGACGCATCCGCGACCCTCTCGGCGTTGCTCAACGCCGGCCCGGCCCGCAGTGTTTTTGCCCGCGAACAGCTTCATGCTCCCCAGCTCCTCGACTTCGAGGTTGCCGCCGGGTTACGACGTAGCGTCAGCGTCCGACACATCGAGGCCGCCGCCGGCTGGAACGCTTTGTACGTCCTTCGGCGCCTCGGGATCAAACGCTACCCGGTGTTCCCCCTGCTGGCGCGGGTGTGGGAACTTCAGGAGAACCTGTCGGTGTACGACGCGTCTTATATCGCGCTGGCCGAGTTCCTGGGCTGCAGCGTGCTCACGGCCGACCCGAGATTGGCCGGAGCGCCTGGTACCCGCTGCCCGGTCACTGTCGTGCCCCGGTAGGAGACCAGGTCACGGGCCTGTCAGGGACGTACGCGCTCCGCGCAGATGGTGCGAAGTACGCGCATCCCATCCCGCCTGGCGTCGAGGTTGCTGGTCCCGTTACGCCTCTCATGTTCGAAACTGGGCACCTCGTGGACCCGTAGCCCGGCGCGTGCCGCACGTATGTTCATGAGCGTCTCCACCTCGAAGCCATCGCAGTCCGGGGTAACGAAGGGTAGGCAGCGCCGCCAGAAGGCGTTGTAGCCGTAACAGAGGTCGCTGTACTGGCCGCCCCAGATGTGGTTCACGACTTTTGCCAGGCTCCAGTTCCCGATCCGACGCAGCGTTGTGATGTCGCTGCTGCCTCCCCCAGCGATGAAGCGGCTGCCTTTTGCGAAGTCAGCACCGCTCAGGAGGGCGGCTACGAAGCGCGGGATCTCCGCTGGGTCTGTGGACCCGTCGCCATCGAGCATGACGATGACATCGCCTGAAGCGGCCCAAAAACCACAAGTCAGAGCGTTGCCTTTCCCTTGACCGATTTGCGTGATCACCCTTACGCTCGGCCAAAATTTTCTAGCAGCCTCGACTGTCCCGTCCGTCGAATTACCATCGACAAGGATGATTTCGAAGACTTCTGTGGGCATGCGTTCGAACACGTGACGCAGGTTGTCCGCCTCATTGAGCGTGGGGATAACAACACTGACGCGGACACTGGAAAGGATGGGATCGGGTATGATACGGACCTCGGCAACGGCGTCACGAACCGCGGGGATTTCGACGTCCTCTGCTGCTACGGCGACGCTGGGTCGCGCTGGCGGGTAGAGCTTGAGGTCTAGGGAGCCCGGACGCGGCGGCGCGAATTGCGTTAGGTCTGACTGGCCCACGGTTGGTCTCCTCGGAGTTAATCGGCTAATTCATGAAGAGCAACCGGTGCGACAGCGGCAGGGGCCGTGGGTCCAAGAACGAGCTGGGTAGTCCTATAGGCATTTCGTGCTCAAAGGATGAAATGTGCAAAAGATCATCTCGCCGTAGTGGGGTCCCACTCAGCGTTATTTAACGAATAATAGGGCAGTTCTCCGCTTACCGGACGAACTGGTCGTCGCTTCGGGACCGTAGCATCGGGCCTCGACGGGCGCACGAGGGAAGAAAAACGGTACATCCTGGGGGTACTGAGCGCGACGAGTGGACCACTCAATGTGGGATATGGGATTTGAGGGCAAAAAGTGTACCGGAGGCTTGCCCTTAACGAATGGCCCCTTGGGTCCAGCGCCGGTGATCCTCGGGTCGAGGTCTCCGTGGCCCGCGTCTGGGTGCCCGGTCTCCGCGCAAATCTGGCGTGGTCGCCATTGGGAACCCTCAGTTCTCCGCCGACGTGGTCGTCGTAGAGCTTGTTGTCGTAGTCTTCGACGAGCCTGTCGTCGACGACACCACGGAGCCGGTGCCGTTGATCTGCGCACAGACGCGGGACATACCTGAGGAGTTGTCAGTGACTTCGAGCGCCGATGTCTCCGGGTCGACCAGGGTGAGGCAAACGGTCGCCAAGCCGGTGGTGGACATCACGCTGCTGTCTCACTATGAGTAATTACCAAGGAACAAGGTTTCAGCGGGAGATGCCAAAGCACACAAAGAGGCGATGGTGCCCTTGCGCCGCGGAGGACGGGATCGACCCGCCCGCCAGACAGACTTCGAGGTCCTGCAAGATGTGGCCCACGACGACCTCAAGGTGGTCGCCGGCTACCGACCGCTGGGGCCGCACCTGGCTGACTCGGCCTACACCGTTGGCCTGGTCTCGGCGCTCGACCTGCTACTGCACGCCCCGCTCACCGACATCGTCGGGGGCCTGTCGCTCAGGGCAGAGCTGGAAGACGCTCTGTTCGGCCGTACCGGCCCGCTCGGTGACGTACTGGCGGATGTGCTGGCCCGGGAGGTCGGAGGGGAAAGCTTTGCGGCGCGTTCGGGTACCCCGCCCGCCGACGTCGAGTGGTGCTACGTGCAGGCGCTGGCCTGGGCCAACGAGGTATGCGGTGTCCTGAGCCTCGCCCCGGCGCCGTTACAGGGCGTGGCCGGTTGACGGGCTGTAGCTGTTGCCGGTCTTGAAGTTACAGCTGCGCCTGGCCGATTTATAGCTCTTACCCTATGCATGCCTAATAACTCTATATGCTGGCCAGATGGACCCGGTGCGCAACCCGTACAGCCCGGGGGCGGGGACCCGCCCACCGGCGCTGGTGGGCCGGGACCGGGAGATAGAGGCCATGGACGTGGCCCTGCAACGCCTGTTGCTGGGCCGCGACGGGCGCAGCGAAATGCTCACGGGGCTGCGGGGCGTGGGCAAGACGGTGCTGCTCAACGAGTTCAACAGCTGGCCGAGGGCCGGG
>CAYZVQ010000056.1:0-15512 GCA_964481925.1 uncultured Acidimicrobiaceae bacterium
CACGGCGGCCTGGGTGGGCAGGCCGCCGACGGCCGGGGTGGGCTGGAGAAGAGCGGCCAGAGCCAGGCTCGAGGTACCGCTGTTCGCCAGCGTCCCTCGCAGCTGCGTGCCGAGGTGCGAGACGTTGCGCAATGCCAGCACCGACGGCACTGCGGGGACGTCGAGCTGCAGGCAAAGCGGGCCGAGCTTGGCGGCGATCTCGTCCACGACCAGCTGATGCTCGTGGCGGTCCTTGCCCGACGCCATGAGGCCGGCCAGGAGGGCGGCGTCCGTGGCCGAGTCACCGCTCCTGGCCACAGTCCCGGCCAAAGGATGGCTGACGATAGCGCGGCCTGTCCGGCGCAGAAGGGTCTCGGGACTGGCGCCTATGAAGCCCTCGACGTGGAACACGGCGCACGACGGGTAGAGGGTGGCCAGGCGCGACAAAGCCTCGGGCAGCACGAAAGGCCGATTGGCGACGACGTCGACGCGTCGGGCGAGGACCACCTTGGTGAAGGCGCCCTCCTCCATTTCCGCCACCGCCCGAGCCACCAGGAGCTTCCAATCGACGTGCGGCATGTGCGCGGAGAGCTCGAAGCGGTCGGGCAGGTACTGGACGCGGCAGTCCTCTTCTACCTGGCTACGCAGCTGGGCCAGCTCCTGTTCGACGACCTCTCGGGCCTCGGCGGCCGAAGGCGCCAAGGGGCCCGGGCCGGTAAGCGTGGCCCAGGCGTGACCGTCCCGGGCCACGACGAGCAGGCGGGGCACGACCAGGTGACCGGCACGGCCCGGGTCGAACGGGAGCGCGCCCATCGCCACCGGGCCGCTCCCGGGGGCCGTTATGAGGTCGTCGGTCCCGATGAGGTCCAGAGCCTCGCCGACGAGAGCGACGTGGTCCGGACGGGCCCAACCAGCGGGCAGATCGAGCCGGAGAGCCTCGCCCCGGCCGAGAAGCGACGTTTCGCCCTGGCTCCACAGACGGGACCCGGGCCGGCCGCCGGCCCGGACGATATCGCCCAGCAGCTCAGGGCTCACCGTCACGGTGACAGAGCACAGCTCCCGGGCCGCCTCGAAGCCGGCTGCGGCACCGGCCGGCCGGGGGGAAGCCACGGTCATGAGGGCCCGCTCCTCGCCCGTCGGGTGGCGATGTACAGCTGGCTGATGCCACCGGAGAGCGGAGCGTGCTGGACGGCCTGGAAACCTGCCAGTTCCAGCAGGTGCACCATCTCGGCGGCCGGGGGCAGGTAGGCCAGGCTACGGGGCAGGTACCGGTAGGCGGCGCCGTCGGACAGGACGGCGCCCACCAGGGGGACACCGTAATCGCACCAGATGCGGTGGCCCGCCCGCAGGAGCGGCGCCTCTGGAGCGCCGAGGTCCAAAAGCGAGATGCGCCCGCCGGGGCGGGTGAGACGGGCGAGCTCAGAGAAGAGCGAGGCCAGGTCGACGACGTTGCGCAGGGCGAAACCGCTGACGACGCCGTCGAAGCAGTCCGGCCGGAAGGGGGCATGCAGGGCGTCGCCGAGCACCAGCGGGGCGGTGGTCCGGGCATGGGACAGCATGCCCGGGGACAGGTCCGCTCCCACCCGCCGGTAACCGGCCCGAGCCAGCCCCCGGCACAGGTCGCCCGTACCGCACGCCACATCGAGCACCAGCGAGCCCGGGGGCAGTTCCAGGGCTTCGATGCACCGGCGACGCCAACCGGTGTCCAGGCCCATGGCGACGATCCCGTTCACGAGTTCGTAGCGCTCGGCGATGGCGTCGAACATGTGGCGGACGGCGGTCTGCTTGTCTGCGCCTGTAGGAAGGGCAGCTTTCATCACGGGCAGGTTAGTGCCCGGGCGCAGCCAGTAGCATGGCCCGCTGATGTTCGAGGCCCTGTCTGACCGGCTGGACGGCATTTTCACGCGCCTGCGCGGCCGGGGCCGGCTCAGCCCCGAGGACGTCGACGAAGCGCTGCGGGAGATCCGCATGGCTTTGCTCCAGGCCGACGTCAACCTGCTGGTAGTGCGCGATGTGATCAGCCGGCTGCGGGCCGAACTAGTGGGTGCCGAGCTTTCCGTCAGCCTCAGCCCGGGCCAGCAGGTGGTAAAGGCCGTCCACAACGAGCTGGTGCGCATCTTGGGGGGGACAGCGTTGCGGCTGACATACGCGCCGCGTCCTCCCACCGTCGTGCTGCTGGCGGGCCTGCAGGGCGCAGGCAAGACGACCAACGCCGCCAAGCTGGCCCGCTGGTTCAAGCAGCAGGGCCGCAACCCGCTGCTGGTGGCGGCCGACCTGCAGCGGCCCGCCGCCGTCGAGCAGTTGCGCGTCCTCGGCCGCCAGGTCGGCGTACCCGTTTTCTCCGAGGACTCCAGTCCGGTGATGGTGGCCAAAAAGGGCCTGGCCGAAGCGGTGCGCGTGGGCCGTGACGTCCTCATCGTCGACACGGCCGGGCGCCTCCACATCGACACGGACATGATGGACCAGGTCCGGGAGATCTCCGACACGGTCCAGCCCCATTACACGTTCCTGGTCATCGACGCCATGACGGGCCAGGACGCGGTGACGACGGCAGAGGCGTTCCACAAGACGCTGCAGCTGGACGGGGTCATCCTCACCAAGGTCGATGGCGACGCCCGGGGCGGCGCGGCGCTGTCGGTGAAAGAGGTGGTGGGCAAGCCCATCGCCTTCGCCTCCACCGGCGAGAAGCTGGAGGACTTCGAGCTCTTCCATCCCGACCGCATGGCCGGGCGGATCCTGGGCATGGGCGACGTTCTCACCCTGATCGACCGGGCCGAGACCGCCATAAAGCGCGACGACGCCGAAAAGGCCGTGGCCCGGATGGCCGAGGGCCGTTTTACGTTGGAGGACTTCCTGGAGCAGCTGCAGGCGGTGAAGAAAATGGGCCCGCTCTCGGGCCTGATCGGGATGCTCCCGATGGTCCCCAAAGAAGTGCGCAATATGGAGCTAGACGACGGGATGCTGAAGCCGGTGGAGGCGATAATCCACTCCATGACCCCGGCCGAGCGGGCCGACCCGTCACTGATAAACGGCTCCCGCCGGACGCGCATCGCCGCCGGGTCGGGGACGTCGGTACAGGCTGTCAACGACCTACTCGACCGTTTCAAGCAGGTCCAGGCCTACATGCGCACGGTCCCCGGCCTGGCCGGGATGTCACGGCGGAGCACCGGCAAGAAAGCCGCGGCCAAGCGCAAGAAGCGTCGTTGACGCCTGCGCCCGGCGCCCGGGCCCCGCGGTGGTCGCGTCTCGCCTAGACTTAGCGGGTCCACTGGCAGTTGAGGTGGGGATCTCCGTCCCCCGCCCGCTCCTGAACAAGGGAACGAAAGCAAACGACATGGCAGTCAAGCTCCGCCTGATGCGGATGGGCAAGACCAAGCAACCGACCTACCGGGTGGTGGCGGCGGACAGCCGTTCGCCCCGCGACGGCCGTTTCATCGAGATCGTGGGCAGTTATGCCCCCCGCGAAGAGCAGAACAAGGTCGTCTTGAAGGCGGACCGGGTAACCAAGTGGCTGAGCCAGGGCGCCCAGCCCACCGACCGGGTCCGGCGCCTGCTGGCCGGTGCCGGGCTTATGGAGGCCGCCCCTATCCGCCTGCCCAAGGCGGCGCCGGCGGCGCCCGCGGCCAAGTCCAAGTGAGCCGTCAGTGAGCGACCCCTACAACCGTGCCTCTAGCGAGCCATCAGAAGCAGACCCCTACAACCGGGCCCCAGGCGGGACGGCGAGCGCTGTGCTCGCCTACTTGGCCCGCCACATAGTCGACGAGCCGGACGCGGTTGGGGTGGAGACGTCCGGAGGCGGCGGAGGGCAGCCCATGCGCCTGTTATTGCAGGTGGCGCCGGGTGACGTGGGCCGGGTGATAGGGCGCCGGGGCCGCACCGCGCAGGCCATCCGCGCCGTTACCCGGGCGGCCGCGGCGCGCGACGGTGAAGAGGTTTTCGTCGACATAGCGGACTGACCGCCGTGTTGCTGGAAGTGGGCCGCGTCGCCCGGCCCCATGGGCTACGGGGCGAGGTGGTGGTGGTGCTGGTGACGACGCTGGACGAACGCCTGGCACCGGGGAGCGCCCTTGACTGCGCCGGCCGCGAGCTTGTGGTGGAAAGCTCCCAGCTGGTGCCCGGCCCCGTCGGTGGCCCGAAGGGGGGGCGCTGGCTGGTGCGCTTCGCTGGCGTCGACAGCCGTGAAGCCGCTGAAGGTCTGACGGGCTCCGTGCTGCGGGCGGAGCCGGCGTCCACGGCGCAGGGCGAGTTGTTCGTTCACGAGCTGATCGGCGCCGAGGTTGTCGAGCGTTCCGGGCCGAGCCGGGGCACCGTCGTGGCGGTCGAAGCCAACCCGGCCAGTGACCTGCTCGTGCTGGACAGCGGGGCGCTGGTGCCCGTTCGTTTCGTTGTCGCCTCAGAGCCGGGCCGGCTCACGGTAGAGGTGCCGGCGGGGCTGTTCGACCTGTAGTCATGAGAGCCGAGATTTTTACCATCTTCCCGGACCTGGTCTCGACCTGGTGCGGGGCCAGCCTTCTCGGCAAGGCGTGGCGGGGCGGGGCGATCGACATCGTCGTCCACGACCTGCGGTCGGGGGCCAACGACCCGCACCGCAGTGTCGACGACAGCCCGTTTGGTGGGGGGGCGGGCATGGTACTGGCGCCCGGGCCTGTCTTTGCGGCCGTCGAGGCGGCGGTCCCGGTGCGGCCGCTCTACCTGCTGGGCCCCGGTGGCCGGCGCTTCGACCAGGCGATGGCCCGGGAGCTGGCCCAAGGCGAGGGCTTCTCCCTGCTCTGCGGGCGCTACGAAGGCGTTGACGAGCGGGTGGCCGAGCACCTCGTCGACGATGAGCTGGGCATCGGGGACTACGTCCTGGCGGGCGGGGAGGCGGCGGCCGTCGTGGTTGTCGAAGCGGTGGCCCGCCTCGTCCCCGGGGTCATGGGCAACATGGCTTCGAGCGAGGAGGAAAGCTTCACCGACGGGTTGCTCGAGTACCCGCATTACACGAGGCCGGCCGAGTTCCGGGGCTGGGGAGTGCCCGAGGTGCTGCTCTCGGGCCACCACGAGCGTGTCGCCCGGTGGAGGAGGGCGGCCGCGCTGGCCCGGACGTTGGAGCGCCGGCCCGACCTCGTGGCGGCGCGGGGCGGGCTCTCGCCCGCTGAACGGGCGCTGCTCGCGGAGTGGGGCTTCGATCGTCTAGTCTCTTATGTTTATGGGCCCGACCGACCTGATCGACCGTGAGAGTTTGCGAGACGACGTCCCCGAGTTTTCCCCTGGGGACACCATAAGAGTGCACGTGAGGGTGGTCGAGGGCAACCGCGAGCGGGTGCAGGCCTTCCAGGGGGCCGTGATAGCTCGTAAGGGGTCCGGAGTGCGCGAGACGTTCACCGTGCGCAAGGTGAGCTCGGGCGTCGGTGTCGAGCGGACATGGCCTGTCCACTCGCCCTCGATCGCGCGCGTGGAGGTCGTCACTCTGGGCGACGTCAGGCGGGCCAAGCTCTACTATCTTCGGGACCGGGTCGGCAAGGCGGCCAAGATCAAAGAGAAGCGCCTCGCCCACTGAGAGGGTGCGTACCGGGCCGTCTGGATCTCTGGACAGAGCCTCTCCGCGTCGTACGATGGTGCCAGTGGGAGCACGTCTGAGAGGAGTGCCATGAGCGCGGAAGACCTCGAACGTTACGAGACCGAGATCGAGCTGGCGCTTTTTCAGGAGTACCGGGCCGTGCTGCCCATGTTCCGCTATGTAGTGGAGACGGAAAGGCGCTTCTACCTGGCCAACGACGTCCGTATGGAGGCCCGGGGCGAGGGGCCCCGCACCTACTTCGAGGTGAAGTTGGCCGACGCCTGGGTGTGGGACATGTACCGCCCCGCTCGTTTCGTCTCGAGCGTGCGCGTAGTGACGTTCAAGGACGTCAACGTCGAGGAGCTTCCCGAAAAGGACCTCTAAGGGCCTGTGTGGGCGCCTACCCGCCCGTCCCGGCGGGGTTAGCGTCCCCGGCTCCTGGCAAGGTGGTGGCCATGGGACCAGGCGGCACCGGCCGGCGCGACGATGACCGGCGCGGCGACGACCGCGGTGCGCTGGGCCGGGCGGGCGAGGATCTGGCTGCGGCGTGGTACGAGGCTCAGGGTTACGAGGTCTTGGCGCGTAACTGGCGCTGCCGGGCGGGCGAGCTTGACATCGTGGCCCGCCGAGACCGCCTGCATGTCTTCTGTGAGGTGAAGTCGCGTTCGTCCTCCGCGTTCGGAGTGCCGGCGGAGGCGGTCGGCCCGGCCAAGAGTGCACGGCTGAGGCGCCTGGCGGCGCTGTGGTTCGCCGCGCAAACCTCGGCTCGTCCCGGTGCAGCCGGTGGGGCCGGTGCCAACGCTGGGGCCGGCTGGGGAGGTCTTGGCCGGGGAGGTCCCGTCCGCTTCGACGTAGCCTGCGTCCTTGGCGGAGCGCTGGACGTTATCGAGGGCGCTTTGTAGGCGTCAGTGGCCCGGGCGCCGGCGGTCCCGCAGCTGCCAGCAGGGCGTATGCCAGTGCCGGCGCAGGTCCGGGGCTTCGCGGGGGACGACTACAAGGTGAGCCGTCCCGGGCAGGATCTCCTGGTTGCAGCCGGGGCAAACGTACGCCTTGCGGGCCTGAGAGGGGCTGATGCGGCGGAGCTGGACGTCGCCCGGCTCGTCGGTCGCGGCCAGGTCGATGAGGTCCTGCAGTTCCTGCAGGCCACGGGGATGGTCCGCGCCGGGGCTCTTGCGACGTCGGGCGGGCCGTCGTACCACGGAGGCCAAGTTAGCCTCAGGCGGCACTGGTATTGTCCGACTACTGAACCGGTTCGGGTGGTTGGCCCGGCCCGTGACGAGGAGAGGGACCTGTGAAGTACGGCCGATTTGACGACGCCAGGCGCGAGTACGTCATCGAACAGCCCGCGACGCCCACGCCCTGGGTGAACTACTTGGGCACGGAGGGCTACTTCGGCATCATCTCCAACACCGCCGGTGGGTATTCGTTCTACCGTGACGCCCGGCTGCGGCGTTTGACCCGCTACCGCTACAACAACGCGCCATTTGACCTGGGGGGGAGGTACATGTACCTCCGGGACGGCTCGAACGGCGAGTTCTGGTCCCCGACGTGGCGGCCGACCCAGACCGACCTGGAGGCTTACGAGTGCCGTCACGGCTTGTCCTACACGGTCATCTCGTCGCGCCACCACGGGATCAGCGCGGAAGCCCTCTATTTCGTACCCCTCGGCACCTCTCTCGAGGTGTGGCGGTTGCGCGTCCGCAACGGGCGCCCGGTCCCGGCGCAGCTCTCGGTCTTCTCCTCGGTGGAGTTCTGTCTCTGGGACGCCCAGGACGACGCCACCAACTTCCAGCGCAACTTCAACATTGCCGAGGTGGAGGTGGAGGGCAGCGTCATCTACCACAAGACCGAGTACCGCGAACGCCGTGACCACTTCGCCTACTTCGCCTGCTCCATGCCCCTCGCCGGCTTCGACACCCAGAGGGAGGCGTTCCTCGGCCCCTACCGGGGCTGGGACCGCCCGGCGGTAGTGGAAAGGGGCGAGTCGGCAGGTTCGATCGCACATGGCTGGGCTCCCCACGGTTCGCACCACGTGCGCCTGGCGCTGGCCCCGGGGGAGAGCGCGGAAGTCATTTTCGTCCTGGGTTATGCGGAGAACAGCAAGGACGACAAGTTCGACCCGGCCGGGAGCCAGACCATCAACAAACGGGCTGTCAGGCCGGTGATCGAGCATTGGCTGAAACCGGCGGCGGTGGAGGAGGGCCTGCAGAGCCTGCGCGAGTACTGGGACCGGATGCTCGGGAAACTGACTGTGTCGACCCCGGACGCCGACACCGACCGGATGGTCAACATATGGAACGCGTACCAGTGCATGGTGACTTTCAACCTCAGCCGGTCGGCGTCGTTCTACGAGTCGGGGATCGGGCGGGGCATGGGGTTCCGAGACTCGAGCCAGGACCTGCTCGGTTTCGTGCACATGGTCCCCGAGCGCGCCCGGCAGCGCATGGTGGACATAGCCTCCACGCAGTTGCCGTCGGGCGGCGCCTACCACCAGTACCAGCCGCTCACCAAACGGGGCAACGACGAGATCGGCTCGGGTTTCAACGACGACCCGCTGTGGCTCGTCCTGGCCATCACCGCTTATGTGAAAGAGACCGGTGACTATTCGGTACTGCACGAACAGGTCCCCTACGACAACGTTGCCGGGAGCGAGGCGCCCTTTTACGACCACCTGCGCCGCAGCGTCAATTACACCCTGGAGCGCCTCGGCCCGCACGGGCTCCCGCTCATAGGCCGGGCGGACTGGAACGACTGCCTCAACCTCAATTGCTTCTCCGACACTCCCGGAGAGAGCTTCCAGGTCACCGAGAACCGGTCCGGCGGTACCGCCGAGTCGGTGTTCATCGCCGGCCTGTTCGCGCTGGTTGCCGGGGAGATGGCGGCGCTGGTCGAAAGCGGGGGCGGGTCAAGCTGGGCCGCGCCCGGGGAGGCCGAGCGCTACCGCCGGGCGGCGACGTCCATGGGAGCGGCCATTGCTGAGCATGGCTGGGACGGGCGCTGGTTCAGGCGTGCTTACGATTTCTTCGGCGAGCCCGTGGGCTCGAGCGCCAATGAAGAGGGCCAGATATTCGTCGAGCCCCAGGGCATGTGCGTCATGGGCGGGGCGGGCGCCGACGGACGGGCCCGGCAGGCCCTCGACAGCGTCCGGGCCAAGTTGGCCACCCCCCACGGCATCGTGCTCAACCAGCCGTCCTATACCCGCTACCACCTCGAGTTGGGAGAGATTTCGTCGTACCCGCCGGGTTACAAGGAAAATGGGAGCGTCTTTTGCCACACCAACCCGTGGGTGATGATCGCCGAGACCTTGGTCGACGACGGCGACGCCGCTTTCGACTATTACAAGCGTATAAACCCCTCGGCCCGCGAAGCTATCAGCGAGGTGCACCGGGCTGAGCCCTACGTGTACGCGCAGACCATCGCCGGCCCCGATGGCGCCACCTTCGGGGAGGCGAAGAACTCATGGTTGACAGGTACGGCGGCGTGGAACTTCGTGGCCATTTCGCAGTGGATCCTCGGGATCCGGCCCGATCACGCCGGCCTGCGGGTCGACCCCGTCCTTCCCGCGGCCTGGGGCGGCTTCGATGCCGTGCGGGTCTTCCGGGGCGCCACGTACCGGATCAAGGTGTGCAAGGTCGCGGGCGCACAGAAGAGCCGGGTCGGTTACCTGGTGGTCGACGGTGCACGTGTCGACGGCAACCTTGTGCCCCTGGCGCCGGAGGGGGCCACGGTCGAGGTCGAAGCGTTCACTACGCCCGTCGGTCCGGCCTGACCCGTACAAGGCCGTTGTCGGCCGCAGGTCGGAGGTTCCCGTCACTGCTGGCGGGTAGTGTCTGACCCGTTGCTCGTGGCCGGCAGCCGGCCTCTTCACATCAGATCAAACGTCTGTCTGGAGGGTCGCGCATGCTGGCAACGGTGTCTTCGGCCACGTTGGCCGGGGTCGACGGTCACGCCGTCAGCGTGGAAGTCCATGTGAGCAACGGCCTGCCGGGGTTCCGGGTGGTCGGCCTGCCCGACACATCGTGCCGGGAGGCTCGAGACCGGGTCCGGGCCGCCCTCATCTCTAGTGGCTTCAACTGGCCCCAAAAACGGATAACCGTCAACCTGGCGCCCTCGGGCTTGCGCAAAGCCGGTTCCGGCCTGGACCTGGCGGTGGCGCTCGGCGTACTGGCGGCCGACGGCCAGATCGGCACGGTGCCTCTGGCCGGCTTGGCGTTCATCGCCGAGCTCGGTCTCGACGGTTCCCTGCGAAGGGTCCCAGGCATGCTTCCCCTCGTCGCCGCCAGCGGCGAAGAAGGCGTCGTCGTCCCGCCCTCCTGCGGCCGCGAGGCCTGTCTCGTGGGACGGGCGTTGACCAGGACAGCTCCGACGTTGAGGGCTCTCGTTCAGGCGCTGCGGGGGCAGGCGCCCTGGCCCGAGCTGCTTCCCGGTCCCGAGCACGTGGAGGCCCCCACGGCCCCCGACCTGGCCGACGTGCGGGGCCAACCGTTGGGGCGCCGTGCCCTGGAAGTGGCGGCCGCCGGAGGCCACCACCTGCTGATGGTGGGCCCAGCCGGGGCCGGGAAGACGATGCTGGCGGCTCGGTTGCCAGGCCTGCTCCCCGCGCTGTCGGCTGACCAAGCCCTAGAAGTTGCGATGGTCCACTCCGCGGCCGGGCTGGACGTGGCGGCTGGCGCCCTCTGCCTGCGCCCACCGTTCCGCTCGCCCCATCACAGCGCCTCGGCGGTATCGCTGATCGGCGGCGGCGGAGCTTGGCTGAGGCCGGGGGAGGTCAGCTGTGCCCATAACGGCGTCCTGTTCCTAGACGAGCTGGCCGAGTTCCCGGCCGGTGTGCTCGACAACCTGCGCCAACCCCTAGAGGAAGGACGGGTGGTGGTCTGCCGGGCCAGTGGGACAGTGGCCTTCCCGGCCCGCTTCATGCTGGTAGCGGCGATGAACGCCTGTCGCTGCGATGCCGACGGTTCTCCCGGGTCCTGCCGGTGCAGCAGCGCCGCCCGGTCCCGCTACATAGCGCGCCTGTCCGGGCCCCTACTGGACCGGTTCGACCTCAGGGTGCGGGTACCCCGACCTCTGGTCGAAGACCTGCTTCGGCCCGATGGCCCGGCCGGGGAGGGGCCCAGCGAGCCGTCAGCCACCGTGGCCGCCAGGGTCTGCGACGCCCGCCGGCGCGCCACCCAGCGCGGCGCGCCGGCCAACGCTCAACTGCCGGCTTGGCGACTGGACGACCTGGCTCCTGTTAGCGCCGGAGGAAGGCGGTTGCTGGAAAGAAAGCTGCGGGAAGGGCGATTGTCGGCCCGAGGCCTGGACCGGGTGCGCCGCGTCGCCCTGACGGTCGCCGACTTGGCCGGCGACGAGCCTCCCCTCGGAGAGGAGCACATCTTGGTGGCGCTGGCGTTGAGGGCGCCGGGCGAAGAGGGCCCGGGGGCCTGGCACGAGCCCGTCGCCGCGTACGGGACGGCGGCGGAGGCCCGGCCGTGGTGAGCGCGATCTCGGCCCTGGACGGCTTGCCCCCGGCCGCCTATGCGGCCGCTCTTGCGGGGCTGCCCGGGGTTGGTCCGGGCTGGCTCGTGGCCGTCCTGGCCGAGCGGTCGCCCCGGGACGCCTGGGCGGCCGTCTTGGCGGGGGAAATAGGGCCGCCGGCCAGAGGGCGCCCCCGGCCCGCGGCCCATGAGTGGGCAGGGGCAGCCGGACGCCTGGACGTAGCGGGGCAGTGGGAGCGTTGCCGGCGCGCCGGGATCGGCGTGTGCTGGCCCGGGAGCCCCGGTTACCCGGACGTACTGGGACAAGGCCCGGCCCCTGCCGGCGTCCTGTTCTCGGCCGGAGCGTTGGACCGCCTCGGGGACCGCCGCCGAGTCGCCATCGTCGGGACCCGCAGGTGCACACCGGACGGGCCCGACATCGCCTACCGGCTGGGTTACGACCTCGCGGATGCCGGCGTATGCGTCATCTCGGGGCTGGCGCTCGGCATCGACGGGGCGGCCCACGCCGGGGCGCTCGCGGCCGGGCGCGAGGCCGGGGACCGCAGTGGCGGCGTTGGTGGCGGCGAGGTTGACGGTACCGGCGTTGGTGGCACCGTCGGCGTAGCAGCCAGTGGTATCGACGTGGTGTACCCCCGCCAACACGCCGGGTTATGGCGGGAGATGGTAAGGGTGGGGGCCATTCTGTCCGAGACACCACCCGGGCACCCCGCCCAGGCGTGGCGCTTCCCGTCCCGCAACCGGCTCATCGCCGGTCTAGCCGAGATGGTGGTGGTCGTGGAGTGCCACTCCAAGGGCGGGTCGTGGCATACGGTCGAAGCCGCTATAAAGCGAGGCGTGGAGGTCGGCGCCGTACCGGGGTCGGTGCGCAGCGCGGCATCGGTAGGTACCAACCGCCTCCTGCACGAGGGCGCCACCCCTGTCCGGGGCGCCCAGGACGTCCTCGACGCCCTCGGCGTCTTCGATGTCCTACGGGCTCGACCTCAGGCGTCCGGGCCGACGAGCCCGACGAGCCCGGCGAGCGCCTCAGGGCCGATGCGCACCATGGAAGATGTTGTCCTGGCCGCCGTCGGCTGGCGACCGCTGTGCCTTGACGAGGTCGTCGAGCGCAGCGGCCTGCCGTTGGCCGCCGTAGTCATCGCCCTGGAAGGCCTGGAGGAGAAAGGGGCCTTGGGAGCGGAGGAGGGCTGGTGGGTGCGCAAGGCCCATTGATCGTTAGCCCCACAAGGCCAGACGCCGTCCCGGTCAGGGCCCCGGGTTATTCCCGCCGGGTTATTTCTGGTGCCACGGGCACCACCAGGTGGTGCGCCCGCCTACGGTGTCGCGTTGCAGCGGGCGGCCGTCCTTGGGGCACGTGCCACCAGCCCTGCGCTCGTCCATGAGGTCCCCCGTGTGCGAGCCGCCCCTCGTCCCGAGCTCGGCCACGGTTGCCCGCAGATGGCGGTGAAGGCGGCGCACCTCAGGCGCCGACAGGCTGCCCGCCGGCCGTTGCGGGGAGAGGCTGGAGCGCCACAGGACCTCGTCGGCGATGAGGTTGCCCACGCCGGCCAGACGGGATTGGTCCATGAGCCGGGCCTTGAGCGGGGCCCGGCTGCCGTCCAGGGCGGCGCTCAAGCCCCCCGGCGTGACCGAGGCGGCGTCGGGGCCGAGGCCGGCTTCGGCGGGATCGAGCTCCACCCCACCGAGGCGTCGCGGGTCGCGGACGCGGAGGTGGCCACCATCGGAGAACACGAGCCCGAAGCGGTCATAACGGGCCAAAGGAGCGTTTGTGGAATGTCGCAGTTCCGTCACGCCGGCGGCCCCGTCGACCACCAGCCGACCGCTCATACCGAACCGCAGGCCCAGGACCGGTCCCCCCGCCCCGTCCGGGCCCTGGGTCTCCAGGAGGAGGAGCTTGCCCCGCCGCCGCGCCGCGCTCAGCTGGTAGCCGATGAGCTCCTGCAGAGTGGCCGGGACCAGGCCGCGCTTGAGGTACCACTCGTCCGGTGCCTCGATGGCGATGATCTGGCGACCGAGAGCGGCCCGTTCAGCCAGGTCACGGTAGGCCTCGACCTCGATCATCTCCGGCATGGCGCAAAGTCTCAGACGCCGTAGTCGGCGCCTGTCGGCGTCGGCACCGGGATGCCGCAGTTGACCAGGCCCTTCTCGAGGCGACGGCAGACTGTTTCGAGCACCGCCACACGGGCGTAATGCTTGCTCTCGGCGGCGATGAGCTCCCAGGGAGCGCCTTTGTGGTCTGTCCGGTCCACCATTTCGTTTACGGCGTCCACGTAGGCATGGCGCTTGTCACGGTTGCGCCAGTCCTCGTCGGTCAGTTTCCAACGGCGTAAAGGATCGTCGCGCCGGCGCTCGAAACGAGCCAGTTGCTCCTTGGAAGAAATGTGGAGCCAGAACTTGACCAGGATGGTGCCCTCGGTGACGAGGATGCGCTCGAAGGCCACTATCTGGCCGTAGGCCCGCTTCCATTCTTTTTCGGTGGCGAAGCCTTCGACCCGTTCGACCAGGACACGGCCGTACCACGTGCGGTCGAAGACGGCCATGCCTCCCCAGCCCGGGAGGTTGGGGTCGAACCGCCAGAGGAAGTGGTGCCGCTTCTCCCGGTCGGTCGGCGCGGCATAGGACTGGACCCGGAAATGGCGGGGGTCGAGGCCGGAGACGAGGCGCTTGATGGCCCCACCCTTGCCCGAGGCGTCCCAACCCTCGAACAGGACGGCCAACGGCGGGCCCAGGCGGCCATCGCCGACCAGCCCGCCGGCCAGCAGCCGAAGATGGAGCAGCCGGCGCTGGAGGGCGGCGACACGCTCCTCGCTCTGTGCCGCCGACATCTTGAGAGAAAGGTCTACCTGGTCAAGCTTGTCCATATCCGCCATACAACTCTTCTTGACGTCGGCGTGCACTTCCGGGCCGGCCCGCCGGAGCGGCTCAACGGATCCGGGCCGGACCAGGAGCATGGCCGTCAGCCAGCCATTGGGCCACCAGACGGGCCAGGTCGACGGGGTAGACAACCTCGTCGGTGGTAGCCAGGTCGGCCAGGGGCCACCAGCGCCAGGAGCTTATGAACCGGTCCTCGTCCTCGGTGAGCGCGGTGGCCTGCACCGTGAAGCTTTCGGTGCGGACCACGTAAAACACCTCGGCCTGGTGGAACGCACGCCCGTCGAAGAAGAAGTCGGCCCGACGCGTCCAGACCACGGGCCCGAGGTCGCCCAGCGTGGTCCCGGTCTCCTCGTACAGCTCACGCCGGGCGGCGTCCTCGGTGGGCTCTCCGTCCTCGGCACCACCTCCCGGCACGAACCAAAAGGGCAATGCGGCGGGGTCGGAGGGATCGCGGCCCCCGAGCAGCAGCACGGCGGGAGTACGGTCCACCAGCACGACCCGGGCCGCCCGGCGCTCGGGGACGCCCTCGGGCACGCCGTCGCCCGCTTGAGCGGGGCGTGAGCTTGCCATTGTTGGCCAGGTTATGGCTCTGCCTGGAACGGGAGAGCCGCCGGTTTCCGGCGTAGTGCGCTCGTCGACGGTACGATACCACTGTGGGCTTTCTTAGCAGCGCCCTGAGTGGGGAGAAGGCGGCAGATAGCGGCCAATACCCATTCGTGCTGGCGGCGCCCGGGTGGCCGAGATGACGGCTCCCGCTGTTGGCGCCGTGGCCTCGACCGACCCAGCCCCTTCCCCCCGGTCGGCCGCCGTCGACGAGCCGGTGCCGGCGATAAAGTGCCCTGCTCGGGCCGAACCGGACGCGCTCTGGCAGTTCACGGCGTGGGCCATGTCGCTCACCGACCTTTCGCCAGCGAGCCGGCGGGCGTACGAAAACGGGGCGAAGTCGTTTTTCACCTGGGCCGAGCGGGGCGGGACAGTTGGCCCCGAGCAGGTCACGCGGCTGGTGCTACGCCGCTACCTGGCCTACATGGCAACGCGGCGCTACGCCCGCCAGAGCGTGGCCCAGAGGGCGTCTGCCCTGCGCCGCTATTTCCGCTGGTTGCGGCGGAACGGGACGTTGGCTTCCGACCCCACTGTGGGCCTGGCCGCCCGGACCGGGGACGGCCGGCTTCCCCGGGTGCTGTCCCGAGGGGATCTCGAGATCATCCTGGACCGGCCCCCGGTCAGGGCCACCGAGGTGGCCCCCGAGGTCCGCCTGCGCGACGACGCCGTGCTCGAACTGCTGTACGGGAGCGGGTTGCGGGTGAGCGAGCTGTGCGGGATGAGCATAGAGGACCTCGACCTGAAGGGCCGTTGGGCGACGGTGTGGGGCAAGGGGTCCAAGCAGCGCCGGGTCCCCATTTCTGCGCCCTCGGCCGGGGCCGTGGAGGCCTGGGTCCGGCGTGGTCGGGCCGTCATGGCCGGGCCGGGTTCTCCGAAGGACGCTCTTTTCCTCAATTCCAGGGGCGCTCGCCTCGGTCCCCGCGACGTGCGGCGCATACTGGATAGGCGTGCGTCGTCACCCACGCACCCGCATGCATTAAGGCATAGCTATGCCACTCACATGTTGGACGGGGGCGCCGACCTTAGAGTTGTCCAGGAGCTGT
>CAYZVQ010000056.1:15612-19580 GCA_964481925.1 uncultured Acidimicrobiaceae bacterium
TATGCCACTCACATGTTGGACGGGGGCGCCGACCTTAGAGTTGTCCAGGAGCTGTTGGGTCACGCCAGCGTGAAGACCACCCAGGTCTATACGCACGTGAGCAAGGAACGCCTGTTAGCCGTGTACGAGACGTCACACCCGAGGGCCTGATGGAGACAGAGGACGAGGTTTCGCTTTCAGCCGACGAGCTGTGGGCCGACTACAAGTCGACCGGATCGCGGGAGCTGCGCGACAAGTTGATCGTGCGCTACTCGCCGCTCGTCAAGTACGTCGCCGGCCGGGTGTCCGTCGGCCTCCCGAACACGATCGAGCAATGTGACCTGGTTAGCTACGGCATCTTCGGGCTGATCGATGCCATCGAGAAGTTCGACAACGAGCGGGCCATCAAGTTCGAGACCTATGCCATCACCCGGATAAAGGGCGCCATTATCGACGAGCTGCGCAGTATCGACTGGGTACCCCGCTCGGTCCGGGCCAAGGCGAGGTCGATCGAGAAGGCCTACGCCAAGCTGGAGGCCCAGCTCCTGCGCACGCCCACCGATGCCGAGGTAGCCCGCGAGCTCGGGCTCTCCGAGGACGACTTGCAGGCCCAGTTCTCCCAAATCTCCTTCGTAGGCATCGTGGCCCTGGACGAGGTCCTGTCCGGGGGCGACAGGGGAGAATCCACAACGCTGGGCGATACCCTGGCCGACCGCCGCGAGGGGCCAATGGCGGCCTTCGAGGTCGAGGAGATGAAACAGATCCTGGCCGGGGCCATCAACCGGCTGGCTGATCGAGAGAAGATCGTTCTGTCCTTGTACTACTACGAAGGCCTGACCCTGGCCGAGATTGGCCAGGTCCTGGGCGTGACGGAGAGCCGGGTGTGCCAGATCCACACCAAGGCCGTGCTCCAGCTGCGCGCACGGATGCTGGTGCCCGACAAGGAGACCGCGTAGCCAGACGCCGGCGGCGGGGCCCCTCGACCGTATGGGGCCCTGGAGCTCAGCCGTCTGCGGTCCAGAGCCGGGTGTGGGTCGGCCGGGCCAGCGTGTAGGCTGGAGCTCGGCCTCGTCGGTAGGGGCCGACAGCCGTTTTTAGAGCGGTGTCAAGCATATGCCCGGGCGCGTCCACGGTCGTCATCGGTCCCGTTTCCTTTGGACGAGGCAGGTGGCGCAAGCGTCCGAGGGGTAACAACCGATGGAGAGGAGAACCATGGCCGTCGTAACGATGCGGCAACTGCTGGAGGCGGGAGTCCACTTCGGGCACCAGACCAGGCGCTGGAACCCGAAGATGAAGCGCTTTATTTTCGGAGAGCGCAACGGCATCTACATCATCGACCTGAACCAGACCCTGCAACGGGTCGACGTTGCCTACTCCTTCGTGCGGGACATGGTGGCCAACGGCGGCAGCATTCTTTTCATCGGTACGAAGAAGCAGTCCCAAGACCCGATCGCCAATGCGTCGGAGACGTGCGGGATGCCCTACGTGAACCAGCGCTGGCTGGGCGGGATGCTGACGAACTTCACGACCATCGCCGGGCGGGTAAAAAAGATGCAGGAGTACGAGCGCATGCGCTCGTCGGGCGACTTCGAGGCCATGCCCAAGAAGGAGGCGCTCATCCTGACGAGGGAGCTGGAAAAGCTCGAGCGCAACCTGGGCGGTATCCGGGACATGTCCCGGCTGCCCGACGCCGTGTTCATCATCGACATCAAAAAAGAGCACATCGCGGTCTCAGAAGCCAACAAGATCGGTATCCCGATCATCGCCGTGGTCGACACCAATTGTGACCCTGACCTGGTCCAGTACCCGATCCCGGGTAACGACGACGCCATTCGCAGCGGCACCCTCATGTGCCGGGTGATGGCCGAGGCCGTGCAGGAGGGCCGTTTCGTCGCCAGCCGTAGGGGGACGTTCGCCGCCGCCGGGCCGGCGCTGGCCATGGCCCGTGCCGCCCACGTGCCCGCTGCGGTGCCGCAGTACCCGGCCTCCGCCGGGGGGCCGGCCGTGGAGCCGGAGGGTGAGGTCGTCCCGGCCGGGACGGCACCAGGACAAACAGAGGACGCCGCCATCGGCGCCCCGACCGCAAGCGCGAGCACGGCGGCGCCAGACGACGCCCGGCCCGAGCCGCCGACGGTGGGGGAGGCCGGGCCGGCTGTGGAGGTTGCGGCGCCTGAGGCTGCCGCATCGGAAAACGGGAGCTAGGAGCGCAAGAAGATGGCAGAGTTCACCGCCAAGGACGTGCAGGCCCTGCGCGTCGCGACCGGGGCCGGGATGATGGACGCGAAGCGCGCCTTGACCGAGGCTGACGGCGATCCGCAAGCGGCCACGAAGTGGCTCAGAGAACGCGGTTTGGGAAAGGCGGCCGAGCGGGCCGGACGCGAGAGCGAACAAGGCGCGGTGGCGGTCTCCTATGACCAGGCCGCCAACGCCATTGCCCTCGTGCAGTTGCGTTCGGAGACCGACTTCGGGGCGAAGAGCCCGGACTTCGTCAACCTTGTCAACGAGCTGGCCGCCCTGGTGGCCGGCGAAGGCGAGGAGGCGGTGGACCAACGCAAGTCGGCCATCGAGGACCTCAATATCGCCCTCAAGGAAAACGTGCAGCTGGGAGAGGTGGTCCGTTTCCAGCCTGCCCCCGGCAGCGTCGTTGACTCGTACCTGCACGTCCAACACGACAGGGGCGTCAACGGCGTCATCGTCGAGCTGGCCGGGGCGACCCAGGAGCTGGCCCACGACGTCGCCGTCCACATCGCTTTCGGCAAGCCGAAGTACCTTCAGCGCGAGGACGTGCCTAAAGAAGAGGTTGAAGCCGAGCGGGCCACGTTGGAGACCTCGACGCGCCTGGAAGGCAAACCTGAGGCCGCGCTGCCCAAGGTCGTCGAAGGCAAGCTCAACGGCTGGTTCAAGCGGGTCCCGGGCGGGGTCCTGCTGGAGCAGCCGTTCGCCAAGGACGACAGCCAGTCCGTTGAGAAGGTCTTGGGGCCGGCGCGCGTGGTGCGCTTCGCCCAGGTGGTGATCGGGGGTTAATGGGCCGACCGGGAGCGCCCTGGAAGCGCGTCCTGCTCAAGGTCTCGGGTGAGGCCCTGGCCAGCGACGCCGCCGACGAGGTGATAGACGGGCTCGTCGTCGAACGCCTCGCCAAAGAGGTGGCCGAGGTGCATGCCGCACTGGGCACCGAGATGGCAGTGGTGATAGGCGGCGGCAACATCTGGCGAGGCACGACCGGCTCGGCCACCGGCATGGACCGGGCGACCGCCGACTACATGGGCATGTTGGCCACCGTGATCAACGCCCTTGCCCTGCGGGACGCTCTCGAGCGAGAGGGCCAGCCGACGCGGGTCCAGACGGCCATCGGGATGTCCGAACTAGCCGAGCCGTATATTAGGTTGCGCGCCATCCGTCATCTCGAAAAGGGCCGGGTGGTGATATTCGCCGCCGGCACCGGGAACCCCTTTTTCACCACGGACACGGCGGGCGCGCTGCGGGCAGTGGAGATCGGTGCCGAGGTGCTGCTCAAGGGCACCCACGGAGGAGCGGACGCCATCTACACGGCCGATCCCCGCCTCGACCCCACGGCCCGCCAGATCCCCGACATCCGGTACGACGAGGTGCTGGAAAAGGACCTGCGGGCCATGGACCTCACCGCCATAACCCTGTGTAAAGAGAACTCCTTGCCCATCCTCTATTTCAGCATCATGGAGGAGGGCAACCTGCGGAGCGCCCTCGACGGGGAGCAGATAGGTACGCTTATCCACTGATGACAGACATCCTGGTTGATGCCGCTATAGAGGAGTGCCGCGACCGGATGGCCCGGGCCGTCGAGCACGCCAAGAGCGAGTTCGCCAGCATCCGCACCGGCCGGGCGGCGCCGGCACTAGTCGAAAAGCTGAAAGTCGACTACTACGGTGCCGAGGTGCCTCTTCAGCAGATCGCCGGCTTCCACGTGCCTGAGCCGCGGACGCTCGTTATCGCCCCCTACGAGAAGGGGCCGG
>CAYZVQ010000057.1:0-7900 GCA_964481925.1 uncultured Acidimicrobiaceae bacterium
CCTTGGGGGACTTGCGCATATAGGCAGGCAGGATGACCGAGCGGTAATGCTGGCCTTCCCGGCGGTCGTCGACCCGCGGTGCTTTCACCTCCACCATTCCAGCGCCAGTGGTCACCTGGCGCTCCCTGGCGTAGCCGTTGCCCACGACCAGGCGCTTGCCCGTCTGGTCGACGACGTCGACATGGGCGTCCAGGTACGCCTGGCGCTCGACCAGCAATGCCACCTTGAGCATCTCTTGGGCGGCCAGGCAGCACAGCTCGTCCAGGCCGACGCTGGTGGGTGCCTGTTCCGCGCATGCAGGCGTGTCTTGTACTAGCTTCAACATTGGCGTACTCCTCCCCGCCGGTCTCACCCGGCAGGCTCGTTGGTGGTTCAACTTGGAGGGTACGTCACTGCCTTGAGCAGGTCGAGCATCCACAACTTCTCGTTATAACTCGCAAGACGAGAGTCGCCGGTGGTTGGCAGCACCGGCCTTTGGCCCCGGCGATGGGACCTCCGGCCGAGCATGGTCGCGACCTCGCGAGCGGGTACGGCGGGTGAGAACAAGTAGCCCTGGCCGAGCTCACAGCCGAGGCGCCGGAGCTGCTGGAGCTGTGCTGGCGTCTCGATCCCCTCAGCGAGCACGGTCATGTCGAGTTTTTGGCCGAGCGAGACGATCGCCTCGAGCAGCGTGTCGTTCCGGGTGCTCGCCTTGGAAGGGCTGACGAAGGACCGGTCGATCTTGATGATCTGCGGGCGCAAGAGCGCGAGGTACGAGAGCGAGGAATACCCGGTGCCGAAGTCATCGAGCGCGATTGCCACACCAAGACGGTCGAGGCGCTCGATCACGCTCGTCGTCCCGACGACGTCGGCGAGCGCCACGCTCTCGGTGATCTCGAGGAGGAGGCGCCGGGGTTCAAGTCCGCTCGCTGTGAGCGTTCCCTCGATCATCGATACCAGGTCCGGGTCGTGGAACTGGCGGGCCGAGAGGTTGACCGTGACATAAGGCCAGCTCCGCCGGGTGCCTGTTCCCTCCCAGGTCCTCGCCTCAGTCACGGCCTCGCGCAGCGCACGGGAGCCCAGCTCAAAGATGAGGTCGCTCCGCTCGCCAAGCGGGATGAACACGTCGGGGGGCACCTGTCCCCGCTCGGGGTGCTGCCAACGCATGAGCGCTTCGAAGCCGACCACCTCGCTCGTGATGAGATCGACGATGGGCTGGTAATGCATCGAGATCTCACCGGACTGAAGAGAGTACCCAAGCTCCTGGACGAGAGCGAAGCGGCTGACCGCCTGCTGGCGCATGGTGGGGGTGAACAGGACGTGGCGGCCCTTGCCCTGGCGCTTGGCCTCGTAAAGGGCGGCATCGGCAGCCTGGATGAGCTCGCTACAGTCCGTGCTCGTCCCATCGAAGACCACGACCCCGATGCTCGCGTGTTGTTCGAGGTGCCCCCCAACGAGGAAGAACGGTTCCGCGAGCACGCCGAGAAGACGCTCGGCCACCTCCTCGGCCTGAGCCGGCGACGTCAGTCCCTCGGCCAAGTAGAGGAACTCGTCGCCCCCGAAGCGGCACAGTGTGTCCGAAGAGCGGGCCACCTCCTCGAAGCGGCGCGCCACGGCAATGAGCAGCTGGTCGCCGACGAGGTGGCCGAAAGTGTCGTTCACCCCTTTGAGGTCATCGAGGTCCAACAACAACACGGCTCCCCACCCGCCCTGGCGGACGGCCCTCCCGTGCGCCTGGGCGAGCCGGTCCTCGAAGAGCACCCGGTTGGCGAGGCCCGTCAGCCGGTCGTGCAGTGCCTGATGGGAGAGTTGCGCACTGAGCGCCCGTTCCTGGGTGATGTCCCGGACCGACGCGACGAAGTAGGACGTTCTCCCAGTAGCGTCCCGCGCGGGGGACTTCGACACCTCGACGTCGATCACGCGCCCGTCGTTTTTCAGGTAGCGCTTCGTGTAGCTCACCTGGTCGGCCTCGCCAGAGGTCAGCCGGCGGTGGGCCTCCTCGGTAATGCCGCGGTCTTCGGGATGGGTGAACGGTGCCGAGCCCTTGCCGATGATCTCCTGCCTGTCGCCTCCGACCATCTGACAGAAGGCGTCGTTGACGGCCAGGATCCTGTCCTCGAGATCGACGAAGATCATGCCGGCCATGTTGTTCTCGAACGCGAGACGGAAGCGCTGCTCGCTATTGGCGAGTGCCTCGGCGCTAGCAAGCTCGGAGGCGACGGCGTGCAGTTCGACCTCGGCCCGGACTTTAGCCGCTGCTATCTGGGCGCTGTCGTCGCGGATCGCCACGACGGTCCACGGCTTGCCGTCCAGTGTGAGGGGCGCGATGGCGGCCTCGATCGCGATCTCCCGGCCGTCCCGGCGCAAGAGCGTGAGGCCCGAGCCGGTCCCCATTGTCCCCGCGTCCAGGCCCCGGGCGAACTCGCCGCTTTGGGCCGCGTGGCCACCTCGGTACCGGGACGGGACGAGCATCTCGACGGCCTGGCCGACGAGTTCGTCCCGCGCGTAGCCGGTCAGGACCTCGAGGCGTTCGTTCGCGTGGCAGATCACCCCGTGCTCGTCGACGTAGGCGATCCCGTCTGGTAGCACCTCAAGCAGGTGGTGCCAGGAAAGGGGAGGACCTTCGAAGTAGCTCACGGTGCGACCGCCATCATCGGTTGCCGTCCATATAAGGACTATCGGCAGATAGCTTGGCTGAGGGAGTGGGAAAGACTGTGGGAGGCACAGATCCATCCTGGCTCCGGGCCACCATCCCGAGCCCTCGGTCCCCACGGGCTCTGCTGTCCAGGGCTCCACCCGGGGCCCTCGCCGATCCCTCCGGACAAGTTCCCTGCCCAGAGGCCCGATCGGAGCCGTGGTGCACTCTTGGTTGTTGCTAGCACTTTGTCCTTTCCTACAGACGTCGTGGCGGATGGCCGATATTCTCAGTACCCGCCGATCTCGGCGCCAGGTAGCCGAGCATCGGCCCAAGGTGGCAAGGAATGCAAGTACCAGTCGCAAGTGGAGCAGGTGCGCCGCGCCGGCCTGTCGAGCGCGCAATGCTCCGGACGCACAGCTGGGCAGTGCTCGTGGTGTTGCTTGTCGTCGTGGGCACGATGGGCTCCTGGCTGGCTGCCTCCGGGTTCGCGCACAGCGCAGGACAGAAATCGCACAAATCCTTCGTCTCGTCCTCTGCTGAGGTCGCGGCAACGTTGCAGTTGGCGCTTGAGCACGAACAAGATCTCATCGTGAGCGCCCAGACCTTCGTTCTCGGCAACCCTACGGCCACCGAGGCGCAGTTCATCCAGTGGGCGGACGAAATGAACGTGATGCGGCGGTACCCTGAGCTTCAAGGAATCGGGAGCCCGCAGATCATCCCCGCCTCACACATAACAGCATTCTCGAAGCTCGCGACAACAAATTATCCCGTCCCGTTTGTCATTGTCCCACTGGGAAAGCGCCCCTTCTACTGTCTTGCGGTCATCAACGTCGTCCGCAACGTCGGTGAGGGCCTCCCACCTGGTTTCGATCTCTGCGCCGGCGCTTCAGGCCAGCGCCAGCTGGCCACCCGGAGCTCGGGCCAGGATGTCTTCGCGCCCATCGTCATTCGCAAGGTCACGGCACTGGCGCTCGGGGTACCGATCTATAAGGGCGGATCACTACCCACGACGGCGGCGGCGCGCCGAGCCGCGTTCGTCGGTTGGGTCGGCATGAGCATCGTGCCGGGTGTCATCTTGACAACAGCCCTCCAGGGCCACCCCAACACCGCGGTCGCGCTCCGTTATGGGGGCCGGTCCTCGACGGTCGTGTTCCGAGCTGGTCGTGCTCCTTCAGGCGCGCAGGTCGCCACCGTGAACCTCCACAACGGCTGGACGGTCCAGATCTTTGCAGCCATCAGTGGCGGAGGTGTGCTAGGCAACGCGAGCGCGCTGGCCATCTTCATCGCCGGCATCGCGCTGAGCCTGTTGTTTGGCTTTGTCATTTTCCTCTTGGGCACGGGACGGGCTCGGGCGACGGCGTTGGTTCTCGAGCGTACTGAGCAGCTTCATTTCCAGGCTCTGCACGACTCGCTCACCGGTTTGCCCAATCGGGAGTTGATCCTCGATCGCACAGGACAAATGCTTGCGCGCGCCCACCGCAGCCACCTCCCCGTCGCGGCGATGTTCCTCGACCTCGACGACTTCAAAGACATCAACGATACTTTGGGCCATGATGCCGGGGACCAGCTGCTTGTCGCCGTCAGCTCGAGGCTCGTCGCCGTGTTGCGAGAAGGCGACACGGTGGGCCGTCTCGGTGGAGACGAATTTGTCCTGCTGGTAGAAGGAGACTCGCTCAGTGCAGGAGCCGAGGTCGTCGCGGACCGGATCCTCGATGTGTTGCAGACCCCGTTCGAGATCGCCGCGAGCGTCCTTCCGCTTTCGGTATCCGCGAGCATTGGCATTGCCACAGGCCACCGACTTACACCTCAAGAGCTGCTGCGTGATGCCGACATCGCCCTCTATCGGGCGAAGGCCGCCGGGAAGCGCTGCAGCGCTGTCTTCGCGCCCTCAATGCAAGCCGCAGCCCAAGACCGCCGTCACATGGCGGTTGACCTGCACAACGCGCTCGGCGCGAACCAGTTCTTCCTCGTTTACCAACCAACGATCGATCTTCAGACAAATGCCTTTACGGGTGTCGAGGCGCTGTTGCGGTGGCGGCATCCAGATCGCGGTGTCGTTCTTCCTGACGATTTTATCCCGGCTCTCGAGGCGAGCGGGCTCATCGTCCCCGTCGGTGCCTGGGTCCTCGACGAAGCGTGCCGGCAGGGCGCAACTTGGCACGCCCGAGGTCATCGCTTCACCGTCTCTGTCAACGTGTCCGGCAATCAGCTCGGGAGGTACCAGATTCTTGACGACGTCCACAACGCTCTCACCGCCAGCGGCTTCGATCCCCCCAGCCTGATCCTTGAGCTCACTGAGACGACGCTCATGAACGACGTTGAAGAGACCATCGCTCGCCTTGGGCTGTTGAAGGCGCTAGGCGTTCGACTGGCGATCGACGATTTTGGCACGGGTTATTCGTCCCTGGCCTACCTCCGGAAGTTCCCGATCGACGTGTTGAAGATCGATCGGGCGTTCGTGTCGAGTATCGCCGATTCACTCGAGTCTGCGGCGCTTGTCCACACCCTTGTCCAACTCGGCAAGGTCCTCCAGCTCGAAACCATTGCTGAGGGGATCGAAGACGATGACCAGCGGACGTGTCTTCAGGCTGAGAAGGTCGATGTGGGGCAAGGCTTCCTCTTCTCCCGACCGCTGGACGCCGACGCAATCGACAAGTTCCTCGAGGGTTTCACGACAAACCCGGTAAAGCGAACGACCGTGATCGCCTCGACGTAAACGATATTTCGATTTAGGACAACGAGGCGCGGCGTGTCCAAGAGGTGCGCACAACAACCGAGCCGAACGGCTCGTCATGGCAGGGCGGCGAAAAGGTCGCCGGAGTGCTCGACGGCCACCACGGGCGTCTCGTAGGTCCGACCAGACCGTCGCCCGACATGGCGGAGGTGAGCCTCACAAAAAGTGGACGTCGAACTGGTTGTGGCGCCACACGATGCCTACCACTTTGCCGACCACGAGCGAGCCCGGGATGGCGCCGAACGACCGGGAGTCGCACGACTTGGCCCGGTTATCCCCTAAGACGAAATAATCGCCGGCCGGGACCGTTGTGCGCTCCACCGGTGCTCGACCTAACGGTCCCGACCTCGGGTTGTACCAACCCCGCTCGTGAAGTTCGCGGCCGTTTATGAATATCTTGTCACCACTTGACCAGATTGTTTGGCCCGGCATGGCGACAACCCGCTGCACGAGGTCGGCGCCTGGCGCCGCGCCCGGGTCGCATTCGCGGTACCGTGCTGGGCGGCGGAAAACGACGATGTCGCCCCTCTTGATCGGACCTGCCAAGAGGGGCGACTTGACGACGAGGATCCGGTCGCCGACCTCAAGGGTGGGGAGCATGGCGGCCGAGGGCACCGAGTATGGCAGCGCCACATAGATCCGCAGCAGTACGGCTACCAACGTCGCCACTATCACGACGACGGCCCATTTCATGGCCAAACGGCGGCGCGAACGCCGGCCTAACCGGTTGCGAGGGGCTGACTGCCGGGCCGACGGGGGTGGGGCGCTGTGACCAGCCACGTCTAAACCCCTGAGGCGGTAGTCGAGGACATGCCTGGGGCGATGCGGGAAAGCTTGTCGGCGCGTCAGGCTCTCCTCGGCCTGGGCCAGGTCCGAGGGTGAGTTGATGGGGGCGGTTACAACTATCTCCGTGACAGGCCCTGCCGGTACCTCGGTGACCGGTCCCGCGGGGCTGTCCAGCGAAATAACAGGCTCCCCGACGCTGGAAATATCCGTGCTCACGGTTACCGGTCTCCTGCTTGCCATCCTAGTTTGCGCCGGGCGGGCTCGAAAGGCCGCCGTTCTCCATCGATGTCAGCCCGTGGACGGTACCGCTGCCTGCGTCGTCTCGAAATGAGATAGTGCTTTGGGGCACGCCGGCCTGGTCGTCCGTCAGGTCGATCATCAAAGGTGCGCTGCTGCCGTCGACGGGCGGGCCGTTGGCGCCGCTGCCGGCCGGGCCTAAGCGCCCCGGGTCCGGTACCAGTTGCCTGCGCCGTGACGCTCTCCATGCGCGAAGCCGTCGTAAACCGCTGGGAGCAGGATCTTGGCTGCTGGTTTCGGCTTCATTTTCACTGTGTTTCTCGCCAACCTGGCGGTCGCGGCGCGTAATTGACCGGTCGAGACACCAGGCGCGGCGTTCGGCGGGCGTCAGGTTTGACCAATCGGCCGGCATGCGCCGGATGAACGTGTTACGCGGCGTCGGCGGCCTAGCGCCGGAAGGGACATGAGATCCCCAGTCGGCGACGATGACACAAGCCTCGGCCAAGCTCACCTTAACGACCGACGGTTCGTAGGGGAGATCGAAAAGCCCCGGGTCATCGAGCCAATCCGAGCACCCCGGGCTGATTGCCTGCGCTGTATCAGGCCAGTGCACCCGGGCTAGCAAGTACGGCCCAGCGTTGTCGCGCAGCACCAAGTACTGCACGTCGGGAGTGGCCATTACTGGGGCTCCTTACAATTCCGGCTGGTGGTCTGGTGACACCAAGAAGTTTAGAATGACGTCGGGAGCGCTTTTTGAGATTGTAAGCAAACGACGTACGCAGCGGGCTCGCACGAACGCACCAAGTGGGGGGAGGCTTTCTCTGGTCGTTAGCCTTGTTAACGGCGCGTCACGGCGGATGTACGCAGCTTTACTAAGGGAGTTGGCACAAGCACTAAATGTGGTGTTCCCATTTCTTCCGGCCGCCCCTGTTCGGCACCCTCCTGCTTGGCATCTACGCTGGCTAAGTTACCCGGGTCCTCACTGGCCGAGAGGTGAGCAAAGTGTTGCCTCATTTCAACCTATACGCCCTCTTCGTGCTGAGTTTTGTGCAGCTGGTCGTGTCGACTTTGATAGTGCTCAGCCCGGCCCGGCACCTGGACAGCCGGCTCCGCGTTACCGGCTCCAGGGTCACCGAGGTACTGGTGGGCGCCGTCGGCACTGCCGTCGTGGTTGCCCTGTCGAGCTTTATCACCGCCGAACTGTGGGGGTTCGCCGCCGCCCAGATAGAGACGGCGGCGCTATTGCTCATGCTGTTCACGGTGGCGGTCATGACATTTCGCTCCTACATGGCTATTGCAGGGGAGATCTTCTACGCGTCGTACCTCGGGGCGGGGCTCACGTCCATGGCTTTCGCCGGTCTCATTGCTTCGGCGGCGTCCCGTTCGATCTTCGAAGCATTGACAGCGACGCTTTGGATCCTCCTGTCCTTGAGCGCGCTGCTCCTGTGGTCATCGAACATCAACTACGTCTGCGACGTCTTGTGCCGCACGCGCCATTCGCGCCCGGTGCCCGAGGCCGACCCGAC
>CAYZVQ010000057.1:8000-19441 GCA_964481925.1 uncultured Acidimicrobiaceae bacterium
TCAACACCCAACGCTACCGCTGGTGCTTCGGGGCCATGCAGATCCTGAGGCTCCATTGGCGCAGTTTCAAACCTTGGGACCGTTCTCCGGACAACCATCTCTCGCTCAGGCAACGGCGTGATTACCTGATGGCCTGCCTGTCGTGGACGAAAGACCTCGTTATGGTCGGGTTCTCGTTTCTGTTGCTCGCTATCACGGGCCTGCTCTTGGCCGGCTCCCGTTTTGACCTGTCCCCGTTCTCGGGGAACCGGTCGTTGCTGCCCCTTGCGCTCATCCTGGTGGCCACGGTGTGCATGACCTACACCCTCCAGCACTGGACCGGCATCTCCCTCCGCCGGGCCCTATTGGGCATGGTCATCACCCTGTCCGCCTGTTGGGTCACGGCGCGCGCCTGCATGGACGGCCTGTGCCGGCGGGAGGGCGTGTTCCGCCGGACGTCCAAGACGGGCGCCGACCGCCACCACCTGCGGGCCGCCCTGCGCCTCAGCCGGGCTGAGGCCCTGGTGGGCTCCGCCCTGTGGGCCTCGGCCGGGCTGCTAGCGGCCCGGGCCCACCCGCCGGTCGTGCTCATTTTCGTTATCGCCACGCAGGGCGCCGTGTACATCTGCTCGGTGGCCGCCTCCCTCTGGAACCTGCGGGCCCAGCGAGTGCCCGGCCTTGAGTACCGGCGCCGCTTCGCCGAGCGGCGCCTTCGCCAAGCCGCCCGCCGGTTCTCCTGGGCCGGGGCCGGCCTCGCCGGTGCCGTGCTCGCCTCGGCCCTGGTGGCGGTGGCCACGGCGTCAGTGGCGGCCCCGGGCAACCTGCTGAGCGGGGTGCCCGTCCACCGTGGCGGCCCGCCCGCCCTGCACGTGCGCCCCGTGGCGCGAGCTCACGCCCAAACCCGGCCGGCAGCTTCTCTCAGGAGCCACGACCGGCCTTTCCGGGAGGGCCGGCCGTCCTGATGCCGTTCAGCACGCGGGGTTGAAAAGCTTCGCGCTCACGGCCAGGCAGTAGGACGAAATATTGAGCGAGAAGTACGCCGGTCCGGCACCGTTGACCGCCGCGCTTTGAGGGCCGAACTCCATGCCGAACGGCACTGTGTCCAACCAGTACTCCCGAGCAAAGTTGCCCCAGCCGTAGTTCCTCTCCAGCAGGGACCCGGCAGCAGCGAAAACGGCGCTGAGGTCGACGCTCACCGTGCCCCTACCGGTGATGTCGGCCTGGTCCGGGACAAACCAGAGGGTCCCGCCCCAAGGCGCAGTCCGTCCGGCGCGGTAGATGTTGCTCGCGTACACCGACCAATTGGCGGTCCCAGCGCGGTAGCTCCCGTCTAGGGAAAAGGGGACGGAGGCCGTGGTCACCCTCATGCTGGCGGGGAGCAGCGCGGGCGCGTCGTAATCCGTCCAGACCATAATCTCGACGGTCCCGTCGGTCAGGCAGGGTGCCCTCGTGCTCGTGGGGCTGAGCCACATGTCGTAGGCAATGTCGTAGGTGACCTGCTGCGCCGTCGACGAGTAGGTAGTGGTACCGACCAGAGGAGAGGGGATGACGTCCACTTTCACTGGGAGCTTCAGGCCCGGGGCCGTTGCCGGCGACGTGCTGGCGTGGCACTGGTTTATCCCGTACAGGACATCGGGGTAACCCCTGACCCACGTATTGGCGCTGGGCGCCAGGCAAGTTGTAGCCGTGCACGGGGGCGCGCTGGGAAGGTCCCCCTGCACTTCCAGGGCACCCGTCGAGCTCAGGGACATGTCGACCGAGCCCGTGGCGGTTTTCCCGGTCCCCAGGTTCCATTCGTCCCCGTCCAGCTGGAAGGCCCCCACGTTGGGAGCCGAGGTACCACAGGAGCCCGGTACCGACGGGAGCAGTCCGCATTTCGCCGTCCACGCCCACGTTTTACCTATTGCCGCGGTAGCGGGCAGAAGAGAGACCGTGGCGCCGACGCCCTTTGCGTGCCCCGAGGCCCGTTGTCTTCCACCGGCCGCACTAACGCCCACAACGCCTACCACGGCCAACGTGGCCGTGGCCCCCGACACGATGGCGCGCAGCGCGGCCCGGCTTCGCGCCCGCCGGAGGGCTCGGAGGTGGGGGCCAACGACGGCCCGACTTCGTCCGGAGCTAAAGCCGTCGGGGCCCGGGCGGGGCTGCGGTCGTTCGACCATGTGATGTTCGCTCCGTCGCTAGAGTGACGCCTTTAGGTGTCACCTTCCCGCCAGCTGTGCACCCAACAGGTACTGGCATATGCTAGCTTTTCTTGTGCCCGTGGTGGGGGACCGGCAACGCGCCGAAGTTTATTGACCCCAGTACGTGAGGTTGGCCGCGCTCTCAGAGATAGCGTCGTCCGGCACCTACGCCACGGGACCTACGGGCGGGTAACGTGGCTCACGATGGTCGACTACACGCCAGCAGCCGCGGTGGCGAGCACTCGGCCGCGACGGCTCCCCGTCCTCGTGGTAACGACCGTCTTCGCCGGCGCCCTGATGGTCATCTCCCCCGTGTTGGTCCTTACGATGGCAGCCAACACCAAATCGGCGCCGTCGATGTGCCCGGGGGCCAACATCGGTCTTCTGGGACCAGATGTGTGCGTCTTCACACCAGAAATGAGCGAAGCGACGGTCCAGGCGGACCTCGACGCTCTGGCCCGCCAACAGGTGCCCAACCAGTTCGGCCCCCAACGGTATGCGGTTTTCTTCGAGCCGGGTACTTATGGCACCCCGGCACAGCCCCTGATGTTCCAGGTTGGTTACTACACCGAGGTGGCCGGCTTGGGGACGACGCCCCAGAGCACGGTCATAAACGGGGCGGCCGACGTGTTCAACCAATGCTTCGGGCCTCCCAACTCCAACGGCGGGGGCCGCAACTGCAACGGTCTCGACAACTTCTGGCGGTCACTTTACAACCTGACCCTGGACCCGCCAGCGGCGAGCGCGACTCCCAGCTTCTCACCCGCGGTGCCCGATACCCTTGACTACAGCACGGTAAATGGTGTGAACGTCTACAACCCGTCGTGCAACGAGGGCAAGGAGTTCTGGGCGACGTCGCAGGCGGCACCCATGAGGCGGGTGGTCATAAACGGCTTCTTGACGCTGGAGGACTACTGCGGGGACCAGAACTACACCAGCGGCGGCTTCATCGCCGACTCCGAGCTCAACGGCGGGACGCTCAACGGCAGCCAGCAGCAGTTCCTCGTGCGCAACAGCACCATCGACAGTTCGTGGGCCAACGGGGTGTGGAACCAAGTGTTCATGGGTGACAACGGCAATGCGGTCCCGGCCCAGAGCTTCGGCGCTCTGTCGGCCGAGAACAAAGGCCCGGAGCCGTACACAACCCTGTCCCGGGCGCCCGTGTCCGAGGAAGAGCCGTTCCTCTACTGGCGGCCCAACGGCCAGTACTACGTCGCCCTCTCGACGCTCGAGCGGGGAGCAACTGGGCCGTCGTGGGCCGCCAGCGGCGACCTGGCCGCGTCCGTCCCTCTCTCTAAGTTCTTCATAGCCTTCCCCCGCACTCCCGAGGCCCACATCAACGCCGCCTTGTCCCGGGGTCAGGATCTCATGTTCACACCGGGCCAGTACCACTTCGTCTCGCCCATCGTGGTCAGCCGGCCGGACACCATCGTGATGGGCCTCGGCTTCGCGACACTGGTGCCCGAGCGCGGCAACTCGGCGATGACGGTCATGCCCAACGTGGGGGTGAGGCTGTCGGGCCTTATCTTCGACGCCGGCCCGGCCAATTCGCCTGTCCTGCTCACGGTGGGGACAGCCCAACCTAGCCCCGGGACCGCCGACGACCCTGACCTGGTCCAGGACACGTTCTTCCGCATCGGGGGCGAGGCGGTGGGCAGCGCTACCGTCAGCTTCGTCGACAACGCCGACCATTCGATCATCGACGACGTCTGGGCCTGGCGGGCCGACCATGCCAGTACCCGCGACGGTACCGGCTGGACGGTCAACCGGGGCAGCACGGGGTTGGTCGTCAATGGCAACGACGTAAACGCCTATGGACTTTTCGTCGAGCACTACCAGAAGTACGAAGTCATCTGGAGGGGCCAGGGCGGCACCGAGGTCTTCTTTCAAAACGAGATGCCGTACGACCCTCCCAACCAGTCCGCCTGGATGGAGAACCCCACGACGGACGGTTTTCCGGCGTTCCTGGTCACGGCCAACGTGACCATCTTCCACGCCTACGGCGTGGGCAGCTACTGCTTCTTCTACAACGCCGACTCGCCGGGGGAGGCCGGCTTGCCCGTCCAGGTCGCCCATGCCTTCGAGTCCCCCGACCGCCCCGGCGTGCAGTGGGTGGACCTGCTCACGGTGTCGCTGGACGGCACCGGGGTGATCCAGAACATCATCAATTCCACCGGGGGCCCTACCGTCGGGGGTTCGCCGACTGACCCGATGACCTTACCGGTCAACCTTGTCAGCTACCCTTGATGGACGAGGGCCGTGGCGCAAAGAGGTGTGGTCGAGTGAGCAAGAAGCTGGCTACCGTAATGACCGTCTTGACCGGCGCATCGCTTGTCGCCGCACCGGCCGCGAGCGCCGCGGGCGGCGCATCTATAGCGAACGCCCCGCAACTGACCTCAGGGGCAAAGTACTCCGCCACTTTTCCTAGGAGTTACCGTCATAACCCAACTACCGAGTTTTGGCGAGTGTACTTAGTCGCGGGAGACTATTTCTCACTCGACGGTACTACGGACCGAGAGGCTCGTTATCTCGATGTAAAGCTGTTCCCCGCGGGTACCAATGACGCATCTCTTGCGAGGAAAGCACCTCTCGATCAAGCCAGTTTGAACACTGTCATAAGGTTCGCAGCACCGCAGACTGGCACCTACCCGCTCGAGGTGACGTGTGACCGTAATCGTGCATGCGGTGCCGTCGAGTTCGCCGTCTACATCGCGCTAGAAGTCGATCTCTACATCCCCCCATCGGCACGGCTAAGGTTGTCCGGCATGTTCACGGTGACCGTGCGCACCCCTGAGGACCGGCCGGTAACGGGTCGGGGCCTAATCGTCAATCTTTATGGCCTGTGGAAGGGCAATTTCGCTTCAGTGACCCACCATGTGCTCGGCAGCGCCGAAGTGGTATCTGGGAAAGCGAACATCATGTACCGGTTGCCAGCCGGTCTCGTAGGCAAAACCGTTTCGTTGCAAGCAACGGCAGCTGGGAAGGGATATCTCGCTACGTCAAGTTCTCTGTGCCAAGCGAGGGTGACCTAGGCCGGGCCGGCCAATTGTGCGGCTTACGGGCCGAGCGCCTCGACGTTCCCGTTGTCGACCGGGACGTACACGACGCCGTTGTACACGGTGGTCTCGCCTAGCACCGCCGATGCCACCGGCACATTGTTCAGGATAATGCCGTTCTCCGGGTCCAGGAACAGGACGTTCCCAACCGCTCCGGTGCCCATGATCACAACGCCCGGTACCTCGGTGATGCCGGAGTTCATTTCTCCGTTCGCACACGTGCTCCAGATGTAGCCGCCCGTCGCCGGGTTAAGCGCAGCGAGGCTCTCGAAGCAGAATGAGCCGTTGATGATGGTGCCACCGCCACCGACGTACAGCCGTGAGCCGTCCCAGGCCGCCGACACGATATTGAGGGGGCTCCCGGTCCCGTAGCCTATCCTCGTTTGCCACACCGGGCCGGCTGCCAGGTTGGAGCGGTCAAGGGCGAAGAACATGCCGTCCTTGTTGATCACACCGATCAGTTGGCGCTGGACGCCGTTGATGACGGCAGTGAAGAGGACCGGCGTTGCACCGAAATCATCATCGCCGCCCTGATCTGGAGGGGGGATCGTCCAACTCGACTCGACTGACAGGTTGCTGGCGTTCAGTTTCACGATGGCAGGGGCATACTCGGCCCCAGCGGCACAACCGTCCGGGTCGCCCGTGACTGCGAAGATGCTGCCGTCGCTGGTGTCGACGTCTTGCGAAGCCCACATCCCGCCACCCGTACAGCCAGGCGGCGAAGCGTTCCAGGTTTGTTGGATGGCCCCTGTGTTCGCGTCCATCTTCACCATTTCCCCATTGGGGTCCGGGCAGCCAGGGTCGTACCCGTCGAACGCAGCCACCGTCTGATAAATGCTCCCGTTGTAGAGGAAGGGCGAGGCCCACAGGAAGTACTGAGAGTCCAAGGGCGCGATCGGCGTTTTCCAGATGATTGCCCCGGTAAGTGCGTTCAGGGCATAAAAGCTTTCCATGCCGCTCGTACCATTCGTGAGATTGTCGCCCCCTGGCACGTACAGCACCGGGGTGCCGCCCATCATGGCGGCCACCCCTGTGCCGCTGGGGCCTGCCGTCGGAGGGTTGCACGTGGTGCCTGTGAGAAGGCCGAGGTACGTGCTCCAAACGGTGGTGCCCGCCGGGCCGAGAGGCCCGGCCGAAATGGTCGCGGCGTGCTCGTAACCGTTCCAGTCCCCCCAGTACACGAGGTTGTTGGCGATGACGGGCTGAGAGTAATCACCGCCGCCGCCCGAAGTCGTGGTCCACAACGGCTGGACCGTGGCCGCGTTGGAGGCTGTGATCCCAGTTTGGGACGGGTAGTAGCCAGTCCGGGCGAGGTTACCCCGGTACGTCGAGACCAACGTTGGCGGCGGGGTGCCTGTGCTGTAGGTGAACTCATCGGCCGCGCTCACTGCGCTGGTACCCCCCGAGTTCGTGACGGTCACGTCGACGGCGCCCGAGCCAGCAGGTGCCGTCGCGGTGATGCTGGTGTCGCTGTTCACCGTGAAGGTTGCAGGAGCGTTACCGAAGTCGACGGCGCTGGCGCTCGTGAAGGCCGTCCCGGTCACGACCACGTAAAAGCCACTGAAGCCGGAAGCCGGGCTAACCCCCGTGACCGTGGGCGCCGGCGGCACGGTATAAGTGAACTGGTCGGCCGGGTTCATCGCGCTAGTGCCCGCGGGCGTAGTGACGGTCACGTCGACCGTCCCGCTGCCTGGCGGGGCGGTGGCATAAATGGTCGTGGCGTTGCTTGCCGCAAAGGTCGCGGCCGGGTTGCCCGCCCCGAAATCGACGGCAGTAGCACCGGCTAAGCCGCTGCCGCTGATCGTCACGAAGCTGCCGTTGGGTGAGTTCCCCGGGCTGACGGAGGTGATGGCGGGCCCGGGCGGCGCAGTGTAGGTGAACTGGTCGGCCGCGCTCGTGCTGCTTGTGCCTTCGCTGGTGGTGACGGTCACGTCGGCAGTGCCGAGGGCGCCGGAGGGGACGACGGCCGTAATAGTGGTGGGGTTGTTGACTGTGAAGTTCTGCGACGTGTTCCCGGGGCCGAAATCGACACTGGTTGCGCTTGAGAGCCCCGTGCCGGTGATCGTAACTGTCGTGCCGCCGGTGGTCGGCCCCGAGGCCGGGCTGACCCCGCTCACGGTGGGTACGGGTGGGGAGGTGTAGGTGTAATTGTCGGCTGAACTAGAGCCGCTGGAGCCCGCGACGTTGAAGACGTTCACGTCGATGGTGCCAAGAGCGCCGCTTGGCGCGGTGGCAACGATGGTGGTCGGGTTGATGACGTTGAATGTCGTCGTCGGGTTCTCCCCGCCGAAGTCGATCCCCGTGACGTCGACGAAGTTGGTCCCGGTGATGGTCACGGTGTTGCCACCCGTAGCCGGGCCAAACGTTGGGCTGACGGCGCTCACGGTGGGGCCGTTGACGTAGGTGTACTGGTCAGCGCTGCTTGTGAGGCTGGTGCCCCCGACGGGCGTGCTGACGGTCACGTCGACGGTACCGGTGCCTGGAGGGGAGGTCGCGGTGATGGTAGTTGAGTTGAGAACTGTGAACGTCGCCGCGTTGGCGCCAAAGTCCACTGCGCTGGCGCCAGTGAAACCGGTCCCTGTGATCGTGACTGCAGTGCCGCCGCCGGCAGTCTCAACGTTCGGGCTGACTCCGGTGACGATGGGCACTGGGAACCCTGAGCTTGTGGCCATGATCGACACGTTCTGGACCTGATGCACGTCGTTGCCGCCCCCGGTCCCCCCGGTGAAGCCGACTAGGACGTACTGCGGCAGTGCCGTGGCGTAGCTGAGCACCTGGGTGCCGTCCATGGTCACGGTGATACCAGTCGAGGAGGTGGTCACTACTACGTGGTGGACCGTGTTGCGCAGCGGCGGGATAGTCGTGTTGGTGGCGAGGTAGTTGAGCTCGTTGGCAGCCCCGGTGACCGGTCCGTTGGCGATGCCCACGAAGTTGTTCGAGGGGTTGACCGAGTTCTGGTAAGTGTCAAAGGACACCGCATAGCCGGTAATGCCCGAGAAACCTTCGCCGCCACCATTTACACCGAGGGCCGAGGGTTGCGTGACGCTGGCATCGGCAAGTGTGAAGGTGAGCCCGTCGGCCCCGCTGCCCCCGCCGATGTACGTGTCGAAGCTGGCCGTTATGCCTACTCCCGGAACCGTGATGGGGTAAAAGGCCGAACCCGCCTGGTAACTTACCGCCTGGGTGAGCTGCAAGTTCGCGGGCGAGGCGGTGGTGTCGAGCAGGGCCGACCCGTTTAGTTGCCAGCCTCCGGACACCGGTGAGGGGATCGAAAAAGGCGCCGAGCCGGCCGCGTAAGTGAACAGGTCGGCCGGGCTGGTGGCGCTCGTGCCTCCTGGCGTCGTGACGGTCACGTCCACCGTCCCGCTACCGGTAGTTGGTGCAATGGCGGTGATGAGGGTGTCACTGTTGACGGTAAACGTCGCCGCCGTGGTGCCGAAGACCACCGCGGTGGCGGCGGTGAAGGCGGTGCCAGTGATAGTGACCTCGGACCCGTTCGGCCCCGAGGCTGGGCTCACGCCACCCACGCTGGGTGGAGGCTCTACGGCGTAGGTGTACTGGTCGGCCGAGCTGGTGGCGCTCGTGCCTCCCGGCGTGGTGACGGTCACGTCCACCGTGCCAACCGAGGCGGGTGGGGAGCTGGCGGTGATAGTGGTCGAGTTGGTGACGGTAAAACTGGCGGCATGGTTGCCGAACTCGACTGCACTGGCGCCCAACAGGTTGCTCCCAGTAATGCTCACCGTCGTCCCGCCGATGGTAAAGCCGCCAGTCGGGGTCACAGCAGAGACCGTGGGCGGAGGCGGCTCGAAATAGGTGTACTGGTCCGAGGTGTCGGTAGCGCTCGTACCTCCTGGGGTGGCGACGGTCACGTCGACCGTGCCAACCGACCCGGGTGGGGAGGTGGCGGTGATAGTCGTCGGGTTGGTGACGGTGAACGCAGTGCCCGTCAGACCGAAGGCCACAGCGGTTGCGCCGAGGAAGTTTGCGCCACTAATCGTGACCGTGGTCCCGCCGACGCTCGTCCCAGAGGCCGGGCTCACGCCGCTGACGGTGGGCGGCGGGGGAACCGTGTAATTGAACTCGTCGTCGGCGGTTTCGATGCTCGTTCCCCCAGGAGTTTCGACCTGCACATCGACGGTGCCGACAAAGTCTGCGAATGCGGGGGTGATGGCGGTGATCATGGTGTCACTGTCGACGGTGAACGTAGTTGGGAGAACATGCGTTCTGACGTCGTTAGTAAAGTCGACTTCCGAGGCGCCGGTGAAGGCGGTGCCGGTGATGATGACGGTCGTCCCGCCTGTGTTCGGCCCTGAGTTCGGGGTTACGCCGGTGACCGTCGGTACAGGCGGTGGGGTGTAACTGTACTGGTCGGCGGTGCTGGTGGCGCTGGTGCCCCCTGGCGTGGTCACGGTCACGTCCACGGTGCCAACCGTCCCAGCCGGGGCAGTGGCGGTGATCGTGGACGAGCTAGTCACAGTGAAGGTGGCCGCGTTGGGCCCGAAGTTCACCGCGGTCGCGGCCGTAAAGGCAGTGCCGGTAAGGGTGACCGTGGTGCCGCCCGCGCTCGTTCCTGAGTTCGGCGTCACGTTGCCGACCGTCGGGGCGGACGGAGGAGGTCCGCTCGTGATGGCCACGTTCTGGACTTGATGGATGTCGTCGCCCCCGCCGGTGCCGCCCGTGAAGCCGACCAGCACGTAGGCCGGCAGCGTGGTGACGTAGTTGAGCACCTGTGTGCCGTCCATGGTGACGGTGATGCCCGTCGAGGTGGTCGTCACCACGAAGTGGTGCAGGGTGTTGCGCAGCGGCGGGATGTCCGAGTTGGTGGCGACGTAGTTCAGCTCGTTGCCAGCCCCTGTTACGGGACCATTGGCGATGCCCACGAAATTGTCGGAGGGGTTGACGGCATTCTGGTAAGTGTCGAGCGACACGGCGAGCCCGGTGATGCCCGAGTAGCCTTCGCCGCCACCGTTCACCCCCAGAGCTGTGGGTTGGGTGACGGTCGCATCAGCCAAGGTGAAGGTGAGGCCGTCCGCACCGCTGCCGCCACCAATGTACGTGTCGAAGCTGGCCGTTATGCCCGCCCCCGGCACCGGTGTGGGGTAAAAGGCCGACCCTGCCTGGTAACTTGCCGCTGGGGTGAGCTGCAGGTTGGCCGGCGAGGCGGTCGTATTGAGCTGGGCGGACCCGTTCAGCTGCCAGCCTCCCGAAACCGGCGAGGGGACGGAGAAAGCTGCTGTGCCGGCCGTATATGTGAACTGATCAGCAGGACTGGTGGCACTTGTTCCTTCGGGGGTAGTAACGGTCAGGCCCACAGTGCCGGTGCCAGGCGGGGCAATGGCGGTGATGATGGCGTCGCTGTTGACCGTGAAGGTAGCCGCACTACTGCCGAAGTCCACTGCGGTGGCCCCGGTGAAGCCGGTTCCGGCCAAAGTCACCAGGGCGCCGTTCGGCCCCGAGGCTGGGCTCACTCCGGTTACGGTGGGGGCCGCAGGGACCGTGGTCGTGGTGGTAGTGGTGACGCCGGTGGTCGTCGTGGTGGCGCCGGTGGTCGTAGTGGTACCGCCGGAGCTCGCGTCGTACACGTAGAAGTACTCGATCGACCACCAGTTGGGGCTGACGCTGGCGCTAAGGACCACTTGGACGTACTGTTCGCTCTGGGCCGGGAAGCTCACCGTGACCGGGTACGAGGCCGGGCTGCAGCTGGCCACGGTGGTCCAGTTGGTCCCGTCGGCCGAGACGTTGACGTTTATGCCTCTGGGGTAGTCGCCCGCATAGTCGGGGGCGTCCAGGGAAACCTCGTTGAACGACTGGGCTGAGGACAGGTCGAGCGTGTAGTCCATCCCCGGTGCCTGAGCCATACCGGTCGTGAACCGGCCTGTGCTCGAGCCGTTGACGACGTTGATGACCGGGTCCTGCGGGCCGGTGGCGCCGCTCGTAGCGGAGCTTCCGGTGAACGCCGATTCGTTGAGCTGGGCCTCGCCAGAGGTAGAGGCAGAGCAGCTATAACCCGAGGCCACCGTCGTCGTGGTGGTCGGCTGGGTGGTCGTCGTAGTGGCGGCGGTCGTCGTGGTGGTCGGCTGGGTCGTCGTGGTGGTCGGCACGGTGGTCGTTGTGGTGGTCGTCCCGGTCGTCGTGGTGGTCGGCACGGTGGTCGTCGTGGTGGCGCCTGTGGTCGTAGTGGTACCGCCGGAGCTCGCGTCGTACACGTAGAAGTACTCGATCG
>CAYZVQ010000058.1:0-19437 GCA_964481925.1 uncultured Acidimicrobiaceae bacterium
GCTCGACGACATCGTCGAGGGCCCCCGTCCAGACGTCCGTCGAGAGGTACTTCCATCCCCCGTCGGGAGAAACCGTCACGATCGTCCCCTCATCGATCTCCGAGGCGCAGCGGGCCACACCCGCCATCGCCGCCCCCGTCGAGAGCCCCGCGAAAATGCCGACTCCGGCCAGGCGCCGAGCCCACTCAATGCTCTCTTTTGGCCCGACGACCCGGCTGCGGTCGAGCAGCGAGTAGCCGCCATTGTCGGTGAACACAGGGGGGACAAAGCCCTCGTCCAGGCTCTTCAGCCCCTCGACGGTCTCCCCTGCGGGGGGCTGGACGGCCCACACACTGACCGAGGGTTTGCGTTCCTTTAGGAAACGGCCGACCCCGATGATGGTGCCCGCCGTGCCCAGCCCGGCCACAAAGTGGGTCACCTCGGGGCAATCCCGCCAGATCTCCGGTCCCGTGCCCTCGTAGTGGGCCTTCGGGTTGGCCGGGTTGCCGTACTGGAACGAGAACCACCATTCGGGGTGCTCCTCGGCCAGAGCCTGCGCCCGGCGCATGGCCCCGTTGGATCCTTCGGCGGCCGGGGAGACGATTATGTCGGCACCGAAGGCGCGCAACAATTTGGTGCGTTCGACCGAAACGTTCTCGGGGACCACGGCAGTGAACGGGTAGCCCTTGATCTTGGCGATCATGGCCAGCCCGGCGGCCGTGTTGCCCGACGAGGACTCCAGGATGCGCTGTCCCGGGACAAGGCGGCCATTTTTCTCAGCCTCTTCGATCATCGACTTGGCGGCCCGGTCCTTCACCGAGCCGGCGGGGTTCAAACCCTCCAGCTTTACGAGCACCTGCACCCTGGGGTTCGGGCTGAGCTCGCTTACGTCGACGAGCGGCGTGTTGCCAATGGTGTCCAGCACGCTGTCGTAACGGGCCATGGTTCAGCCCCCGGCCACGGCCGGCATGAGGGTGACCGTGTCGTCGTCACCCACCTTGGCCTCCAGCTTTCCGAGGTAGCGCACGTCGTCATCGTTCACGAAGACGTTGAGGTGGCGGTGCATCTCGCCTTCGGGGGTCAACAACGAAGGGGCGAGACCGGGGTACCGGCGCACGAGGTCATCGAACACGTCTCGGACGGTCGTCCCCTCGGCCCGGACCGACGCCTCTCCCGAGACGACGGGGCGCAGGATGTTCGGCAAACGCACTTCTACGGGCACGGCATCTCCTACTGGTTGACATGGACCGGGACAAAACCCGACTTCTCCTGTCACCATTGTAGGCATTGCGAGGCTCAGGCCGAAAGGACGACCGCTTCCTCCTCCACAGCGCCGGCGACGACCCTGTAGCTACGCAGCACGGGCTCGAGGTCGCTCAAGGACACGATCACGTAGTGCCAATCCGGGTCGGGCGCCTGTGCCACGTCCGTGGGCGACGGGTAGGCGGGGCTGTGGGTGTGCGAGTGCCAGACACCTATGAGGCTCAGGCCGCCGGCTTCTGCAGCCCGGTCGGCGTGCAGGAGGTCCCGGGGCTCGACGGTATAGACGCGCGCCGAGCGGGCGGCGTTGGTCGCCGGGTACACCTCGCACACCTCCCCGTCCCGTCCCGCCAACAGCCCGCACGCCTCCAGGGGCAGGCCGTCGAGGCAATGGGCGACGATCCGGTCCCACACGTCTCGGGGCACGATCAGCACCCTGATGAAGCTACCCTGATGGCCCTATGAGCGCTAAGCCTGCCGCGGCTCGGGGCCTGGTGGCCCAGAACCGCCGCGCCCGGCACGACTACGACATCCTCGAGACCTATGAGGCGGGGATCGTCCTGGTCGGAAGCGAGGTCAAGTCGTTCCGGGAGGGTCGGGTGCAGCTCCGGGACGCGTTCGCCCGTACTCAGGACGGCGACATCTGGCTTCACGGGATGCACGTGTCGCCCTACGGCTATGCGACCTCGTTCGGCATGTTCGACCCCGACCGGTCCCGCAAGCTTCTCCTGCACCGCCGTGAGATAGACGAGCTTGCCCGCAAGACCCAGCAGGGGCCCCTGACCCTCGTCCCCCTGTCGGCCTACTTCAAGGAAGGGCGGGCCAAGATCGAGCTCGCTCTGGCGCGCGGCCGCCGCGAGTACGACAAGCGCAGGGCCATTGCCGACCGCGACGCGCAGATGGAGGCCAAGCGAGAGATGGGCGCCCGCAGGCTGCGCGAGTCTGCCCGCAGGGCTTAAGCTCGTTGCCTACCTCTTTGTTAACAGGGACGTCTCAGGGCACGTACAGCAAACACTGAGGGAAGACGGCTAGGACGAGGAGCATTAACTAACGGGCGCCTTGAAGGAGGCGGGGATTGCAAGACAGCTTCAGACTGGGCCACCTGGGGGGCGTCAAAGTGGGCGTCAACTGGAGCCTGTTCGCTCTGGCCGGCCTGGTGGCCTACTTCCTGGCCACGTCGCGCTTGCCCGCCGACGTCCCGGGTTACACACAGGACGCTTACTGGCTGGCGGGGTGCCTGGCGGCCGCCTCCCTCCTGGTCGGCGTCCTGGTGCACGAGGTCGCACATGCCGTGGCGGCGCGCCGGGCGAGGCTGAAGGTCGACGGCATCACGTTGTGGTTCATGGGCGGCCTGACCCGGATCGAGGGCGACGGTAACAAGCCTTCCACCGAGCTGGTCATCGCCCTGGTGGGCCCCCTCGCCAGCGGCGTGATCGGCGGTGCCTCGATAGGGCTGGCGGTGTTGGCCCAAAACTCCGGTTGGGCGTTGGCCGCCGGCACCCTTCGCTGGTTGGGCGCGATCAACCTGCTCCTGGGCCTGTTCAACCTCCTGCCCGCCTCGCCCCTGGACGGGGGACGGGTCTTGCACGGGTTCCTGTGGTGGACCACGGGCAACCGTTGGTTGGCCACCCGGTTGGCGGCGGGGGCCGGCACCCTCCTCGGCGGCGCCTGCGCCATCTTCGGCTTGTTCGCCTTCGAGAAGGCTGACCCGCTGGACGGTTTCGTTTTCCTGCTCATGGGATGGTTCGTCATTTCGTCGTCCAAACGCGAACAGGTCGCCGGCCGCGCCCAGCACGTGCTCGGTGACGTCCATGTCTCCGACGTCATGCGACCTGCGGTCATCGCGCCCGGATGGCTGACGGTGGGAGCATTTTGGAACGAGTGGGTCAAGCCTTATCCTGAGGCCGCCTTTGTGCTCGAGCGTTGGGGCGGCGGGCATTGGTCGGGCGTCGTGACGGCCCAGCAGCTGGCCGCCGTCCCTCCCGGCATGCACTGGTCTGTCAGGGCCCAGGACGTGGCCCTGCCCCTCCCGTCGGCCCCCCGGCCCGAGGGTGAGGTCCCGTTGGCGCCGGCGCAGCCCGCCCTCGCCATAGCCGGGCGTCCGGGTGCGGCACTTCCAGTCGAAGACCACGGCGCCACCGTCGGGGTCGTCATGGCCCCCGATATCGCCGCCATGGTGGCCCGGGGGACACCCGTGAGCCGCCGGACGTGGGCCGGCCTGCGACCGCCGGCGTCGGCGACCTCGGGCTACGCCTGAGCCCCAGGCACGGTACAGTGAGTGGTTGAGTTGCACTTTGACATGGGGGTGATCGGTTTCGACTTTGGTTGTCGAACTGGGAGAAGCGAGCCGTGGTCCCCGGATGCCACGTAAAACAACTGGGAAACCAATAAACGCCAATCAAGGCACAGCGCAACTAGCGCTGGCTGCTTAATCGCAGCCCGTCCGTCTGGTCCAAGCCCTACGGGCCAGTAGCGGGCGTCATTAAGTGGGGCTTACCTTTAGGCGGCGCCAGCCTGCTGTAAGGGAAATTTAGCTGGCTCTAGCTGCCTGCCGACGCCAGTGGCGAGCAGGCGGCCGAGAAAAGTCACTGGCTGCGCTCGGAGAATGCCCGGCGAGAGGCTAGAGGACGCGGGTTCAATTCCCGCCACCTCCACGACGATCTTAGGCCCCTGACCTGGACTTATGTCCAGGTCAGACCGCGTCAGGACACGAACAGGACACGCGTGCCGACACGCAAATGGCCGTAGCGGACCCCCAAGAATGCACGAGCTGAGACCAACATTGATGGCGTCGCATTTCCCAAGCTGCGCGCTTTCCTTGGTCAACGAGGGCTCAGGACCTTTGGGCGTGTCCGGCGACTTCGCCTACGGCTCGGCGACTTCTGACCCAGCAGAGCCCACGTCGGAGACCGGGCGGCGAGGTTCCCGTGTGCCCCCAAAGTCGGGACTAAGGCGGCCGGCCCCGCCCGGCGGACCTCCACCGGCGGACGTCATCAGGGCCAGGGCCAGCCGGCCTGCTGCTCGCGGCTCCCGCTCGAGGCTCAGGTACGGGTCGACCAGTTCGACTTCCAGTACCAACGGCTCGCCGTCGTGGCCGTCGACCAAATCGAAGCGGGCATAGGTCAGACGGCAACCGAGGCGGTCGCTGATAAAGCCGAGCGCCCGCTTCGCGACATCGACCTGGGCCGGTCGGGGTGTAGTCAGGCCGGCCCAGGACATCCTCTCCCAGGGCCGCTCGATGACACCCTCTCCCCGGTGCAAGAAGGCCTTCTTCGCCACCGCGTGGCTGAATGCCCCGTCGAAGAAGATGAGGTCGGTCTCCCCCTGGCTCTCTACTCCGAGTAGGTAGTCCTGGACCATGACCGTCTGGCCGAGCGCCTGCAGGCCTCGCACGTGCGCCACGGCCCGGGGGTCAGCGCCCGCATAGATAGCCGTGCTCCTGCCACCGGCCGACACCGAGGGTTTCACCACGAAGTCGCCCTCTGGGGGTGAAGGCCACTCTGAGCCCGGTCCCACCCATGTCGTTGGCACCACCGGCACCCGAGCTTCCGCAAGCTGACGCTGGTGCACCTTGTCCAGTCCCCAGTCGATGACCACCGCAGGGTTGACGAGCGTGGTCGCGGCGTCGACGCGACGTGCCCAAGCCAGGTACTCGGCGGGACGGTCGACACTGTCCCAGGTGCTGCTGACCAGGACTCGGGAGAAGGATGCCCAATCGGCGCCCGGGTCATCCCAGGCGACTAGGGCCGAGCTCACCCCCATCGAAGCCAACGCGGACCGCAACGGGGCCGCGTCGGGGTCGGGGTACAAGTCGTCGGGACGAGCGTCCCCGGAGCGCCGGCAGCAGGCGATGGCGACGGTCGGCCCGGGCATTGCCTTCGAGTTTCGCACCCGGGACACGCGTGCCTGATGGAACACTCAACGCCGGGGCGAGGCCTCCTACCGCGCCCGGGGCGTGGCCGCCCGCACCACCCGGAGGGCCAAGGGCCACGGGGCTGAGGACGAGCTCGTGAGCCGCTGGCGGGCCGAGCTGGACGAGGCTGGCAGGCCCGTCGAGTCGGGCCCGGATAACTGCGCAACCGCCACCAACACCCAGATAGGCACACGCGGTCGGCCATCTTGTGATCAGGGGCCCGTTCCAGTTGCATATTGCGGGATTATGTGTCCATCGAAGAAGCTGTTCTGCCAAGGAGGGAAAGTGCAATCAGACGGGTGAGGCGTGGACTGTCGGCGCAGCTCGGGCGCACATGCGCGTCAAGACTGGACCCGGGCTGCCATCTTCTGCCATCTGCCTCAGCTTGCTAGGAGCCTCAGTTCGCACAGGATCTCATGGGCGCGACGCGAAGGCAGCGTCCCGTCCCGTGGGCGAGGTGTCTATTGCGGACCGCTTTGGAACGGGAGCTGCTGGCCGGTCTCCAGTAGCGTCTTCAGCCCGCTAAGGATCTCGCTCCAGCCACCACCGGCGCCCGTCGGTTCGCTCTCACCTCTGAGCACCGCCGCCCACCCCGGCGCTCCAGAGACGTCATGGGTGACGGTGAGCTTGGTGACACCACCCCGGGCCGGCTCGATGTCGTAAGTGAGCCGGGTAAACGCCTCGGCCGCCAGCTCGGGCGTCATAGTCATGCGCCAAGTCTGGACCAGCCTGCGCGGCGGGTCGGCTTCGATCACCTCTCCATCGCTGATGACATCGGGGCAGCCCAGGGCCTTCATGCCCTCGTTGGCGTACGCGTGGAAGGGCCCACCCGGCCGCAGGTCGTACTCCACGAGGGGGGCGTAGCCGTACTTCACCGTCCACTCGGGCTTGGTTATTGCCTCCCAGATGGCCTCTGGTGCCGCCTTTATGTAGACCCGGTACACCTGGGTCGTCTCGGTCGTCTGCGTCCCAGTTGTCATGTACGTGCCTCCAGTTCGGTCTTTAGGTCGGAGAGCGCCGACACCCGGCGCTCGGTGTACTTATCGATCCATCGGTCATGGATCAGCCGGATCGGGACGGGGTTGAGGAAATGCAGCTTCTCCCGGCCAGACCGGCGTGTGACGACGAGCCCTGCCTGTTCGAGCAGGCGCAGGTGCTTCATCACCCCGAAGCGCGTCATCTCGACCTTGGCCTCCAGTTCGCTGAGCGTGCGGCCTTCACGCTCGAAGAGCAGGTCGAGAAGGAACCGTCGCGTCGGGTCGGCGAGCGCCCTGAACACGAGGTCGTCGTCCACCACCGCTCATAATACGTGACCTAATAGTCACATGTCAACACGGCCGTCTCGGCAAATTGCCGCCGGGTGGTGGCGGCGCGAGGCCACGACCACTACAAGACAGGACGTTCCATCTGGCGGTGGCCACCAGCGAACTCGTGACCCTTCTCAAAAATGCCCAACGACAGCAACGCTGGATCGCTCGTCACAACCGGTCCAACTGTCAGCCCCTGCACGGAACGTGTCCCCAGAACGCCCAACGACCCGCAGCCCAATTGCCTGACGCCCGGCACTTTGGGTGGTCAGGCACATATAGCCTTGGCTGGCTCCTTCGTTGGGAGTACCCCAGCTCAGGTAAGTCGCCGCGGCCCTTGACCGGCTAGTCGTCCCGCGTCAGGCGACGGTGGTGCCAAGTAGGTGGCGGTTCTTGGCCACCGAGCCGGGCAGGATGCTGAAGTGCACCTGGCCGTCCCCATCGACGGCGACCACCCGCACGACGGCCCGACCGTAGTGGTTGCCTGCAAGCAAGAACGCTCCCGACCGGACGTTGGTGGGCTGGCGAGCCCCGGAGAGCGTGGACCAGCCAAGGCCGTCGTCGTCTTCGGCGTTGAGGTCTGCTACTAGGTCGACTTCCTCGTCCACGTCACCTCCCGGCGTTCAATCTTCATGGTACGGGTTGACGACAACCTCGTGCTGGCACCGGCAGAGGCGGTCGACACCCTGGTCGATCTGGTCGAAGGTGATGTCAAAATGACGAGGGTTACGGCCCGTCGGCTCGAGCCTGAGCCCGGCATCTCGGATGACGCCTGCCTTCACCAGCGTGAGCCGGCTGAAGCGGACGAGCGGAGCCTGCTGCGCCATCTCATCCAATACCTTTCGACCGCCAGGGTCCGCCTTGGGTTATCAGAAGCCCGAGAGCGGTTGATATACCAGGACTATTTCTCTTCTATTGGGAGGGACACGTGACAGACGCGCTTCAGGGCTCGAACGGCTCTTTGCCAGATCAACATGGTCACAGGGAGGCTGAACCGTCTGCAGGAGATCAGGCCTCGGAGCAAAACGTCGACGCCGAGGAAGACAACAACGATGCGAGCGTGGCCGGTTCCAATGACCACGACCAATTCATGGCGGGCCTCCTCGCTCAAGGGTTCCATCATGAGGAGGTGGCGAGCGCCGCAAGAGTTTCAACCAAAACAATTCAGACACGGCTCACCAACCCGGCGTTTAGGGCTTTGGTCTCTCGTGAGCGGCGCCCGCGCTTAGAGAGGATAACCGGCAAGGTATCGGGCGTTCACTTGCTGCTATTGACACGCTGGTCGACCTCCTGACCTCGGAGAACCCAGCCTGGGCGGACATTATGAATCGGCGGCCCTGCCGGACGGAGGAGAATGTAGCCGTCTGATATGGCGCAGAACGTCGGCCACCCTCTCAATCGCGAGGTCAGCGAATAGTGAACCGCACATCGTCAGGCGGAGCGTCGCACCGCTTTACCTCCCGCTGGCGACCACCGTCCGGGCAGCGGCTCTCCTCAACCCCACGACCGGGAGAGGTCTCTCGGTATACCGGGGCCGATGATAACGGCCCGGTCGTTCAGCGCCCGAGATAGACGAGAACTGCCAGCACCCTTCGGTTGTCGTCGTCGCAGGGAGGAAGGTCGAGCTTGTCGAAGATCGACGCGTTGTGCTTCGCTATGGCCCGTTCGCTTACGACGAGTTCCTCGGCGATCGCCGCGTTCGACCGTCCTTCTGCAATGAGAGCGAGCACCTCGCGTTCCCGTGGGCTCAAGCGCGCGATTCGCTCCGTCCCGGTGTTCCTGGCCAAAAGCCGAGCGATGACCTCAGGGTCCATGACGGTCGCCCCTGCAGCGACTCGACTGATCGCGTCAATGAAATCATCGCTGTCGAAGACGCGGTCCTTGAGCAAGTACCCAACTCCGCCTGAGCCGTCTGCGAGCAGCTCACGGGCATAGAGCTGCTCGACGTACTGGGAAAGTACGACTACCGGCAGTCCCGGTACATCGCGGCGAGCCTGTATCGCGGCGCGGAGCCCTTCGTCGGTGAACGATGGTGGTAACCGCACGTCCACCAGGGCCAGGTCCGGGCGGTGCGCGGCCACCGCACTGAGGAAAACTCAACCGGCAGCCCGACTACCAGCGCCCTTGATGATGTCTCTGCCGCGGCGCACACGATCCGCGGCGCCGACGTCCTGGTCGGCGGAGATGACTACTTCGGGCTCGAGGCGACGTCGCTCGCCGAGTCCAACCTCATCCGCGGCGAACTGCTCGGCCTGCTCGTCGCCTTCGTGTTCGTCACCATGCTCGGGCTCGGCCTCTCGCTCGACTACGCCCTCTTGCTCCTCGTGCGCTACCGCCAAGCGCGGCGTACCGGTCAAGGACACGAGGCGGCGGTCGGAGAGGCAGTCGCCAAGGCGGGCAAGACGGTGCAGTTCTCGGGTGTGACGGTCGTGTTGTGCCTCAGCGTCCTCGTGGTGTTCAAAGACACCCCGTTCACCTCCATCGGGCTCGGCGGAGTCGCCGCGACCGTTGCCGCGATGGGAGCAGCTCTCACGTTGGTTCCCGCGCTGCTCCGCTCTTGGGGCACCCGCATACGGCTCCCACACCGGTCGGATCCCGGCGAGGGCTTCGATCGGTTGGCCCGACGCGTGCAGCGACGGCCCGTGGTGACGGCCCTCTTCGCGGTTGGGGCCCTCGTGCTTCTTGCATCGCCGGTTCTCAGTACCCACCTCGTCGAGGTCGGTGTCGACTCCCTTCCCAGCTCAGCCGAGGCGCGCGCCGCCCTCGAGGTTCTCGACGCCCAGTTCCCCCAATACGGCATCGCCCAGGTCGACGTCGTCGCCTCGGTCACCCCGCACTCGTCGAACGCCGACCGATTGGTCGGGCGCGTCGAGCACCTTTCAGGAGTGCGCAGCGTCAGTCAAACCCCGCTCGGCACTAGAACACTGCTAACCACCGATGTGGGTGGTGCTTCGAACGGACCGCAGGCGGTACGGGTGGTCCAAGACATCCGCTCACTGCACACCGGCTACAGCGTCCTCGTCGGTGGCGCGGCCGCCTTCCAGCTCGACCACGAACACCAACTCGCTGGTCGCCTCGCGCTCGCGATCGGCCTCCTCGTCATCGTCACGGCTGTGTTGATCGCGCTACTCACCGGGTCCTGGCCTCTCGCCCTGGCGGCACCGCTCCTCGCGGCCCTGAGCCAGGGCGCCATGCTCGGCGCACTCGTCTGGGCCTTCCAGGAAGGTCACCTTCGCCATATCCTGCCGATGGCCTCGACCGGAAGCATCATCGTCTACGTCCCGATCGTTGCCTTTGCTCTCGCCTACGCCCTCTCGCTCGACTATCTCGTGTTCCTGCTCTCCCGGATGCGAGAGGCCAGCCAACATGGCGCCGATCTCAACGAGGCCATGGCGGAGAGCCTCAAGCACACCGGCCAGGTGGTCACCGCGGCTGCCGGCCTCATCGCTCTGGTGTTCCTCGGCTTTGCCACGGGATCACTGCTCCTCGTACAACAGCTCGGTTTCGCCCTGGTCGTCGCCGTCGTCCTCGACGCCACCTTGGTGCGCTGCGTGCTGTTGCCCGCGATCGTCGCCCTGGTGGCGAGGCGTGCTGCGCCCGGTCGCAGCAAGGTCGGACCCGACTCGATAGCCGGACCAGGTGTGCCGGGGCCACGCCGCACCGCGGCCCTGAAGGGCCCGGATAATCGATCGTTCGTTTGACAGCCACGATGGGCCACAAACCAGCCCGGTCAAAGGGGTGAAGTAGCCGATCGTGCGGGGCCGTCATGCCACCTGCGTCCCTGTGCGCTCCGCCACCACGACCTGGAAACCGTCTGGCCAACATCCCGGTTGCCACATGAGAGTGGGAAAAACCGTGACAGGTCACTCAGCTGGCGACTGCCGGGCGACACGTGTGAGCGAAGCTCGAATACCACCGGTGGAGGTCGCCGGCAACCTGGTCCAGTCGATCAACAACGACGGCTCTCATACCAGCATCACCTGGGGACCGGAGACCTTCTGGGTCGCCATAAAGACCTCACTGCCTGTGGCCATTACGGCCTCGGCCGACGGGCGAAGGGTCGTCATATTCCAGTACGCAGACTGGGACAGCCCGGCGGTGCGGTTCCCAACGGGACGCCCATCCTGATCGTTAGCCTCGCCATTTCACGTGTGCACGGCTCCTGAGGTGGGCATGCCCCGCCAAAGTTCCTGTCCTGGCAAGGGCAAATGGGATGCCGAAGACCTGAAGGGCGTTTCGAAGTCGCTGCGCGCCATCGACCGGCCCTACTTCCCGGGGAGGCCCGGCCGACGCTGTCCGGGCCCCGCCCCCTCAGCCCTCGTCAAATATATATTTTGGCTGGGCTATGCCTCACCTTCGGAATGACATATGTGTAGTCTGCGGGCCCTCCTCGTGGGACTCAACATCGGCTGACCGGGCAGCCATACCGCTTCACAACCAATCGGTCGATGTGGCGGTTGCTCCGCTGTCAGGGCACCCTACGGTATGGGCCCCGTCCTAGCGAACCAAGGACCTTTGGCACTGGTCAAGCCTCGAGTACAGCGCGACGCTTTCTAATCACCGTGGCCAGTCACGGGGGTTGACCCCGAGCAGAAGGGGGGAAATGTGAGCCACCACGAAGTAGCGGTACTAGCGGGCGGTGCAGACCGGGAGGTCGACGAGAGGGGGACGACAGTACCCGATCGCAGCATTGTGGCACGGACCAACGTCTTTCCCAAGCCCGTCGGCGTCTGGGGCGTGAGGGCGTGGGTTTGGGAGTTCCGCGTCCCCGTCGAGCAAGGCACTGACGGTTTGCACGGCCATGACCTCACCGTCGATGTTAGAGACGGGGGCATGGGAGACGGTGACAGCAGCAATCAAACAGGCGATCGTCTTGATCTTCGACTGGGCTAAGTGAGCGGAGCTGTAGTAGGTGTGCCGACCAGCGTCAAACTAACCACCTAACTTCCAAGCAACTGGCGCTGGCTTCGGCGTTGTACCGCGCCCTGTACCGTGCCGCTAGTCTACCTTGTACCCGGAGCGGGCGCGTCCGAACAAGAAGCTCTCCAAGCTCGGGCGGATGAAGTGGTCCGCTCGAAATCAACTACCGTACTCCCCATAAGATTGCCAAATTATAGTGCCACGACCACCCGGGTTGTCCGGAGTTCGAAATCCGGGGCCCACAGACTGGAGGAGATTTATGGCTTTGGGGGGTCATATTTTCAAGATAACTAATGTTCTGGAAGCATTTTTGCCCGTAATCCTCGGTGACAACGCTCCGTCGGGAGGCTTCTCGCCGTGGCCCGACGCTACAGTTATGGCTACTTACGTTCTTGACTTCAAAACCGGCCCAGACCAGTCGTTTCCAATGACAATTTGGGAGAGCGCGACTACCACCGCCGCCGACGGGAGTTTCTCCCTTGATGACCTTCCGGTTGGGCTTGACAGCTTAGCCAGCCCACCAGACACGGAATTAAACGTCGCCCTGAGCGTCAACGCTGTGGTAGCTGCCTCACCGAAGAATCGACCAGTAACTGGAGTGCCGCTTTACCGCTCAGCCCTCATTGACTTGGCGTCCGCACGCACCAGGGAGTTGGACATCTGGCTTTTTCCCGATAGCCTCACCGAATCAGACGGTGTGACAGCCGGGGCTGTTAGCGGGTTCGTGGGCGCGGCAAGCCTCCCGGAAAACACCACCATCCACAGCGGGCCCACCGGTATCGGGTTCACCGGATCAGAAGGCCCCGTCAACGTGTCGTTTGCGATCTCGATCACCCCCAATCTTACAACCGACACGCAAACTCTCGTGGAGCTCAGCCTGCAGTCGTGGAACATCAAGGTCGGCTCTCCAACGGATATTGTCAAGACTGCCGGTGATGTTCTCAACGGCCTCAAGAAGGGGCTGGCCGGTGCAGAAGTCAGGATGAACGCAGCCATTCTTAAGAAAATACAATCCCTCGTTACAGCGGAAACCGCGGGGCTCCAAAGAGGTGTGGTAACTCCGGCTGAGGTAAATCATTTCGTGACCGAAGAAATTTCGACCACCTTTATGACAGTAGCATTCCTAAACAACCACTCGTGGAACATCCGTGACGACCGAGATATGACTATAGTTCTTTTCGGAGACCCGTGCATAGGCTTCGGGCCCTCTCTTGCTCGACGAGAACCTGTCCCGGCGAACTGTGCCCGGTCCGCGGTCACTTCGCCCGGTACCTGACAACCCGGTCAGCATGTCCACCGCCGTCTCAGCAGGTCTTGCTGCCAGGCGAGCAAGGTCTCGGGTTGGACGGTCAAGCTCCTCGGGCGAACGGACGAGAGCGACCGGCCCAGCCGAGCAGCAATTCTCGGTCGCCGGACGCAGAGCAGGACTGACGACCTGGCGGCGCCACCGGGGCTGACCCCGAGTACGCGTCGGTGCCGTGAACCAACCCGAAGAGACGGCGGCGCCAAGCCAGTGCAGACGAGCGGCTCACGAGGTAAACTTACGGCTTCGTTTGAGTTAGCGACGGTCTGGTGTCGCCACTTTACGACAGGGGGGAGGTTGTGATGCCCGGGTCGGTAATCGTCTCAGGTGCTCGGACACCTATTGGCAAACTCTCCGGCGCCTTCATCGGCCTGAGTGCGACAGACCTCGGAGCGGTTGCCATCGCGGCCGCTTTGGAGCGGGCGAAGCTTCGGCCCGACCAGGTCGACTACGTCTACATGGGCCAGATCCTCCAGGCGGGCCAGGGCCAGCTCACGGCCCGTCAGGCCGCCGTAGCGGCAGGCATTCCCCTTACCACGCCGGCTGTAGTCGTGAACAAGCTTTGCTTGTCGGGCCTCAACGCTATCTATCTGGCCGACCAAATGATCGCCGCTGGAGATGCCGATGTCGTCGTGGCCGGCGGCATGGAGTCCATGACCCGGGCACCTTACCTCCTCATGGACGCTCGCTCGGGCTACCGTTATGGGGACGGGGTACTCGTAGATTCCATGCTGCTCGATGCCCTTACCTGCTCTCTCGACCGTTCATCGATGGGTTTGGCGACCGACCAGTACAACGACAGCGTCGTCTCTCGCCAGCGCCAGGACTCCTTTGCCGCTGCCTCGCACGAAAGAGCGGCCAACGCCATAAAAGAGGGCTGGATGCGGGAAGAGATCGCTCCCGTCACGATCCCCCAGCGACGCGGCGAGCCGGTAACGGTCGATACCGATGAAGGGGTCCGGCCCGGGACCACGCCCGAGTCCCTGGCCCGGCTCAAGCCTGCCTTCAGCGAGGGCGGGAGCATCACCGCTGGCAACGCGTCCCAGATATCCGACGGCGGGGCCGCTGTCATCGTCACCTCGCGTGCTGTGGCCGAACGGCTCGGGGTCGTGCCGCTGGGCGAGTTCATAAGCTACGGGCAAGTGGCCGGGCCGACTCCCTCACTTCTGCACCAACCGGCCAACGCCATCAACGCCGCCTTGGCCAGGGCGGGCACGAAGATCGCCGACATCGACCTCTTCGAGATCAGTGAGGCGTTTGCCGCCGTTGCCCTCGCGTCGATGGGCTCGCTAGAGGTCCCCGAAGACAAAGTTAACGTCAACGGAGGAGCAATCGCACTCGGTCACCCCTTGGGCATGTCGGGCACTCGCCTGGCGCTCACTGCTCTGTACGAGCTCAAGCGTCGCGGCGGCGGACAGGCCGTCGTCAGCCTGTGTGGTGGCGGCGGTCAGGGTGACGCGCTTTTCCTTCGTTCGCTCTCCTGACGATAGGCATGCCGCAGCCATTAAAGGGCTGGGCTATTGCCGGCAATTACATCTCTAAACCACCATTGACGGTCAGGACAGACCCGGTTATATAACCGCTTTCATTATCGACCAAAAAACGGACCGCTCGGGCGATCTCGTCAGGACGGCCAAGTCGGCCGACAGGTATGCGGTCAATGACGGCCTTGAGAGCCGCTTCGGGCACCGCGGCCAACATCTCGGTACTAATGAACCCCGGAGCGATGCAGTTCACGGTGATGTTCTTCCTCGCCATTTCAAGGGCAAGGCTCTTCGTGAACCCGAAAAGACCAGACTTGGAAGCCGCATAGTTTGCCTGCCCGAAGTTGCCCATTTGGCCGATGACCGAGCTGATGTTCACGATGCGACCGAAGCCACTGTCGAGCATGTGGTCGAGCACAGCCTTGGTCATGTAGAAGGTTCCCGAGAGATTGACCCGCAAAACGTTGTGCCAGTCCTCGACGGTCATCTTCCTTACCGTCTTGTCAATTGTGACGCCGGCGTTATTGACCAGATAATCAATGCGGCCATATGACTTCAGCACCTCGTCCACGACCCGTTGGCAATCTTCGGGCACGCCCACATTTCCCTGGTGGACCGATACGGAGCATCCCGCGGCCAAGAGGTCCGTTCGTAAGCTCTCCGCCGCCTCCCGGTTGTTGTGGTAGCCAGCGGCGACGTGGGTGCCGTCACCGGCCAGCGTCGACGTGATGGCAGCACCGATCCCCCGGCACCCACCAGTGACGATGGCCACTCGCTCATCGCTCATCTTGTCCCCCCTTGCCTGTTCCCGGTTCTGTCCCCTGGGCCAATGGCCGGTCTGAGGTGAACCATACTCCTTAACGTTGGCCGCCGAAGGCTCGTTAGGGACAACGGGAGCGGCTCGTTTGGGACCAGGGAAGCGGGCCGCTGGGCCCGAGTGCTTGACATAGCTAGCAATAGTGCTTGACATAGATAGCGCCTGAGAGTTATACTGAGCAACGAACAGCACGAGGCGATCGCCCCGTCCATCATCCCAGGAGCTCGAAATGCCCGAAACCACAAGTGCCCAGACAACCTCCACCGGCTCTACCAGGCCGAAGGTCGGGAGCGCGACCAAGACGGCCGAGTTCTCTGCCGCCGTCCGTGATGAGATCATCGCCTCGGTAAAGCAGGCCCAGAAGTTCACCCTCGACGCGGTAACCACGTGGGCCGACGTCGTTGGCAAGGTCGTCCCCGAACTTGAAGTGCCTGCCTACGTGCCCGAGCGTTCCGCCGTCCTGGAGAGCCTCGGCACGGCTTACGAGATGGCCGAGGAGCTGTGGGCCTCCCAGCGCAAGTTCGCCATCGATCTCGTCAGCGCCCTCGTTCCTGCCCGGTAACCTGGCTCTTCGTGCCGTCGTCGTCTGATATGTCAGATGCGTTCGGTCTAGGTCCATATCTCAGGGCTCAACGCCGGCTGGCCAAGCTGTCGCTGCGCCAGATGGCCGACCTGGCCGGCGTGTCCAACCCGTACCTCAGCCAGATCGAGCGGGGGCTGCATGAACCATCCGTGCGCATCCTCCGGGCGATCGCCGAGGCATTGGACCTCTCGGCTGAGACCGTGCTGGAGCAGGCGGGCCTGCTCAGCCGGGACGAGGCTGAGGCTACCACTACCGCGGACGCCATCCGCCACGACCCCGACCTTAATGAGGACCAGAAACTGGCTCTCCTGTCGGTCTACCATTCCTATCGCACGAGTAGCATGGGTGGTGCCGCGACCGGTGCCCGCGATAGTGGTGCCCGCGGAAGTGGTGACGGCGACGAGTATGGGGCCAAGGCACCCCGCCCTCGAGGGCCACGTAGGCGCACCCCGGGCGAGGCTCAGCCCAGCACGTAGGTCCCGGGGGCGTCCTCCATGGCCGGGTACTCGGCGTTGCCCAGCGGTGGCGGTACCCGCAGCGGTCCGGAGCGGGGGCGCACCCACTTGGCCCAGTCGTCCCACCATGTGCTCCCAACTTCGTCCGCTCCCGACAGCCATTGGTCGGGGTCGGCGGGGAACTCCTCGTTGGCCCAGAACTTCGCCTCTGGGCGCGGGGGGTTGATGATCCCGGCGATGTGGCCGCCGGGGGTGAGCACGAACCGGCGACTACCCTGGAACAACTGTGTAGTGCGGTAGTTGGACCGCCAGGGGACGATGTGGTCGGTCACCCCGGCCACCAGATAAGTGTCGTTCGTTATCTTGGACACATTAAGCCGGGACCCGGCCAAGAAAAGCTGGTCACGGGCCAGGGCATTTTCGATCCAGCATTTACGCAGGTAATAGGCCTGCATCTTCGCCGGCATACGGGTGCTGTCCGCGTTCCAGGCCAGGATGTCGAAGGCGGGCGGGTCTTCCCCCATCAGCCAGTTGGAGGCCACGTACCTAAAGACAAGGTCATTGGCGCGTAACAGGTCGAAGGTGTGCGCCATGGCATTTGCCTCAAGGTACCCCCGGCCTTCCATCTGCTGGATGAGGGCCTCGACCGTCTTGTCGTCCGTGAAGACGTCGGAAAGGGTACCGGCGCCGGCGAAGTCGACCAGCGTGTTGAGGTAGGTGGAGCTATTGACGAGGTCTGGGCCCTCGGCCTCCAGGTGGGCCACGAGGGCGGCGTTGAGGGTGCCACCGACACAGACCGAAAGCGTGTTGACCTTGGCCGCACCGGTGATCGACCGGGCCACATCGATCGCCGCCCGCGGGCCCTGGAGAAGGTAGTCCTCGAAGGCTACGTCGCGCATAGAACTGTCGGGGTTGCGGTAGCTGATGGCGAACACCGTCAGATGGTGCTGAAGGGCCCACTCGACCAGGCTCTTCCCGGGAGAAAGGTCCAAAATGTAGTACTTGTTTATCCAGGGCGGGCAAAACACGATCGGGACGGCGTGCACTCTGGGTGTCAGGGGCTCGTACTGGATCAACTCGATCAGGTCATTGCGGAACACGACTCGGCCCTTGCTTACGGCCATGTCCTTACCGACCGTGAAGGCCCCTTTCTTCACCTGCGAGGGCCAACCGGCGTTGGTGGACAGATCGTGCAACCAGTTGCGGGCGCCGAGGGCGAGGCTTTGACCCCCGGTATCGAAAGCACGCCGCATAGCCTTGGGGTTGGTGAAGAAGTAGTTGGTGGGAGCGGCGGCATCGACCACGAGGTTGGTGACGAACTTGGCCTTTGAGGCGTCCGGCTCAGGCAAAGCGGCGGCATCGACCAGCTCACTGGCCAGGCGGCTCCCCAGCAGGTAGAGCTGCCGTAAGCCGTAGAAGGACGCATTCTGGGACCACGCTTCGTCAGCGAACCGGCTGTCCCTGGCCGCCGGCGTCATCGGGCCTTCGGCGTCCACGCCCATCATCCGGCATGCCGTCACCAAAGATGCTTGGAGGACGCCGCCGGCGAAGCGGGCCGTTGGTCCCATGACGGCCCCGGGGCGCACTGCCGTCCTCGTGACAGCTCGGGCGGAAGCTCGGCCCAAGCCTACAGGGTCGACCGCGTTGAGCAGCCGTTCCATCATGCGAGGGAAGTAACCCATCGGGGAACGCCAGGCTCCCCCACCGGCAGCGCTCCCGTTTTCTTTTTCGGCGCCGCTGTTGTTGTCGTCGTTGACCTCTGTCATATCTGTGGCCCCCATCCCTTAAGCGCCGATCGCCTGTTGGATGATCTGTGCCGCCTCGGTCAACGAGCCAGGGACCAGGTAATGGTCCTCGTCGTCGATCGCCTCCAGGTTGTCACGGACGGCCTCCGCAGTAAGGTCGGGTAGTACGGCTCCGTGCGATTCGGCCATGAAGATGCGGGCCACCCGGCTGCCGGCGACCGAATAGACCTGGCCATTGACGGCGCAGCTTTCGTGGGCGAGGTAGGCGACGACCGCCGATACGCTCTCGGGGTCGAGCAACTTCGCCAGGTCTCCCAATAGGCCCTCGGTCATGCGTGTGCGGGCCAATGGGGCGATGGCGTTGACCCTGATGTTCACTCGGGCGCCTTCGAGGGCCAGGACACGTGTCAGGCCGAAAAGGCCGGCCTTGGCTGCACCATAGTTAGCCTGGCCGAAATTTCCGAAAAGGCCCGAAGCCGATGTCGTATTGACTATCCGGCCGTACTGCTGCTGGCGCATCAACTTGAACACCGGTTGGGTAACGTACATCGCCCCCCGAAGATGCACGTCGAGCACGGCATCGATGTCGGCGGCCTCCATGTTATGGAAGGCCTTGTCCCGCAGGATGCCGGCATTGTTGACCAGTATGTCTATGCGGCCGAAGGCGTCGAGCGCCGACTCCACGATGGCCTGCCCGCCGGCGACCGACGAGACGCTCTCGAAGTTGGCAATTGCCTCACCCCCCATGGCGGTGATTTCGTCCACGACATCCTGAGCGGGCGTTTTCGCTTCACCCACCCCGTGGACCGACCCGCCGACGTCATTGACCACCACTCTGGAGCCGCGCCGGGCGAGCTCGAGAGCGTGCGATCGCCCGAGGGCGCCCCCGGCACCGGTGACGATGGCAACCCGGCCGTCAAATCTGAGTCCCATTTGCCTGCCTTCTTCGCTGATGGAGCAGTGCCCTGGCCTCGCTATATCACAGCCCCGCTGAACCGGCAGGGACTGTGCCTGATGGGCGCCAGTGTACCTGGTGGTGCCAAGTATGTCTAGCATCACCTTGATATGCCTAGCAAGAACATAAGGTGACCTTTGGCCCTGCTCCAGGGCCGGGATCGCTCCTACGCTGGCGGCGTAAGCCCGGCTCAGGGTGAGCGGCCGAGCACCTTAGCAAGCCGTCCCTAAAAGGGGGAGGACCATGTCGCTACGGATCAATGCCGAGGCTCCTAACTTCGAGGCAGATACTACTCAGGGACTGATCAACTTCCACGACTGGATAGGCGACTCGTGGGTCATCCTGTTTTCCCACCCGCGGGACTTTACCCCAGTGTGCACGACCGAGCTCGGCTACATGGCCCGGCTGCAACCGAAGTTCAACGCTCGCAAAACCAAGGTCATCGGCCTAAGTGCGGACCCCGTCTCAAGCCACCACGAATGGGTGAAGGACATCGAGGCGTCCCAGGGCCACGCCGTGACCTATCCCATGATCGGGGACCCCGACCTCAAGGTGGCCAAGCTCTACGACATGCTGCCCGAGGCCGGCGAGCCCGGCCAGGAAGGCTACGACGCCAATCAGACCGTACGGTCGGTGTTCGTCATTGGTCCCGACAAGCGGATCAAGGCCATGCTCACCTACCCGAACAGCACCGGGCGCAACTTCGACGAGGTCCT
>CAYZVQ010000059.1:0-19419 GCA_964481925.1 uncultured Acidimicrobiaceae bacterium
CACGGTCTGCATCACCCCGGGCCACGGGTTGCGGATGCAGATGTTGCCGGCCTTGCCGCTGCCGGCCTCGACCACCTCGCCGTCGTCATCGTAAATTATGGGGTAGATGCCGAGGGCGGCCGGGCCGCAGCTGCCCGGCTTCATGGGCTTGAGGGCAGGCAGGGTGCTGGCCAGGAAGCCCCCCGTCTCGGTCATCCACCACGTGTCGACGATGGCGGCCTCGGCCTTGCCGACGCTTTCGTAGTACCAGCGCCAGACCTCGGGCTCGATGGGCTCGCCCACGGTGCACATGAGCTTGAAGTGGTAATCGTGCTTGGCCGGTTCGTCCTTGCCGAGCTTGCGCAGCATGCGCACCGTGGTGGGGGCGGTGTGGAAGATGTTCACGCCCAAGCGCTCGGCGATCCTCCAGGGCCGGCCGGGGTCGGGGTAGGCGGGGGCACCCTCGTAGAGCACGCTCGTGGTGCCGAGGGCCAGGGGCCCGTAGACGATGTACGAGTGACCGGTTATCCAGCCGATGTCGGCGAAGCACCAGTAGGTGTCCTCGGGATGGATGTCGAGGAAGTACTTGGACGTGCCGGCCACATAGGACAGGTAACCCCCCGTCGAATGCTGGGCGCCCTTGGGCCTGCCCGTCGTGCCGCTGGTGTACATGAGGAAAAGAGGCGCCTCGGCCGGCATCGGCACCGGCGCTACGACCTGGCGTAGGTAGTCGGCGATGACCTCGTCCACGAAATAGTCACGGCCTTCGACCATGGGGCTGGCCGAGTGGTACTCGCCCGGGTTCCTCCTGAACACCAGGACCTTTTCGATCTCTACTCCCTCGGACTTGGCCACGGCGACGGCCTCGTCGGCCTTGGCCTTGTGGTCGAGCCATTTCCCGTCGCGGTAGTAGCCGTCGATGGTCACGAGCACGCGGCTGCCCGAGTCCGCTATGCGGCCGCCGCAGGCGGTACCCGAGAAGCCGGCGAAAACCTCGGAGTGCACGACACCGAGGCGGGCGCACGCCAGCATCGAGACCGGCAGGCCCGGCACCATAGGCATGTGGAAGGTCACCCGGTCGCCGCTCTGCACGCCGCAGAAGCCTTTCAGCATGGCGGCGAACTCGTTTACCCGCCGGTAGAGCTCCTGGTAAGTTATGGCTTTTGTGCCCTCGGTCTCCGGCTCGGGGACCCAGATAAACGCCGCCTTGTTGGCTTTGGTGGGCAGGTGGCGGTCGACGCAGTTGTAGCTGGCGTTGAGCCGGCCCCCCACGAACCACTTCCAAAACGGCGGGTTGGTGGTGTCGAGAGTGGTATGCCAGTACGTGTCCCAGTGCAGCAGGTCGGCGTACTCCCGGAAGCATTCGGGAAAGCGCTCTTCACTGAAGCGTTTGTAAATGGCCGGCTCCGCCGCGTTGGCCTGGCCGATGAAAGCCGTCGAGGGGTACAAGTACTCCTCCTCGCGCCAATGCACGGCTATCTGAGACTCGCTTAGCGACCCCCCGGTCTCCTCTGAGCTTGACATGGGCCACCTCTTTCTTCCTGGGGAGGAGCTGCGGGCCCGACACTACCAAGCCGTTCCCGTTATTGTGCGCTCCGATGAGGGACATTGTCGTCGGTGTCGACGGGACGGACACGAGCTGGAGGGCGCTGTCCATGGCCATCGGCGTGGCCCGGCGCTGGCACGGGTGCACCGTCCACATCTGCTACATCTCCCAGCTCCCCGTGTCCGCCCAGCTGGGCGCCATGGCCGTGCCCATCTCGGCTCTGGCCGGGGGAGACCAAGCCGGTGAGCTCAAGCAGGCCATATCCGACGAACTGGCTCGCAGCGACGTGATGGGCGAGTTCAACGAGCGCGTCGGCGACGTGGCCCGCGAGCTCGAGACGCTGGCCGAAGCCTGCCACGCCGACTTGATCGTGGTGGGCCGGTCGCGCCACCCGGCCCTGCACCTGGGCGGCGTGCCCCGCCGGCTGCTGGCCATGGGGCACCGCCCCGTCCTGGTGGTGCCCTGATGACGAACGCCGCTTCGTGACTGCCCGGGCCCCGGCCCGCCCGCCCGTGGTCAGGCTGGTGGCTACGGCGCTGGTGGCCGGGGGCGCCGCCGTGGCCCGCCAGAGCGGGGGGCGGGTGGTGCTCGTCGAGGGCGCCCTGCCGGGCGAGACCGTCGACGCCGTGGTGACCTCAGAGCACGCCAGTTACGCCCGGGCGTCCGTGGTGGAGGTGCTGGAGGCCTCGCCCGACCGGGTGAGCCCTCCGTGCCCCAATGTGGCCCGGGGGTGCGGCGGCTGCGGTTGGCAACACCTCTCGGTGCCCGCCCAGCGCCAGGCCAAGCTCTCGTTGGTGGCCGAGGCGCTGGTGCGCCTGGGAGGGGTCGAGAGCCCCCGGGTCGAGCCCGGGCCTCCTCTTCCCACCGAGGGCTACCGCACCACGCTGCGCCTGGCCATGGGGCCCGACGGGGCCGGGTTCCGGCGTTACCACGGCCACGATATCGTCGGGGTGGGGGAGTGCCTGGTGGCTCATCCCCTGCTCGCCGACCTGGTCGCCACGGGCGGCTTCGGCTTTGCCCGAGAGGTCACCCTGCGCTGCGGTGCCGCTACCGGCGACCGCCTGGCGCTGCTGGCGCCCAGCGCGGCCGGCGCCGTCCTGCCCCCGTCCGTACTGGTCGTCGGGGAGGACGAGCTTGAAGCGGGGCGCCGGGCCTGGATATTCGAGGAGGTCGCGGGGAAGCGGTTGCGGGTCTCGGCCCGTTCGTTCTTCCAGGCCAGTCCTCGGGGGGCCGAGGTTCTGGTCGACGTCGTCAAGGCCGCAGTGGCCGGGGCCGGCCCCGGCGCCCTCGTCGATGCCTATGGGGGCGTGGGCCTGTTCGGGGCGACGGCCGGCGATGACCGGGCGGTCACGGTCCTGGAGCGCTCGCCCTCTTCTGCCGCCGATGCCCGGGTCAACCTGCCCTCGGCCAAGGTGTTGCGCCTCGACGTGGAGCGCTGGCGTCCTTCCCCGGCCGCCGTCGTGGTGGCCGACCCGCCCAAAGCAGGGCTCGGGCGTCGCGGGGTGGCCGTCCTCTCCGCTAGCGGCGCCGGTCACCTGGTGCTCGTGTCCTGCGACCCCGCCTCGCTCGGCCGCGACGCCGGCCTGCTCCGGGCCCAGGGTTTCGAGCTTCGCTCGACCACCGTGGTCGACATGTTCCCGGGGACGCCGCATATAGAGACGGTGAGCACCTTCGTCCGTTAGGGGCAATCCCCTCGACTGGGCGGGTGCCCGTTGACGTCAGGCCCGGCCCGGGGGCCCCGCGGGGCTTGGGTCCCCGGTTGCGCCATGACGCTGAGCTACGTTGGCGAAGGCGCTGCACTATCGGAAAGGGTCGCCACCATGCTCATATCCACTATGAACGACATCCCCGGGTACCAGGTGACCCAGGTCCTGGGAGAGGTTTTCGGCCTGACGGTCAGGAGCCGCAACATCGGTTCCCAGTTCGGGGCCGGTCTCAAGTCCCTGGTGGGGGGTGAGCTGAAAGGCATGACGAAGAACCTGGTCAGCAGCCGTTACGAGGTGATCAACCGCATGGCCGAGGAGGCCGCCGCCAAAGGGGCGGACGCCGTGCTGGCCATGCGTTTCGACACCTCGGAGATGGGTGGCAACTGGACCGAGATCTGCGCCTACGGGACGGCGGTCAAGGTGAGCGGCCTGCCCGCGGCTGAAGCGTCCAGCTGGCAGGGAGCGGCCCAGGAGGCGTGGCAGCCGAGCCAGTAGGGGCGGCCCGGGCCTAGCCGCGGCCCAAATGCTCACTAATTAATTAGGTTACAAAGCCTTGCAGCGGAGGTTAGGCGGCAGCCGAGGTGCTGAGCCAGGTAGCGAAAGCGCGCAGGCCGTTGTTCCAACCTTCGGCGGAGCCGACGGCGTCGCGCATCTGCTCCCACCCCTCGCCATGGCGCTCGATGGCCCGGTGCTCAAGCTCCACGCGGGTCCGGCCCGGTGCCTCTGAGATGAACCTGACCTCAACCTCACTGGTCTTTGCTGGGTCCGGCTCGAGTGCCCACTGCAAGCTGATGTCCCAGCTGAAGACCACCCGGTGCGGAGGTTCATAGGCCAGGACCCGGGCCCAGCGGCATTCGCTCCCGTCTTCTCCCCGGTCGTAGATATTGCCGCCTTGTCGGGGCTCGAAGACGATATCGGCCAGCTTTGCCTCGAGGATATGGTGCTCGGGCGGCCACCAGTTGGCCATGTCTTTGGTGAACACCGAAAAAGCCCGTTCTATGGGGGCGTCGACGACCACCGACGAACGCACCGACGTAACCGCTTTGTCACTCACCACGTTCTTCCTCTCTTTGGTGGACTTTGGCCTTGAAGGCTCCCATGGCGCTGCTCCAGAACCTGTCGAGGTAGTCCCGCAGCTCGCCGACCCCAGCGGGGTCGAGCCTGTAGATGTGCCTGGTGCCCTCACGCTCTTCGGTGACCAAGCCGGCGGCCTTCAACACCTTCAGGTGTTGGGACACAGCCGGCCGGCTGACAGGGACGAGCTCTGCCAGCTCACCCACCGCGCAGGGGCGCTGCGAAAGGTGCTCGAAGATGGCCCTCCTGGTGGGGTCGCCCAGAGCTTCAAGGGCTAGTGCGTTAGTCATAGCTAACAGTAAGTATCTACTTACCTAAGCGCACTTGTCAAGCCCCAGCGCCAAGTCCCGCTGGGGGCAAGACGGTCCGACCGCGAGACCTCCAGGCGGTCATGAACGATGGTCCTCACGCCGCCACCTGCGCCGGCGGTGGCCGGCTCGTGATGACCTTTCCCAGCGGGGATCTGAGGACCAGGGTGCCGTCGGGGCTGAGCTCAAGTTCCCACCCGTGGTCGTGCCAAAGGTGGTGATGGCGGTTGCAGGCCATCACCAGGTTGGAAAGACAGGTCGGGCCGCCTTTGGAGAAATGCTGTACGTGGTGGGCCTCGCACCAAGCCGGTGGGCGGTCGCAGCCCGGGTGGCGGCAGTGGCCGTCGCGCACGACCAGGGCCGCCCACAGCGCTGGGCTCACCGTGCGCACACTAGAGCCGTAGTCCAGGACGGTCGAACGCCCGGCCATGACGATGCGGTGAAGGACCGCGTCACAGGCCAGGCGCGAGACCGTACTACCGGGCACGGCGGCGCCGTCGGCCAGGATCCCGGGGCGGTCTTGGGCCAGGTCCGAGAGGCCCACGATCACGGATAGCTGGGGGCGGTTGCGGGCGCCGCTGGGTGCCTTGTCGCCGTGGGCGAGGAACCATCGGCAGACATCGGCCAGGGCCTCGGCCCGGCGCTGCGCCGCACTTGGCATTGGCCCCTCGCCGTCGGCGGGGACGCTCCCCTCGGCCGCGGCGATGGCCGCTTCGACCACGGCGGCGTCCTCGGCCCCGAGGTGGCCCGAGACCTCCCGGCGCCCGTCCAATGTCCGGGACAAGAAGAGCTCCGAGGGCCGCTCTGCGGGTGCGGGCCCATCGTCTTCGGCGTCGGCGCGCAGGCGCCAAGCACGCATTGCCGCCGTGGTGTCAGCCACCGACAGCTCAGCCAGCAACGGCGTCATATTTGGCTCGTGCTGAGCATAAAGAGCCGCATGGTCCGCAGAGACATTGGCCACAATGGCGGCCACCTGGCCCGAAGAAAGGGTGCCGTCGGACCAGGCCGTTGCCGTCACCGGGAGCTGGGCCAGGCGGTGGGCCACCGCTGCATCCCGGTAAGCGTCGCGACGCGAGCGCCGCCCGTGGGCGGCCAGCCAGGACGTAAGAGACAGCGACCCGTCGCTGCCCCACGCTTGTTCAGCACCAAAGCCCCGTAGCGCCTCTGAGATCTTGGCGTCGAGACGGTCTCGCACCCATAACACCTGCTCGATCTCCTCGGCTAGGGGGGCTAGCTCCAAGCGACTGACAACTCCCGCCAGGAGTGCTATGCCGTCCCTTTCCATCTTGTTATCGTACACGCGTTCGATCAATTAGCGGCCAATTACCTTGAACTTTCGCCCCCGGGGCCCCTGGTCCCGGGCACCGGTCCCGGTATTCAGTACCGGCCCACGTTGCCGTGCCGTAGGGTGCTAAAAGGCGGCTAACCCCGGCGGCCGTGGTGGTTGACCGGTGGGTGGGCATGGCCCTTGTGCTTGCCCTTGCCCTTGGCGTGGTCCTTGCCCCTGTGGCCATGTTTGTTTTTGTGTTTGTGCTTGTCCGGCAGGGACGTCGAAGTAATCGAGCGCGGGGTCGTCGTCTTGGGCGGGAGGACGGTCGTGGTGGTCGCCAGAGCGACAGTCGTCGAGCTCGTCAGGGAGGGTGCAGTGGAGCCCGAGCTGAGGGTGGCCCCGCTCGTGCTGGGCGCCGTTGTGCTCGTCGACGTGGTGGGGCCCGGGGTGGTCGCCGTCGTGGGAGCGGCCGTCGTGGGTGCGGCCGTGGTTGTCGTGGGCCCAGCGGTGGTTGTCGTGGGCCCGGCCGTGGTTGACGTCGACGTTGTTGACGTTGTCGTCGAGCCCGTGCTGGACGCTGCCGGGATGACCAGGAGGGTTATCGAGTCAGCGGGATAGGTCACCGAAATGTCGCCTCCGACGACGGGCGCACTTGGTCCCTGGACGATCGACGAGAGGTCCGAGGCGTCGTACGTCCACACCTGCGCTGTGCTGGCAGGGCCGAAGCCTGTGACCGACAGCGGGCTGGCCAGGTCGGTGGCCGTTTTATTGATGACCATCACAGTGAGGGCACCGTCTGAGGAGCGGGTGGCCGCGTACACGGAAATGTCGTCGCGGTCGGCGCTCGAGGCCTCGACCGAGGTGTCCCCGAACCCGTCGCCTTCGCCGTCGTAATTGCGGTACATGGCGAAAGAAAAGGCCCCCGGTTCGCCCAGGCTCGGAGGGCTCCAAAGCGACGCCAGCCCGACGTCCTCCTGGCCGAAGGTACCGAGCACGTCCGCTTCGGCCAGAGCGCCGTTCATCGATTCGAGGCCTCCGAAGTTGTATTCGCTAATTGCCAACTTGGTGCCCGGGTAGTACTCGTTGACGTAGCTCTGCATGCGCCCTAGGTAATCGGTGGCGCCGTAGTACTGGCCGATCCAGTCGTTCTCGACGTAAGTCGGGTCCCACAGGGACCTCGTTGACTCCAACCGGGCCGCCTGGGTATTGGCGTCCCCCTCCGGGCACAGGGCGATGCAGTCGTCGACGCCGTTCGGCGTGACCGGATAGTAATGCTCGTCGAAGTAGTCGAGCAGCCGTACGCCGTGTTGTTGCTGGTAAGCGGCCAGCTGTTGCAAGTAGTACTGCGCCTCCCAGATCTGTCCACCGTGGCTGGCCCGGTCGTCGCCCGGCGGCCCCATGTCCACCAGGGCGGCGAACCCGAAGTCTCCTGGGCCGTCGACCTGGGCCGTCGGGTCGGCCGCTTTGATGGCTGCCGCGTACTCCTCGGTATTGCCCACAAGCTCGTCCCAACCGGTGAGGGCGGGGTGGACGTCGCGGTGGGTGTTGTTCCAGCCGGACGGCTCGTTGTCCATCTCGTAGACGCCGACGCCACCATGAGCGGCATCGCCGAACTTGCTGACGAGGTGCTCCACCCACTGTTCCTGGAAGGCCGGCGAGTTGGCGGTGTTGTTGGACGTTATGTCGGTGTCGGTGAGGTCGGTACCTGAGGCGGACACCCCGTTGCCGCATTTGGCCCCGTTGGGCAGCGTCACGTAAGGGTTGTAGGACTGCTGGGCGGGATAGGGAGGCGTCGGGAACGAGCAGCTGGTGGCGGCCGTGCCCGCGATCCACGGGATAATGGGGACAGTCATCAGCGTTGTACCGCCGATCGACTGGGCCTGAGCCTCGAGAGCATCGGGCCCGGCGCTGGGGACGCCCGAGCCGCCGCTCATGAAGTACCAGTCCGCCCCGGAATTGGTGGAGTCGAGCTCCCAGTTGTAGCGGGTGGTGGCATCGCCGCCCCAACGCTGGATGGGGATGCGCAGGGCCGCGGTCACACTACTGCTGGCATAAGCCATGCCGTAGATGTAGGGGCTGATGGCATGTACATCGGTGGTGCCATCCACGGTGAGCGGGGGCCCGCTTGAGCCCGCTAGGGCCAGGTCGGGCGTGGTCGCCGTCAGGCTCGAGGCGGCAAGGGCGGCGAGCGAGGCGACGTAGGCTACCCGGCGGGACAGACGGTGTCGGTTCGTGACGTTCCGTGGGAACGTCGTGGGAAAGGCTACGCCCATGGCACCAGCTCCATCGCCTCGTTGGTGCGGATACCACTCCGCGTCCCTGTGTGACCTCGAAGCGTAACGGATTGAGGGGAGCGCTTCCTCTTCCCGCTCGATCTCAGAAAAGCAAGAACGGGCCTGCCGGCTGCCAGCGCAGGATGTGATGTCTGAGCAGCAGGTCGGATTGTTGTGGCGCGTCCAGCAGAGCGCGCTGCTCGTTTACCAGCCGGCAGGCCCGCGTGGCCCGTTTAGTAGCGGTAGTCGGCCGGCTTGAACGGGCCGTCCACCGGCACCCCGATATAAGCGGCCTGTTTCTCGCTCAACTGAGTGAGCTTGGCGCCAAGCTTGCCGAGATGTAGCCGGGCCACCTTTTCGTCCAGGTGGCGAGGGAGCACGTGGACGCCCACCGGGTAGGCGCTCGTGTGGTTGAACAGCTCGATCTGGGCCAGGACCTGGTTGGTGAAACTGGTCGACATCACAAAGCTCGGGTGGCCCGTAGCGCACCCCAGGTTTACCAGCCTGCCCTCGGCCAGGACTATTACCGAGTGGCCGTCGGGGAACTCCCACGAGTCAACCTGCGGCTTGATGTTATGGCGCAAAATCCCGGGGTGGCGCGCCAACCCCGCCATATCGACCTCGTTGTTGAAATGGCCGATATTGCAGACGATGGCATTGTGCTTCATGGCCGCCATGTGCTCGGCCATAATGACGTCGCGGTTGCCGGTGGCGGTGACAAAGATGTCGGCGGCGCCGACCACGTCCTCCAGGGTGACGACCTGGTAACCCTCCATGGCGGCCTGGAGGGCGCAGATGGGGTCGACCTCGGTCACGAGCACCCGGGCCCCCTGGCCTCGCAGCGACTGGGCGCAGCCCTTGCCCACGTCGCCGTAGCCGCACACCAACGTGACCTTGCCCGCCACCATCACGTCCGTGGCCCGGAATATCCCGTCGATCAAGGAGTGGCGCACGCCGTAGAGGTTGTCGAACTTGCTCTTGGTGACCGAATCATTGACATTGATGGCGGGGAAGAGCAAGGTCCCCGCCGAGGCCCGCTGGCGGAGCCGGTTGACCCCGGTGGTGGTCTCCTCGCTGACCCCCTTTATCCCCGCCGCCATCTTTGTCCACATGCCGGGCCGGGAGCGCAGGGTCTTGCGCAGCGTGGCCGTAATTATGCCGAACTCGTCGCTGTCATCGGGACCGAGCTCGGGCACGCTGCCGTCGCGCTCGGCCTGGGCGCCGAGGTGCACGAGCAAAGTGGCGTCACCGCCGTCGTCCACGATCAGGTTGGGCCCGTCGTCTTCGGGCCAGGTGAGCGCCTGTTCGGTAGCCCACCAGTATTCTTCGAGCGTCTCGCCCTTCCAGGCGAAAACGGGGACCCCGGTGGCGGCTATGGCGGCGGCGGCGTGGTCCTGGGTGGAGAAGATGTTGCAGCTGGCCCAGCGGACCTGCGCCCCCAGGGCGACCAGGGTCTCGATCAGTACCGCGGTCTGGACCGTCATATGCAGCGAGCCGGTGATGCTGGCACCGGCCAGGGGCTGTTCGTCGGCGTACTCACGGCGCAGCGCCACCAGGCCCGGCATCTCCACCTCGGCCAGGTCGATCTCGCGCCGGCCGAAATCGGCCTGTCCGATGTCTGCCACCCGGTAGGCGACAGGGCCACTATGAGCGCTCGCGGATGTTGCTTCTGACATAAGGGCTCCTTTGCTAGGGCGGCCTCGTTGACCTTGGCATTTCGGTCATTGGTGCGCGCCAAATCGGCGAATTCCGGAGGCCGGAGCGATCAAGCCCTTCCCCAGCGGGTCAGCCCGGGGACATCCTACAGGGTGGCCAGAGCGGTGCCTACAGGCAGGGCGCCAGTGCCTACGAGGCCGGCGTTACGGTTTCCCGGGGCGGTGCCCCCTGGTTGGGACTGTGACGTTGTTGTGACGGGGTCTGGTTACGCTCTTACAACCCGTAGCGCGGGAGAGCCGATGTTGACCGAAGGGACCCGTGGATGAGCGTTGTAATGGTCACCAACCGGAGGGCAAGTGCCAGATGGGAGGGCTACCACGGCCTCGAGCCGAACCCGGCCTGGCTAGTCTCCTCTCCGGCCCTGGGGGGGCGTTGAGCTATGACGACTTGGCTGCCACCGACGCCCGGGGCCGGGCGCTCCCGGCGCACTTCGCCCTCGCGGACGGCCGGGCCCTGATCGAGGTAGACGACCGGGGGGCGGCCTACCCGGTGCGGGTCGACCCCCTGGTCCAGCAGTCCGGGGAGCTGATCTCCTCGGACGGCACCCCTAGCGGCGGGTTCGGTCGCTCGGTGGCGGTGTCCGGTAACACCGTGGCCGTGGCCGCTGACAACCAAACGGTCGGCTCGATAGACGAGGAGGGGGCGGTGTACGTGTTCGTGGAGCCGACGACAGGTTGGAGGGGTGTGCTCCACCAGAGCGCCCTATTGACCGCGTCGAACCTATCGCCCCGCACTACACAGTTACCCGCAGGGGAGCTCGGGTTCTCGGTCGCCGTCTCAGGCAGCACCGTCGCTGTTGGCGCTGCCCAGCGCGTCGGCTCGATCAGCTCCGGCGCCGTGTACGTGTTCGAAGAGCCAGCCGGGGGGTGGTCGGGCCCCATGACCCAGGACGCCGAGCTGGCCCCCGCCGACCCCGCCAACAATGAGCTTTTCGGCGGAGGTCTGGCCGTGTCTGGGAGCACGATCGTCGTCGGGGCCCCGGGCGTGGGCGCACCTTTAGAAACGGTGGGCCCGAACACCGGGCAGGGCGCCGTGTTCGTGTACAGCGAGCCTGCCGCGGGCTGGTCTGGGCACCTAACCGAGAGCGCCGAACTGGTGGCCTCCAACGAGGCAGTAACGGACGCATTTGGCTCGGACGTCGCACTTTCTTGCACCAGCGTCGTCGTCGGCGCCCCCGGCCACCACAGGCTCGGCTCTGTCGCCGGAGCGCAGGGCTCGGCGTACGTGTTCGCGCCACCTACAACTACGAGCGAGGCCGAAGGGCGCCAGGCGGCGGTCGTGCCCTCGGCGGCCGCAGCGCCCTGTCCGCTTGCCGTCACCTTCACCGTGTTGTCGCCGCAAGAGGCGGGCCTGTCCTACGTCGGAGCGGCGGCGAAAAGCAACACAAGCGACCAGTACTCTCAGTCGGCCGCCTTCTTCCGCGAATTTGCGACACCGACCAGCGCTCACCTCCTCGGTGGCGGGACCCGGCTCGACGGGTGCCTTTCGGGCTGTATCGACGTGCTCGTCCAGGTGAAAAACAGTGCCGGTCAGCCTGTCGACGGCGCCGACCTGTACGCCAGCGTGACGCAGATGCACGGCACCTTGCTCGATGTCCCGGGGTTCCTCTGCGGCCAGGAGATTGCCACCGCGTCCGAACAACCAAGCCCTTTCTGCGGCAAGAACGGTTATCAGGACCTGAACGGCCTGAAGACGAACAGCAGTGGCCAGGCTCTGCTGCGCTATTGGGTACCGGGCATAATCGCAGCCCACAAAGTGGTCCTCACGGTAACGGCCAGCGCCGAGCCGGGCTGCAAGAACTCCTGTCGGGCCGGCTCCAAGAGCCCTCCGGCGAGCATTTCTCTCAACGTGCAGCCGCACGTGCTCGTGGCCGACGCCCAGGCGACGCTTTCCCCCAGTACGACCCGGGCCATCGCAGACTGGGCGAACCCACCGACGGTGGGCGACATCGTCGCCGGCGGGCCGGGCGCCGCGTTTGGATCGCTGGTAAACGACCTACTGACGACCAACGGGTCGGTATCGAGCATCCCCGGCCTGCCGGGAGCGGTCAAGTGGGCCCTGACGGTGCGTGACACCATGACGTCCATGAAGGCCTCCGAGAAATTCGAAACAGACTCGTTGCTACTGCTGTTCGTCCCGCTGGGGATCCAGGGCCTAGGCCTCGACGACGACTCGCGCTCGGCGGCCCCGCCGGCCAAGCCGCTCAACAGCAATTTGTTGGACCTGATCTCTACGAGCTCGTTGGAGAACCGGGTCCAGCAGTGGCTCAGCGCCGTCAACCCCCTGCCCGTCACCCTCTCCTCCCTAGGCGTGGAGTCCTCTCACGAGGCTGGTTTGTTGTGGGATTTCGGTAAGTTCGCCCGGTCGCACTTTGACGATGGCCATCCGTGGGCCGCGGACCTTGAGGTCGACGACGTCTCCTATTGTGACCAAGCGCTCGAAGTCGATGATCCCGCCACCGCCTGTGGCCCGGGCTACGCCCATTTGAACAACGACGTCCCGACGGGAGTTCGCCCCTACCTATACCTGAAGTTCACCCTCACGGCCCTCACCGCCATTGGCCACAAGACCGGCGTCGTTTTCACCCGCGCGTTTGTAGTGCCGTACAACGCCACGGCATGGCTGAAGGCCCAGTTCGGGGCCAAGCCGATGTAGTGGGGCCATAGCCCGGGGAGCGCCTACAGGGGGCAGTGGCCGACGGGGCACTCGTCGGGCCAGGGCCCGTCCTGTCCGAGGGCGGCGCGTCCTGTGCCGGGGCGCAGGCGTTCTTCCACCAACTGGCGGACCATGCTTACGAAGGCCGGGCTGGTGGTCACGGTGGAAGCCCGCACCAACCGGGCGCCACGGTGGCGGGCGACGGCCGCCGCTTCGACGTCCAGGTCGTGGACGATCTCCATGTTGTCGCATACAAAGCCTATGGGCGCCACAACTATCGACCTTGCTGTCGAGGTCCCGATCACCTCGCACACGTCCGGCCCCAGCCAGGGCGAGCTCGGCGGCCCCGAGCGGCTCTGCCAGACCAGGCGCCACGACCTGATGCCGGCTTGTTGCGCGCACAAACGCGCCGTCTCGGTCACATGCTCGACGTACGGGCTCGTCGCCGCCATGGACAGGGGGATGCTGTGCGCCGAGAACAGGACCTCGCTGCCGTCATCCTGCGCCCGGTCCAAGGCGGCGCGCATGCTCGACGCCCACGGCCCCACCCAGCCGGGGTGGTTGTAGTACAGGCGTAGTTTGGATATCTCAGGCGCGCCGGGGCCAACGGCGGCCCGAGCGGCGGAGATGTCGTCGAGGTACTGCCGGCAGCTGCTGTAGCCACCGTAGGCCGACGTCACGAAGGCCAGGGCACGGGTGACGCCGTCATCGCGCATCTGGGCCACGGTGTCGGCCAGCATGGGGGCCCAGTTGCGGTTGCCCCAGTAAAGGGCCAAGCCTGTCCCGGCGAGCTCGCGGCGCAACGCGGCCAGGAGATCTCGGCAGCTGGCGTTTATGGGGCTGGCCCCACCGACGTCGTAATAGTGTTTGGCGACATTCTCGATGCGGTTTTCGGGTATGCGCCGCCCGGCTGTGACCCGCCGCAGGAACGGCATGACATCCTCGGGTTTCTCCGGGCCGCCGAACGAGACTAAGACGAGTGCCTGGTAACCCTCCACGCTCCGACCATAGCCATTACCGCCGGGCCCGGTCCAGCCGCCAAAGCGCGACCATTGCCAACTGGGGGTTACGGGCCGACCCGGTAAACGTCCCTGACTTGGGCGCCCCAATTAGCACAGGCATAATAGGTGGGCTCCCAAATATCGACATGGTCGCCGATAATGGCGCCGCCGGTGTCGTCGGCGGTCCGGAGCCCGACTCCCTGCACATAAATCTGTGTCCCCAGCGGTATAACGCTCGGGTCGACGGCGATGCTCTCCGGTCCGGCCATGTCCCCACTGGCGGTGACCCCAGTCAAGTCATAGCAGGTCACCAGGAAACTGCCGAGGAACGTGAACGCCGCCTCCCGCAAGAGCTCGGACGCCGGGCCCTTGCGGTCGGCATCACCGATTATCGCTTGTGCTGTATGGGTAGTTGTCTTTTGCCGCGGGCCGGTGGTGGCCAGGACGTACCCACGCCCGTCAGACGTCGAGGCGAGAGCACTGGCAGCGACACCGGTCACGGTGTGCCCTCCAGAGAAGTCGGGCGCGGAGCCGTACCCATGGACCGTGCCATTGCTGGCCAGTAGCCAATAGCCCCGGCCCCCGACAGCAGTGGCGATGGCACTGAGAGTAATGGGAGAGGACGTAGTGCGCGACGTACGGCGCTTCGTGCGGGGCGAGACGGCCATGGAGCCGTGGTACTTTGCCGTGCCGAAGCTGTAAACGTGGCCCGAAGCAGTGGCCAACCAGTACCCCCGACCGCTCGGCGTCGGGGCGATGCCCCTCACCGCGACCTTGGGGTAGTTGGCCCTGAGAGAGCCGTAAAACCGGGCGTCCCCAAAGGTATAGACATGGCCGTTGGCCGTCACCAGCCAGTACCCGCGCCCATCAGGCGTGGCCGCCATGCAGACAACGCTGGCTGACAAACGGCTCTTGCCGAGGGAGCCGTAATAGTGCGCATCCCCGAAGGAGAAAACGCCACCATGGCCAGACAGGACCCAGTACCCGCGGCCGGTCGGGGTGGCGACGATCCCCGCCACCGGTCGGGCCGGGGCGTAGTGCTTGACGGAACCGTAGTTTTTGGCGTCCCCATAAGCAAATACCGCTCCGCTGGCCGCCACCGCCCAGTAGCCCTGCCCGTCCGGGGCCACCGCAATGCCGACGAGGTCGGGCCCGGCGCGACCGGGCGAGCCCAACGGGCGAGCGTCACCGAAGGTGACGATGGAGCCTGCTTTCCAGGCTTTGCCGGTTGTGGACGGGCGAAGGCGTGGGGCTTGGCAAGCTGCAGCCGGCGTGAGACGGTGGCCGGGCGCGCGAGTTGCGGCCACCACCCCGCAGCTCATCGTGGCGGAGATGAGCTGGGGAGCTCTCGCGCTTGGGTATGCGGCGGCGGGGGATGCAACAGCGGAGGATGCGGCAGTTGCCGTCGGGGCCCCGCAAAGGCTGAGGACCGAAAGAGCCAAAGCCAGCACCCCGAAGCGCCGAGCGCAGGCCCACCGGCGCCAAGCAGAGCCTGCCGCCGCCCGCGCCTGGTGGTAATAGCGGTGCCGAGAGCGCCGGCTATGGGCGGGCCGGGAGCATGCGAACGGAGACTTCCGGTCGCGGTGGTGGGGGCCACCAAGACCGTAACTTTCAGCGTGCTTCAGCACGCTTAGTACCTCTAAGCACTGGGTATCTCCTTAGGTCGCGCGCCACCGGCTGTCGTTCGGCCTGAAGCGGCCGAAAACTGTCAAGACCAGCTAGAAGCGCGTGGCCCCGCGAGCCCATGAGAGGGGACGGGACGGGTTCCTCGGATCTCTGGTGGCGTCCACGACGGGCCCCCGTGGCAAGGGGTGAGCAAGTCGCGGGACCAGCGTCCGAAATGCGTGTTGTTTTCCGTTACATTACGTCACGTTTTTGCGCTCGTCAAGCTAATGCATAATTAAATAGTGTGACCAGCGTGTTTATATGCGGAACTCTGCGACGTTATGACCGGGCGGCAAGCCGCCGGGCCGCTCGCCTGCGACCTGGGACCAGGGGCGATGGAAAAGGGCGAAGGGCCCGGCCGGGCGCTGTCAGATGAGTGGTGGACTGCGCGCGGATAGTGGTGTCCTGCGCATTTGACGAGGTCAGCGCGCGTGAGGACCTTTGGCGGCTAAAGGAAGGGGACAGAAGGACGTATGATTACTACATGACCGAGGCCACGGAACACGATGGAGACGTCAAGAGCGTAGAGATAGGCGATGTAGTGACTGATAGCACCGACAGCGAGGCTGAAGGTGCGGAGAGCGTGCCCAGCGCAGTCGAGGTGGCCGAGGCCTGGCTGGCGGAGCTCGTCGATCAGATGGCGGTGTCGGCCTCAGACGTCCAGGACCACCTGCTCGACCTCTGGGGAGTGCTGGAGGAGGGCCCGGCTCGATCGGAGATCGAGCGGTGGCTGACCGAGACCCTGGTCCGCAACCTGTACTCGGTCTCGGACATCAACGAGCGGTTGGAGACCGTGCTACCGGCCTCCTAGCCTCATCGCCCCGGCTCGCTTGCCGGGGGGTCAGGGGCCACGCCTGGCCTGGCTGGTCCAGCGCCCGTCCCGGCTTTGTAGCGTCAAGGGCACACCGAAGCACTCACTGAGGGCCGGCCCGGACAGGGCCTGGTCGAGCGGGCCAGTGGTAAGTACCCGGCCCCCGCGTAGGAGCAGGACGTGGCTGAAGGCGACGGGGATCTCTTCCACGTGATGGGTCACCATGACGATGGGAGGTGCCGTCCGGTCCTGGGCCAGGGCGCCCAAGCGGCTGAGCAGGCGCTCTCTGGCCCCCATGTCCAAGCCGGCGCAGGGTTCGTCGAGTAAGAGCAGTTCGGGCGAGATCATGAGCGCTCGGGCCAGGAGGACCTGCTGGCGCTCTCCTTCGGAGAGCACGCCGAAAGGCCGGTCGGCGATGCTCTCAAAACCAGCAGCGGCCAGCAACGCCAGGGCTTTGGACCTGTCAGGCTCGCTGTACTCGTGCCACCAGGGCTCCAGAGCGCCGTGGCGGGCTGAGACCACCACCTCTCGCGCCGGTAGCCAGGGCACGATCATCCGGGCCACGCTGGCCGAGACCGTCCCCAGGCGCTCCCGCAGAGCACGCACGTCTGTGCGGCCTAGGCGCCGGCCGAGGATGTCGACGGTGCCCCGGGTGGGATGGAGGTACCCCGAGGCCAGCTGCATGAGGGTGGTCTTGCCCCCGCCGTTGGGGCCAAGGACGGCCCAGCGCTCACCGGCGTTCACCCGCCAGTTGACCGACCGCAGGACCGGCGTGGCCGCGCGGTCCAGGTCGACGTCAGAAAAGACCAGCGCAGGGGGCCCATCGGGGCTGGCAGTAACCATGGTGACGCAGGGCAGGTTAGTGGCCACGGCCAACCCGGTTGCCCCCGAGCCCTCCCGGACGCGACGATGAACGGGTGCCGGGCCTCCTCGCAACGGTCGATGCCGTCCTGGCCCCGGTTTTCGAGCAACTTCAGCCCGGCGCGCAAAGCGGGCTGCGCCCGTCGCAGCGGGCCGACCTCCAAGTGGACGGCGCCCTGGGCCTGGCCCGGGCGCTCGGACGGCCTCCCCGGGAGGTCGCCGAGGACATACTGGCCCGGGCCTGGGCGGCGGGCTTGGAGGCCATATGTGACGGGGCTGAAGTGGCCGGCCCAGGCTTTATCAATCTGGTCCTCTCCGCTGATTTCCTGGCCCGCCAGCTGGGAAGTGTGGCTTCGGGCCCCGCAGACCTGAGCGTCGCCCGGGCACCCCGCCCTTTGACTGTCGTAGTCGATTATGCCGCCCCCAATGCCGCCAAGGAGATGCACGTCGGCCACCTGCGGTCCGCCATCATCGGAGACTGCCTTGTCCGGCTGTTGGAGCTCGAGGGCCACAAGGTCATCCGGGAGAACCACATCGGCGATTGGGGCACGCCCTTCGGCATGTTGATCGAGCACTTGGTGGACGTGGGCGAGGAAGAGGCCGCGCACGAGCTGGCTATAGGAGACCTTGAGGCCTTCTACCAGGCCGCCCGCCGGGCCTACGACGGCGATCCCGCCTTCGGCGAGCGTTCACGCCAGCGGGTCGTGCTGCTTCAGTCGGGCGACCCCGAAACCCTCAGGCTCTGGCGCTCGTTCGTCGACCACAGCGTCAACTACTTCGACCTGTCCCTGCGCCGGTTGGGCACAAAATTGACCAGGGACGACGTGGTGGGGGAGAGCTATTACAATTCGCTTTTGCCGAAAGTCGTCGAAGATCTTTCCAAAAAAGGCCTACTGGTCGAGAGCGAGGGCGCCCTTTGCGTCTTCCCTCCCGGGTTTACCAACCGCGAGGGGACACCCCTGCCCCTCATCGTGCAAAACTCAGTCGGCGGTTACAACTACGCCACCACCGACCTGGCGGCAATCCGGGACCGCGTCGAGCGGCTGGGTGCCAACCTGCTCGTGTACGTGGTGGGCCTGCCCCAGGCCCTCCACTTCGAGATGGTCTTTGCTACCGCCCGTCTGGCCGGTTGGCTGACCCCGGGGACCGAGGCCGTGCACGTCGGGTTCGGTAACGTGCTCGGGCCGGACGGGAAAATGTTCAGGACCCGCCAGGGCGGGACGGTGAAACTGGCCGAGCTGCTCGACGAGGCCGTTCAACGGGCGCGGGACGTGATCGCGGGCCGGTCCGACCAGGACCAATTGCCGACCGCCGAACTGGAGGAGACGGCCCGTGCGGTGGGGATCGGCGCGGTCAAGTACGCCGACCTGTCGACCGACCGGACGCGTGATTACCGCTTCGACTGGGACAGGATGCTGTCCTTCGACGGCAACACCGGCCCCTACATCCAATATGCCTACGCCCGTACCTGCAGCATTTTCCGCCGAGCGGGACAGGACGTACCGCCTCTGGCGCAGGTGGCCGACGATGTCCGGCCTCCGGTAGCGCCCGAGGAACGGGAGCTGGCCAAGGGCATCCTCGGCTTCGGAGATGTGATCGTGTCCACCCGGGATACCTACAGCCCGCACAAGCTGTGCGGCTACCTCTTCGAACTTGCCAGCACGTTCACCGCTTTTTACGAACACTGCCCTGTGCTCGGCGCCCCCGACGCCTCGACGCGGGCATCGCGGCTGGCTCTGTGCGCTCTTTGCGCGGCCGTCTTGAGCAGAGGCCTTGACTTGCTCGGCATGGAGTCGCCGACGCGGATGTGAGCGCTTATGCGGATGTGAGCGCTTATGACGGACCGGGGGCGCCGGCGACAGAAGAGGACTTCCCGGCGCCGGGCGCCTGACCTGGTACAGCGCCGTCCCGAGCACGGCCGAGGGCCGCGCTGCGTGGCTGGCCCAAGACTGCTTGGCGGCGGCCTTTTCCCGTGGTACTTTATCGCTCCGAGGGTGCCATCGATTCGACCGAGAAGTTCCCTCCCGGAAACGAACCGGCGGCCGTCCGGCGAGGTGTTGGACACCCGGGACGGCCAGGAAAGGAGAGGACAAGCGACATGGCAACCGGCACAGTCAAGTGGTTTAGCTCGGAAAAAGGCTACGGCTTCATTTCGCAAGAGGGCGGCCCCGACGTGTTTGTGCACTACAAGGCCATTCAAGGACAGGGTTACCGGACTCTGGAGGAGAACGAGCCGGTCGAGTTCGAAGTTCAAGAGAGCTCAAAAGGCCTGCAAGCCGTGAACGTGGTGCGCATGGCCATGCGGGCCGATTAAGGGGCGAGGGCATAGCCGGCCCTCTGCGGTCACTGCCGCTAACGGCCCTGGTCCGTCCGGGGCCGGTGGCGTCGGCCGTCTCTCCTGCAACCATGCCAAGAGACGACGGCCCGTCGTAACGCGGCGTACTGACCGGCGGTCAGAAGTTCAGTATTTTCGCTGATTGCCGGTACCTGTAAGGCGAAAATGTCACATATTCTCTGGGTTTTCTCCCTCTTCCGGGCCGTCTCAAGGCCCACC
>CAYZVQ010000060.1:0-19285 GCA_964481925.1 uncultured Acidimicrobiaceae bacterium
AAAGGGGGATGGGGAAACGGGCCAGCAATGGCACCGCGCCCCTGACTACCAGTGGTCCGCGACCGTGATACTCGGGCGCACCTGGTGCAGACCATGGCGCGGCTGCTGCGCGATCAGGGCTACACGGCCACCGGGCGGGCGCAGCTGCTGGCGGAGAGCGGCGCGTCCAACGGGTCGCTGTACCACCACTTTCCGGGGGGCATGGAAGAACTAGCTGAGGCCGCGCTGGAGGCGTCCGGCCAGGCCGTCGTTGACGCCCTTCGCGAAGCTTTAGACGGGGCGCGCAACGCAGGGCTCGGCGTCGCCCGTTTCCTCGACATGGCCCAGGGGCCCGTTGCCGAGGGAACCTGCCCGGGCTGCCCGGTTGCGCCGACCGCACTCGAATCACCCATCATCAGCCCACGCCTACGCGCCGCTGCGACGCGGTGCTTCGACCAATGGGAGGGCCTTATCGCCGCACGGCTTCGGGCTGACGGATGGCCAGAGCCCTCCGTCACGGAGACGGCCTCGGCGGCTCTTGCCCTCATCGAGGGAGCGTTGCTCCTCGCCCGGGTGAGCGGGCGGCTGAGCCACCTAGCTAACGCCAAGCGCGCCGCGTCATCCCTGCTCGCCCTACCCGAGGTGGAGGGGTCTAAGCAGCTCACACCCCGGGCTTCGGGTCGCCAACCCGAAGGTCGCGACGGGGCGAGTTTCTCGGGGCCAGAGAGCTAGTAAGGGTCATTTTGAAGAGACGGCCCCCTGGCGGCTGCATATGCAGACGCCGCCTACCAGCGACTTCGTTGGATCTGTAAACCAAAAGTCGCGCGATTCCTAAGAGACATTGCCTATCTGCTCCCCATGGGGTGGTGGCCGAGATGGGGGATCGGCTACGCCGTGATCCAGGGCAACCCGGGGTCACCCTTCGACTCCTCGGTCCGCAACAACGGCCTGCTGCTCGACACGGTTGCCGGTCCCGGAGCGCAGTCGCACGCCCTCGGCAATGTGCTGGTTGACGGCGCTGATGGGCCGGTCGCAGCATCATCGGGCGGGCAGCTGGCCATCACGGTGAACTCCTTCGCCGAACCGGTCTGGCAGCACCAGCAAGCCGAGCGCTGCTCACCGGTGACCTTTAGTTGCATACCGCTGCCCGAGCCCGCTGCCACTGTGAGCATGGACGCGTTGTGGTCGCCCGATGGGTCCAAGCTCAGCTTGGGGCGAGGCGACATCCCATCCTTCCCTTTCACGGGCTTTGTGAGGCCAGCCAGTGCGGACTCCTGGGACGAAGCGTGGCTGGCAACGGGGGACCCGGAAAGGGATGCGTACATCGCCCTAGACAGGCTGTACGCCCTGTTCGGACTGGTCGCGAGCGATAACCCCTATGTCGAAGGTGACAAAGTCTCGACAGAAAAGTTGATGGCGGCTTTCCGGTGAAAACGACCGTCACCATTCGAGTCAGATCAGGCGCCCCCGCGTGCCGGTCCACCGACGTCCTTGCTAGCGGTTCGGGGACACTTAACGGCCGCACCAGGTCAGTCACCTTCGACCGCCTCGACGATGCCCGGCGCTTCCTCGCGGGCATGGGCGGTGGGTTGGTCCGTGGCGAGTTCGTAGACCCGGCGCAGGCCCGGACGCGTTTCGACGACTGGGCCGAGGCGTGGTGGCAGACCACCACGGGCTTGAGGCCGACGACGAGGCGGATTAAGCACGGGCGGCGCAAGCTGGTGACGACACGGCGGGACAAGGACGCCACCGCCGCTCCCGACCTGGTCGAACGCGACTTCAGTGCGAAGGGCAAGGACGAGCTCTGGGTGGGCGACATAACCTATGTCCCCACCGGCTAGGGCTGGCTGTTCGTGGCCTCTGTGCTGGACGTTTTCTCCCGCCGCCTGGCGGGGTGGTCGATAGCAGACCACCTGCGTACCGATCTGTGCCTAGACGCCCTGCAGGCGGCTGCGGTCAGCCGTGGCCGGCTGCGCCTCGTGGGCACAAAGTTCCACTCCGACCACGGTTGCCAGGGCAGACAGGCCCGCTCGGGCTAGTCCGCGCCCACCGGGTCAACGCCTTCTCGAAGGACGCCGAGATCCTCGTCTTGCGGCACCAACTGGCGGTGCTCCGCTGTTTGCGTACGACGGGGGCGAGCCGGTGAGCGCGCCCATCGCCCTTCGTCAACGCAGCCGGCTACGCAAGTCGTCGAGTTCGGCGATCAGTGCCTTTGGCAGGTGGTCACCGAAGACGGCGTAGTGCTCCTCGATGCTCTCAACTTCGGCGCGCCACTCCTCGCGGTCCACCTTCAAAAGCTCGGCCAGGTCGACATCGAGCCCGTCGGTGCCGAGGGACCGGGGGACCAAGCCGATCGGCGTCTCCTCGGTCGCGGCTTGCCCCTCGCAGCGTTCGAAGATCCACCGCAAGACCCGGCTGTTCTCGCCATAGCCGGGCCATAGGAACCGGCCGTCCGCACCTTTGCGGAACCAGTTGACGTAGTACAGCCGTGGTAGGGACCCGGGAGACATGGCGTCCCCCACGTCTAACCAGTGGCCGAAGTAGTCGGCCATGTTGTAGCCGCAAAACGGTAACATAGCGAAGGGATCGCGCCGCAGCTTCCCGACCGCGCCAGCCTGTGCCGCGGTCGTCTCCGATGCCATGACCGACCCGAGGAACACTCCGTGAGACCAGCTGCGCGCCTCGGTCACGAGCGGTACCACGTCCGAGCGCCGGCCGCCGAAGAGGATGGCCGAGATAGGGACGCCAACAGGGTTCTCCCATTCGGGGGAGAACGACGGGCATTGCGTGACGCGGACCGTGAAGCGTGCATTCGGGTGGGCCGCCTTGCGGTCCGAGCCGCGCTGCCACGACCGGCCCTGCCAGTCGGTCAGGTGCTCGGGCGGCTCGTCGGTCATGCCTTCCCACCACGCGTCGCCATCGTCGGTGAGAGCGGTGTTGGTGAAGATCGTGTCGTGGGACAACATTTCCATGGCATTGGGGTTGGTGTGCGCGCTCGTCCCCGGGGCCACGCCGAAGAAGCCGGCCTCGGGGTTGACCGCCCATAGCCGGCCGTCGGGCCCGATCTTCATCCAGGCGATGTCGTCGCCGATCGTGGAGACTTGCCAACCCGGGACCGTCGGGACCATCATGGCCAGGTTGGTCTTGCCGCACGCAGATGGGAAGGCGCCGCACATGTAATGGGACCGCCCCTCGGGGTTGGTCACTTTGACGATGAGCATGTGCTCGGCCAGCCAGCCCTCGTCCCGGCCGATGACCGAGGCGATGCGCAAGGCGAAGCATTTCTTGCCCAGCAGGGCGTTGCCGCCATAACCCGACCCGTACGACCAGATCTCCCTGGTCTCGGGGAAGTGGGCAATGTACTTGGTGCCGGGGTTGCAGGGCCAGGGGGCGTCCGCTTCGCCGGGGGAAAGAGGCGCGCCCAGGGAATGGACGCAGGGCACGAACGAGCCATCGTCACCGAGGGCGTCCAAAACGACCTTCCCCATCCTGGTCATAATGGACATGCTGACGGCGACGTAGGCGGAGTCGGTCAGCTGGGCACCTATCTGGGAGATGGGCGAACCGAGGGGGCCCATGGAGAACGGCACCACGTACATCGTGCGGCCCTTCATACTGCCGGCGAACAGCGCCCTCAGCCGGTCCTTCATCTCGGACGGCTCGGCCCAGTTGTTGGTGGGCCCGGCGTCCTCTTCCACCTTGGAACAAATGAACGTCCGGTCCTCGAGCCGCGCCACGTCCCCCGGGTCGGAGCTGGCCCAATAGCTGCGCGGCCGCCTGTGTTCTGACAGGGGGACGAAGGTCCCGGCCCGCACCAGGAGGTCGCAGAACTGTTCGTACTCGGCAGCCGAACCGTCGCACCACAGGACCCGGTCAGGCCCACAGATCTGTGCCCAGTGGTCGACCCACTCCAGCAAGTCGCGGTTAGTGCTCAATAGATGGGTGGTTGTCAAAGTCGGTCCTGCTTTCTTTAGGAACTGGCCGATAGCGGGCGGGTCAGGCGGTGGCCTGGAACTGGGCTTCTTCCGTCTCGAACTGGGCTTCCTCGGTTGAGCCAGCCAGGGCGAGCGTCGACGCCGACCCGCCGCTGAGCGTTGTCATGACGTCGTCGAAGTACCCGGCGCCCACCTCGCGCTGATGGCGCGTGGCGGTGTAGCCCTCCACCTCGAGGTCGAACTCATGTTGCTGTAGCTCCACGTAGGCGCTCATGCCCCGGCGGGCGTAGCCGTGGGCCAACTCGAAGGTCGACTGGTTGAGGACATGCCAGCCGGCCAGAGTGACGAACTGGAAGGTGTAGCCCATGGCACCCAGCTCCCTCTGGAAGCGGGCGATGGTCCGGTCATCGAGGTTCTTCTTCCAGTTGAAGGAGGGGGAGCAGTTGTAAGCCAGCCTTTTGTCTGGGTACTCGGCCTTGACGCGCTCGGCGAACTCACGGGCCTGCTCCAGGTCAGGCGTCGACGTCTCGCACCACATCATGTCGGCATATGGGGCGTACGCCAAGCTGCGAGCGAGGGCGACGTCCATCCCCGGTCGCTGGTAAAAGAAGCCTTCGGGGGATCGTTCGCCGGTGCAGAACCGCCGGTCGCGCTCATCGACGTCGCTGGTGAGCAGGTTTGCCCCGAGCGAGTCGGTGCGGGCCACGACCAGCGTCGGGACACCGCACACGTCGGCGGCGAGGCGGGCGGCGTTGAGGGTACGGATGTGCTGCGACGTGGGGACCAGGACCTTGCCGCCCATGTGCCCGCATTTCTTCTCCGAGGACAGCTGGTCTTCGAAGTGTACGCCCGCCGCCCCCGCCTCGACCATGGCCTTCATGAGCTCGAAAGCGTTGAGAGCACCGCCAAAGCCGGCTTCGGCGTCGGCGACGATAGGCACCATCCAGCGACGATGGGAGGCGCCGCTCGGGTGGGCAGAACTTCCGGCTCGTTCGGCCCATTCGATCTGGTCGGCACGGCGAAGGGCGTTGTTGATGCGACGGACCACGGCGGGGACGCTGTTGACGGCGTAGAGGCTCATGTCGGGGTACACGTTCTCGGAAAGGTTGGCGTCGGCGGCAACTTGCCAGCCCGACAGGTAGATGGCCTGGAGGCCGGCCTTGACCATCTCCACGGCTTGGCCGCCCGTCAGAGCGCCGAGGGCACTGACGTAGTCCTCGTTGTTCAGCAACCACCAAAGGTGCTCGGCGCCCTGGCGGGCCAGGCTGCACTCCACATGGACCGAGCCGCGTAAGCGGACGACGTCAGCCGGGCTGTAGGTGCGCTTTATGCCGGCCCAGCGGCGATCATGGGCCCAGTGCCACGAAATCTCGGCGGCGGCGGTCTCATGGGGGGTGGTCATGGGAGGGGTTGGCCCGTCGGCAGTGCCGGCTGACACCTCGCCCCGGAGGAATCCTTTGAACACGGTCATGGGAGGGTTTGGTCCTTTCGGAGTGCGGGGGTTTCAGGGCCTCAAGGGAGCAGCTCGTAAGCCGCCAGGGTCAGGAAGGTCGGGAAGTCGTCGGCCAGAGCCACCTGCTCGAACACGTCGCGGGCTTGGCTCAGCAGGTCGGCGTGGTAGGTACCGTCGGCGGTCAGCTGCTCGACGATTTCGTCCAGGAGGTCGCGGACCAGGTCTTTGGTGACCACGGTCCCGTCCGGCCCGGCGAGGGTCATGCGGTGGTGGGCCCATTGCCAAACCTGGGCCCGGCTGATCTCGGCCGTGGCGGCATCCTCCATCAGGTCGTCGATGGCGGCCGCGCCGGTCCCCGACAGCCATGAGGCCAGGTAACGGAGACCGACCGAGATGTTCGTAGCCAGCCCGGCCGTCGTGATCCCGTCCCGCGGGTGGTCGACCGTGAGCAACCGGGCCCGGCCGACATGGATCTCAGGTCGTTGGCGGTCCAGCTGATTGGGTTGGCCACCGAGGACGGCGTCGAACTCGGCCATGGCCGTAGGCACCAGGTCGGGGTGGGCGACCCAGGTCCCGTCGAAGCCATCGGCCGCCTCGCGCTTTTTGTCCTCGGCCACCTTCGCCAGCGCCCTCTCGGTCACCTCCGGGTTGCGCCGGTTCGGGATGAACGCGGCCATGCCGCCGATGGCGTGGGCGCCCCGCCTGTGGCAGGTCTGGACCAAGAGGTCGGTATAGGCCCGCATAAACGGGGTCGTCATCGTCACCAGCGACCGGTCCGGCAGCACGAAGGCGGGATCGGCGTGGAAACGCTTGGCGACACTGAAGATGTAGTCCCACCGGCCGGCGTTGAGACCGCAGATGTGGTCTCGCAGCTCGTAGAGGATCTCGTCCATCTCGAACGCGGCAGTGATCGTCTCAATGAGCACCGTCGCCCTGATCGACCCGCGGTCCAGCCTGAGGGTATCCTCGGCGGCCGACATGACGTCATCCCACAGCCGAGCCTCTAGGTGGCCTTCCAGCTTGGGCAAGTAGTAATAGGGCCCGAAACCCCGGGACAGGGCCTCGCGGCCGTTGTGGAACAGGTACAACCCGAAGTCGAACAAGCTGGCCGAGATGGGCCCGCCGTCCACTTTGAAGTGCTTCTCGGGCAGGTGCCAGCCCCGGGGCCGCACCACCAACGTCGCGGTCTCGTCGGCCAGTCTGTAGGTCTTGTCCGGGGTGACTAGCTCGATCGTCTCCTGCACCGCATCCTGGAGATTGACCTGGCCCTTGATGACGTTGTCCCAGGTCGGGGAGTTGGCGTCCTCGAAGTCGGCCATGAAGACCTTGGCCCCCGAGTTGAGGGCGTTGATCATCATCTTTCGTTCGGCCGGTCCGGTGATCTCGACCCGTCGGTCCGACAGCGTCTTGGGCGCCTCCGGGACCGTCCAGAACCCGTTGCGGACACCGACCGTCTGGGGCAGGAAGTCGGGGCGCCCCCCCGCATCGAAGCGGGCTTGGCGCTCCGCCCGGGCAACCAGGAGGGCCCGCCGGCGAGCATCGAAGGTCCTATGCAAGCCAGCGACGAACTCGACCGCCTCCGGCGTGAGGACCCGCTCGGCGTCGGGATGAGGGACGTAGCTGATACCTAGCGTGTTGCGCATGAGCAACACATTGCCGAAGAATCGTCGTTCTATCGAGTCAAACATTCCGAAGACTTGCGCTTAGACCAAACTAATGCAATACTTTTGGCAGTGGGAACTTCCGACGCCCTTGACCCGCTTGTCTTCGGGCACTGCCTCCGGCACCTGCGGCGCCAGGCAGGAATGACCCTCGGGGCCTTGAGCCAGGCCGTGGGACGGCCGCCCTCGTACTTGTCGCAGTTGGAGAACGGCCGCTGCGAGCCACGTCTGTCGACCATCAACCAGCTAGCAGCCGCGCTCGGTTGTCGCTCTAGTGACCTGCTGGCAGCGAGCACTCCCAGCCGAAGGGCCGAGCTGGAGGTGGCGCTAGCGCACATGCAAGACGATCCTCGCTACCAGGCGCTGCGGCTGCCATACCTCCGGCCGAGCGCCCGCCTCGACAACGCGGCGTTGGAGCACGTCGTGACCCTGTTTGCCAAGGTCCGAGAACTATCGTCGTTGGGCCCCCCGACTGCGTCGACCGGTGCCCCTGGGGTGGGCCCGGCCGGGGCTCGCGCTGCGAACGCCGCCATGCGCGAGGAGATGCGCGGGCGCGACAACTACTTCGAAGAGATCGAGCAAACGGCTTCGCAGGGGCTCGCCGCCGTCGGCTACAGCGGCCCGGGCGCCGTACTCGAGGGCAACCTGACCGACGTGGCTAGGTACTTCGGGTTCACGATCGCCCGGGTGCAAGACCTGCCAGCCTCGACCCGGTCGATCAGCGACGTTCGGCGCCGGGTGATCTACGTCCCCCAGCGCAACGCCGCCGGAGGGAGGCGCTCCTCGCGGTCGGTCATTGCCCAAACGCTCGGGCACTTCGCTCTTGGTCACCAGGATCCTGTCGACATCGAGGGTTACGTGCGTCAGCGAGTGGAGGCCAACTACTTCGCTGGTGCCCTGCTCGCCCCCGAGGCGGCTGCCGTTGGGGTCCTCGGCGACGCCAAGGCTCGCGAAGACATCTCGGTCGAAGACTTCAGCGAGGTCTTCTACATCTCCTACGAGATGGCGGCGCACCGGCTCACCAACCTGATCACGCGGCACTTCGGCGTGCGCGTCCACTTCCAACGGTCCGATCCCGACGGGGTGATTTGGAAGGCGTACGAGAACGACGGCGTCCTCTTGCCGTCCGATAGCGACGGCACCATCGAGGGCCAGCGGCTGTGCCGGTGGTGGAGCTCGCGTCAGACGTTCGAGTCGGAAGACTCCTACGCCTTGCACTACCAGTACACCAAGACGGTGACGGGGACGTTCTGGTGTGTTACCCACGTCGACCTTGACCGCAATGACGGTGATGCCGTCACAGTGGGCACGCCGGAGGCGACGGCTCACTGGTTCCGCGGTTCCGACAGCAAGCTACGGGCGGTGTCGACTTGTCCGGACCCGTCGTGCTGCCGTAGACCAGCGCCTGATGCCGCGGCGCGCTGGGCGAATATGGCGTGGCCGTCGGCACGCGACCACAGCAACTTCGTGTCGGGCCTGCCGAGCGACACGGTCGTGTTCCGCCCGCAACTCGGAGTGGACCTCACCGACGTTTATAGCTTCCTCGACCGCCACTCAGGAGCAGTGGGCGCACACTGACACCTCGCGTGTCTTGCCCTGGCCTGGCGGCCTGGCCAGCTGTTAACGGCCCAGTTTAAGTCGCCGTCCGGCGGTGGCGGCGCTTCCGCCTCTCCCCGCCGGAGCATGCCTCCGACGGATGACGGACCTTACCGGCCCAAAAAGTCTATGTGGCCACGGACACCACTCCGGCCAGGCAATACGGGGCACCAGCGGCCCGCCCTTGGCGAGGCCGCGCTCAATACCGACCAAGCACTAGGTCTGAGACGGGAGAGCTTGTTGGTTCGGGCGAGCTTGCACCGTGGCGAACAGGGCGGTACGAAACTTGGTTGGGCCCGGTCGACCGCGGGCTCGTCACGGGCGGACGCTTGATATATAGAGCATTTGCCTACTATACTAAGCATGACAGCCCGAGAGAGGAGTCTGACATGACCGAACCCACCGCACCCAGTAACTCCAAAGTCTCCGTACAGGCAGAGGGGTCCGTGAAAGCCGAGACAGCTGAAGGTGAAGGCGGAGCGGCTACAAGCGAGGCCTCTCCGGCAAAGGCGAACCAAACCGAGAAGGCGAGGGAGAGCGACGCAGCCCGTCCGGCAGCGGTTGTTGCCACCCGCCGGGCCGGGCGAAGCGGCACCTCCCGTTCTCGTGAAGCCACTACGTCACATCGGCCGGCGGCGCCAAGGGTGCGCCGACTTCCAGATAGGGCAGCTAACGTTGCCCCCGTCGACCTTCCCCGGCCCACCAGGCCCGCGGCCAGTGCCCCGAGGGCCGCCGTGCTCTCTGCGGCCGTTCTTGACGAGCTCATTGCCTCGGCAAGCCAGGCGCAAAGCTTCACCCTGGACGTGCTGACCACGTGGGTCGATGTAATCGGCAAGGTCGTACCCAGGTTCCCAGGCTTTCCCTTCGTCCCGGCACGTTCCGACGTCGTCGAGGGCCTCGGTGCGGTCTTCGAGGTGGCCGAGGAGCTGTTGGCCTCGCAACGCAAGTTCGCATCGGACCTCGTCAGCGTGCTCACTCCGGCCCGCTGAACCGCCCAGCGCCGGGTACAGGGCCGGGCGGGTAGTGCCGGGCCTTGGGTCCATAGCAAGCCGCCGACCTGGGTAATCATACGTACAGGACCGCTTCCGACAGGGCCACGCCGGTTGGAGCTAGCGCGTTAATCTTGCCCCCGCCACCAGAGACGTCTTCGCACTTGGGACGTCAACATCTTCACATTTGGCAGTGACCGTTATGGCGGGAGCGCGGTAGCCACTGGCTGGCGGGGCCCGGGCGCACCAGGTCAAGCCTGGCTGTGGTGGACCTCTCCCCATGACGTCAGGCCCGTGCCGCCGTCGGGGCCCCCGCACCCCGGTGGGGTGCTGTGCGTGCGGGGCTTAGGGCCCGGCGCCCGCGTCGGCGAGCTCGGCCAGGGCGTGGCGGCGGCGCTTGCGCCGGCGGGGACCGAGGCCGTTGGCGGCCCGCCGGGCGTCGTCCGCCTCCCGGGCCTCGAAGGCGTCGAGCACTCGCCAGTTGCGCACCACCAGGCAGCAGGTCAGCAACACTAGCTCGGCCGTGGTTTGGTCATGAGCGGCGATCTCTTGGGCGCTGGCATCGCGAGCCAGCGGCACCAGGCCGAGCAGGAGACACCATGACGAGCGCCCAACACTCGAAGGCGCAGAAGGGACAATAACTCTGCGCCGACGAACAAGACCTAGGGCCTGCCGCTGGCATCGAGAGGGCTGTTGCTGGGTGGCAGGACGCTGGCCGAAGAGTACCGGTCAACGGAGCTGGGCGAGCGCGCGCACGTCATCGATCGGCAGGTCTCCTTCGACGGTAGCGGTGATGGTCATCGGCCCCAGGATGACGGGGGCACCGTAGCTGGAGAGGAACGAGGTATCGGCGGCATCCCGGCCAGTGGCTATGCGGACCAGTGACTGGCGCGGCGCCAGGAGAGTACCGTCCACGACGTACCAGGCACCATCGAGGCAGGCCTCGGCGACGGCGTGGAAGTCCATCGGGGATAGGCCGGGGGCGTATACGGCCACCAACCGGGCGGGGATCTCCATGGCCCGCAGGAGCGCCACAGCGAGGTGCGCGTAGTCCCGGCACACGCCCCGGGCAGCCAGGAGCGTGTCGACGGCGCCATCGGTGGGCCCGCTGCTGCCCGAGACGTATTCCAACTGCGTACCAACCCAGGAAGACACAGCGGCAAGGACATCGTGCGGTTCGTTGATGTCCCGGAAATGTCGGGACGCGAACCCAATGAGCCGGTCGGACTCGCAGTACCGGCTCGGGCGTAGGTACAGCAGTTCTTCGACGGCATCGGCCGGCGGGGCCTCGGGCGAGGCCGTGAGGGTGGCCCTGTAGTCGACCCGCAGCACGCCGGGCCCGGCGTCGACCAGCCAGATCCGGCCACTGTGCGGTGCGCCCAGCTGGCTCCATTGGACCCCGTGGTCGTCGAGGGTCATCGTGATCGTCTCGTCGGCTCGATATCCGTCGGGGTCGGCCACCGCCACCTGGACAGCTAGTCGGGCCGGGGCTAGGACATTGACCTCCAACGAGGCGGTCACGGTTCGGTTCATCTCCCACTCTGCCCGCTAGCCCGGGCGTGCTACCGGACAGGGGCGAAGCAAGGATGGGCGTCAGGCTCCTTCGTAGGTGTCAGGGTTCGGGCCCACCCGTCCACCTCCTCCCTTGTCGAACGCGTCGACCGATGCGATCTCGTCATCGCAGAGCTCGAAATCGAACACGTTGATGTTCTCGTGGCACAGAGCGGACGCCGACGGTCTGGGGTGTCGGCGAACACCCCGGCCGTGAGGGAAAAGAACAAGACGGCCGGGAGGGAAAAGAACAAGGCGGACAGCAGGCTCGCGGTCTGGACCAAGGCCACGAGGGAGGCATCGCGGTCGACGAGGAGCCACTGGTCCGCGACTGCTTGCATCCAGGGCCCGACGTTCGATCCCAATTGGGCCAGCCAAAGAACCCGGAACCTGCGGAAGCGGAGCGGGGCCCAAGGCGACGGTCGTCGCTTCGTCTCGGTCTTGGTGCTTTCTTCGGGAGCCGGACCGTGCCCTTGATATTAAGGATCCGGTTCAGAGCTCGGCGCGCTCCAGGCAGGGAGGGTGGGTGCCTTTCTGCCGTCCGGGTCTCCGACGTCGTGGAGTCTCTCGTCGTTCGCGGGCTGAACGGGGAGGGTCCAGCCATGGACCCGTGAACTGCTCTTCGAAGGCTCGCAGGCTGGGGTGACGTCGAACGCCGAGAACTGGGACACTCCCAGGTGCAAGGCAGCCGATCTGGCGCGACAATGCAACCAGAGCCGACCAGAGGAGACCGGGATGAGCACCGTCGACGGACAGGATGGCGAAACCGGCGGGATGGCAAACAGCGCAGCTGTCGACCTGAAGCTTGAGGTGGTCGTCATCCCCGTGGCTGACGCCGACCGCTCCAAGGTGTTCTACGCCGGCCTCGGATGGAGGCTCGACGCCGACTTCTCCTACGACAACGGCTTCCGGGTCGTGCAGTTCACGCCCCCCGGTTCGCTGTGCTCCGTGCAGTTCGGCACCAAAATCACGGGTGCCCCACCCGGTTCTGCCCATGGCCTCTACTTGATCGTGTCCGACGTTGATGCCGGGCGTGAGGAACTCATGAGCCGGGGAGCCAAGGTCAGTGAGGTGTTCCATTCCGGAGCGCCGGGGGCGCAGCTCGATCCCGTGGGGGCGAGTGGTCGGGTCGGCGGGCCGGATCCGGATCACAAGAGCTATAGCTCCTTTGCGACGTTCGAAGACCCGGACGGCAACAGCTGGTTGCTCCAAGAGGTGACCGAGCGCCTCCCGGGCCGGCTCGCTCCGACCATCACTTCGTTCAACTCTGCCGGTGACCTGGCCGGGGCGCTGCGACGCGCCGAGACGGCCCACGGCGAGCACGAGAAGCGGCTCGGCAAGGCTGACCCGGATTGGCCCGACTGGTACGCCGAGTACATGGTGCGCGAGCAGAGCGGTCAGGAGACGCCGGAGTGAGCGATTTCGACGTGATCGTGCTGGGCGGCGGCGCACCAGGCGAGCACTGCGCGGGCGCCATCGCCGCGCGAGGGCTTCGGGTCGCAGTGGTCGAGCGGGAGCTGGTCGGCGGCGAGTGCTCCTATTGGGCCTGCATCCCGTCTAAGTCTCTCTTGCGCCCGGGGGAGGCAGTCCAGGGCGCCCGCGACGTTGGTGCCAGTGCCCAAGTGGACGTAGAGGCGACGCTGGACTGGCGGGACTTCATGGTGTCCGACTATTCCGATGCGGGACAGGAACGATGGCTGGCGGACCGGGGCATCGCTCTCATCCGTGGCGTCGGCCGACTCGCCGGGCCCGGAGTGGTCGAGGTGAACGGCACCCGGCACACTGCTGAGCACATCGTCGTCGCGACTGGCTCGGATCCTGTCGTGCCGCCCGTCCCCGGGCTCGACGGTCTGGACGGGGTATGGGGCACGCGGGAGGCGACGGGCATGAAGGCCGTCCCCCGCCGCCTGATCGTTCTCGGCGGTGGATCGGCCGGTGTCGAGATCGCACAGGTGGTGAGGCGGCTCGGTGGCGAGACGGTGCTGGTCGAGGCCTCCGATCGCGTCATTCCCCGAGAGCCCGCGCCACTGGGCAAGGCGCTCGCCGAGGCACTGCGGCGGGACGGGATCGAATTGCGCCTTGGAGTCCGCGCGTCCGAGGCGTTGCGGGACGGGGACGACTACGTCTTGAAGCTCTCGGACGGCACCGAGGCGCGAGGTGAGCGACTGCTGGTGTCCACCGGCCGGCATCCGCGTGTCGAGGGGATAGGGCTCGAGACCGTCGGCATCGAGGCCGACCCGCACGGGATCCGGGTCGACGAATACCTGCGTGCCAGCGAGCGGATCTGGGCCATCGGTGACGTCAACGGAATATGGCCCCTGACCCATGTCGGCGAGTACGAAGGCGACGTCGTGGCAGCGAACATCGCTGGAGAGAGCCACCCGGCAAACTACGAGGCGGTACCACGCGTCACTTACACCCACCCTCAGGCTGCCGCGGTCGGCACCGCGGAGGCGCCCTACAGCACCACGATGCTCTTATCGGAGTTGCCCAAGACCGCGACGTACACCCACTCCTACGCCGAGTCGAACGGCTTCTTGACCTTGCTCAGCGACGGCGTCCGCTTGACCGGTGCCTATGCCCTCGGACCTGAGGCCGGTGAGTGGCTGCAGCAGGCGACGCTGGCCATACGTGCCCGCGTCCCGCTGGAAGTGCTGAGCGACACCATCCAGCCGTTCCCGACCTTCTCGTCGATCTTCGACTCGGCCTTCAAGGCGCTCCGCATGGAGATCGCCAAGATGCCCCCGCCGACGCGACCAATGCGGGCCCAGGTAACACGGGCATGACGAGACGAGATCTGCATTCGTCGCGACATTGGCCGCTGAGCCCGTCGCAAGCGGTCGATCGACCCAACCCGTGGAGGTAGCAGATGGCCGAGCTCGCAGCGCCCCCAGAGGGAATTGTGCTGGCCCACTTCATCGTCTCGGACGATGTCGAGCGCTCTCGGCGCTTCTACACCGAAGTGCTCGGAGGCAGGATCGCCTTCCTCGGCCCCGGAGGGCTGACCTATGTCGCACTGGCGAACAGTTGGATCATCATCAATGTAGGCGGAGGCCCGACCGACGACAAGCCGGAGGTCACCCTGGAGACGCCCGGCGATCCCAACCGGGTCAGCAGCTTCCTCAATATCCGGGTCGCTGACATCCACGCTGTGTACTCCGAATGGAACGCACGGGGTGCTCAGTTCCTGACGCCGCCGAAACAGCACCAGTACGAGATCCGTTGTTACATCCGCGATCCCGACGGTCATCTGATCGAAGTGGGGCAAACCACGGATCCAGAGGGGGACTGGACGCCCGATCACTGGCCATCTACCACGTCCGCCGAGGGGCCCGAGTGAGCTCCTGCTTCGGTCGGAGGGTGAGCCGGCGGGGACGCTGATGCTCCCAGGCGCTGTTGCTAGCTCGGTGACGCTGAGAGAGCTTCGATCATGACTACCGCGATCATCGGCACGGGAGGGACCGGATCAGCCATCGCGCGTCAGCTTGCATCCGGTGGCGAGGCCCTGAAACTCTGGAGCGCCGACAAGCAGTCGGCACAAAGGCTGGAGGCGACCGAGACCAAACCAGGAGTGAAGCCGTGAACAGTCACCTTCCCGATCCACGCCTGGACCTGATCTACCGCTTGGAAGCGAGTGTCGGCGATCCCCAGGATGTCGGCGAGATCTCCGCTGGTCACCGGCGCATCGTTCCGTTGACCGGCGGGACCTTCAGCGGACCTGAGCTGCGCGGGACACTGCTTCCGGGAGCGAGCGCCGATTGGCAGATCATTCTTCCGGATGGCACAGCACTCGGCGACGTCCGCTACACGCTTGAAACCGAACGCGGAGATTTGCTCTACGTTCAATCTCAAAGTGTGCGGCACGGAAGCACGGCGGTCCTCGAGCGGCTCGGACGCGGGGAAGATGTCGACGCAAGTGAATACACGTTCCGCACCGCCGTCAAAATCGAGACCGGGGCCGACAGCCTCGACTGGTTGAACAAAGGCATATTCATCATCGTCACCGGAGCCTCTCAAGGCATCGGCGCAGGCCTGGTAGAAGGGTCCCGTAGCGCCGGATATGCGGTCGTTGGTTCGTCGCGCTCGATCGACCCTTCCGACGCGCCCGATTTCATCACGGTGAGGGGTGACATTGCAGACGTCGAGACCGCTCAGATGATCGTGGAACAGGCGGTCAATCGCTTTGGACGCGTCGACAGTCTGATCAACAACGCGGGGATTTTCATCAGCAAGCCATTCACCGACTACACACTCGAGATTTCCACTCTCCAACTGATGATCGGGAAGAAGGTGGCATCCCAATCTCGGTGTAAATTGGTGATGGGCGCGGGTTCTTGGTGGTGATGTTAGTTAGGTTCCTCAGAGAGTTCAGGCCGATGAACCGGACGCGTAGGATATCGCCGAACGCTCCGGTGCCACCAACCGATCGTGAGCCACTCGACAGCGGCAGGTCGAGTGGGCGAACTGACTGGCGCCTGATCGTCTGGTCGGCGGGCAGCCAGGCGGAAAGGCCATGGGTGGCCGAAATCGCTTCGCCTTGAGTCACTCGACGGTGCAAGTGCCACCGACGGGTGGCTCGCCAGCCGGCTGCAGCTGGGCGGGGCGGGAATCAGCTCAGAGGGGGGACGGACCGGGCTGCGTCGGTGCCCGTGCTGGTCATCTCGAGTTCCGCGCTGCCCTCCGGGTCAGATGCGATGTCCGTCTTCGTGACACCGATGAGACGGGGTTCAGTCGGATTGCCCGCCGGGGGTGATCGGTGGCCAGCCGGCGGGCCACAGGAACTGCGCGCCCCGGGCGCTCCATTCGGCGTACACGGCGTGGATGTCCGCGACCCGGATATTGAGGAAGCTGCTGACCCGGTCGGGGTCGCTTGGCGTCTCAAGGGTGACCGTGGGCTTGTCGTCGGTGGGGCCTCCGCCGACGTTGATGACGATGAAACTGTTGGCGAGTGCGATATTGGTCGGCTCTGGGCCGAAGAGCACCGTGCCGCCGAGTACCTCGGTATAGAAGCGCCGGGAGCGCTCGACGTCATCGGAGACGATGAAGTGGGTCACTACCATTCGCTGTGCGGGCTGCGTGGGTTCGGCCACTGGGCACCTCCACTCGTTGGGGCTCATGCCCCGCTTACGACGGGGTCTGAGGCGTCCAGTCAACCACGTCGGTGTCGATCCCAGGTCGTTGGCGGAGGCGGCGGGGTCCGTTCGTTCCCCGTTCGTTGTCGTGAACCTCCCAAACGACCGCCGGCCAGTGGAGAGTCGTCGAGCTCGGCGACGGGCAGGTGCGACAGGCCGATGTCGCTCCCAGCGGAAGAACCTCTGCGAAACATTATGCCCACCACGTAGGCAACCGCGCTCTGACGCCTAAGGCTCCTTATCGCTTGCCTCGGACGGGGCCACGAGCACCTCGAAAGAGTGAGATAAGGAATGGCGAAACGGACGGCGAGAGCGAGTGGCGATCCCTGACCGCACCGAACGGCAGACAGATCGTCGCAGTACGCCGCCCGGCGATGTGCGCCGGATCCTCGGGTTGCCGCGTCGATGAGAGTGCGCGCGATCGGTTCGGCGCTACTGTGCCAGAGACGTCCCAAGCGGCCTCAGTAATCGGGCTCCCAAGCGAGCATTTCCCGCCATTCGGGGCGCCCGAAGGCCCAAGCGACAACGACCTCGTACGCCCGCCGAACGTTATCGACCTCGGCGTGGAAGTGGTGTTGCAGATCGCCGTCCTGGTACTCCACGGTGAAGCGCCCATCGCGGAGGGCTGCCGTCTGGATGTACGTCCCGTCCTTTGAAGAGTCGGGTACATGCTGCACCATGACGAAATAGTTGTCTCCGGCAGTCAAACCCGAGATGATCTGCCAGAGCAGCTCCTCGGACGGGTTGTCGAACTGGTGGTCCAAGGCGTCCGTCGCCACCAGCCGGCCCGAAGCGGCTATGTCAGTGCCCCAGTCACTTAGCATGATCTGCCCAAAAGATACCAGGTCATCGCAGCCGGCCGAAGACCGGAACCTAGAACGGACGCACGTGGCCCGGCCGCGCCGTCCGTCTGCTGCGCTGGCAAAGGGGGTTCGTCGAGCCCTCCCGGACCCCAGGCGCCGGAGGCGGCCTGGCGGTAGCGGTACAGAACTCCGACGAGACTGTGCCAGAACAGGTGGCGCCGTAACCCCAAATCTGGCGCGGTCGCCCGGCTGTTTGTCGACTTCGCCTCGGGGACAGAGCGAGACGGGTATTGCTGCCAAGAGGCTTTTCGGGATTTCTTCTAGACCAGGTCCTGAGCCTTCGAGTTCTTGGAGGCCGTCCGACGCGGTATGGTGGCGGCGGGCCCGGGAGTGGCTTGTCCGAAGAGCTGGCGCTGGGGGTGTGAGCCGGTCACGCTGGAGACAGAGCCGTTCCCCCTTTGCCCTCTCGGGCCCGCCTCGGCGGCATCGGCCTTGCGCTTGGCGTCGGCCACCAGGTGGGCGAAGATGGCGTCGCTGACGCGCCTTTTCGGGCAGCGCCGGGCTTCTTTGTTGGTCTTGCCGTCCTTGAGCTTGCGGTCGTAGTAGGCCCGGTCTTCGCTGTGGCGGAAACGGACCTGGGTGGCCAAGCACGGAAGGCGACATCAGCGGCGTTGACCGTCGCCATAGTTGCAGGACTATTGGCCGCACCAGCCGGGGCCCTCGCAAGCGGCACAAGCCAAGGACCTCGTTGGGCCCTTCAGTGGCGGCTCAGGCCCCGGCGGCGCTGGCACTCTCAGAGGGCACCATGTCGGCGTTGCCGCGCCAGCGCTTCGGGGTGGCCGACGTCCGCGATGTGGCGGACGCCCATCTCAAGGCGGCGGCCATGCCGGACGCGGCCGGCAAGCGTTACCTGCTGCTGGCCGACGGGCCGACGATCACCTGGCTGGGCCTGGCCGAGGCGATCCACGACCACCTCGGCGCCGCCGGCGCTAGTGTCACTCTCAAAGAGGCTCCGGCGACGAGCCGACACCGCTGACGATCCACAACGACCGCGCCAAGCAGGACCTCGACTGGCAGCCACGCGCAGCGCGGACCACGATCACCGACACCATCGACAGCCTCCGCCAACTCGGCCTGCTAGAGACCCGGTGACTACCAACCTCGACAGGCCCCTCGGGCGCATGGGGAGGAAAGTGCGGTTCCGTCGGCACGAGACGTGCGGGTTATGGAGCGCATGTATATCCGGGTCGAGCGCCACACATATCGAGACGGTTATCTTCAGCGCGCATAGAAGAAAGCCTGGTGAGACAGGTTTTTCTTCGGTGTGAACATGTCCAGACCGGCGGGGAGACGAGCACTTCCGAGGCCGAGCCAGCAGACGGGGAAGACTTGCGCTAAGCCTTGGAGCCAGCCGGGCATGGAGGTGATCGGGTGGAAGATGCCGATATCCCAACGAGTCCGAGCAGGGGGATGGACACGTAGCCCGCGCTGCGTGGACTGGGTACCAGGGCGCCGAGGGCGGCACCGAGGAGCTGAGTGCCGTCCTCGCGGTGGGCAGGAAGGTACTGGACCATGAGCACCATCCGAAGGCGACGAATATGCCGAGCGTGGCCGGCAGCACCAGCGAGCCGAGAGCGAACGGGGTGGCGCTTACATCGTGGTGGCGAAGGAACCACAGTGCGACCAGGGTGGCAACCGGCCAGATGAGCTGGCTGGCAGCAAGAGCCCATTGTTCCTCAAGACATCCCTCGATGCGCTGGAACGCGAGTTGCCCAGCGTCCGGCGAAAGACGCTGGATGGGCTCGATCTCCAGAATTTATGCGCTTCGGTGACCTCGACTTATGGCATGAAGCGTACAGAGTTTGGAAATCGCTTGATCAGGGTCGTATTGGGCGCCGAGATCGCTCAAGCGCTCGCTGCGAGAACTGGGCTGGGTGATCGAGCTCACGCCACTGGCTGGCCCGTTCTTCCAAGGGCTCGGCGGATGAGCCGGCTAGCGCGCCACGCGATAGCGGAGGTAGACGACTCTCGAGCTGAATGTGCGGGTCTCGACGAGTTCGAGATCCACCCGGCGCTCGCGCTGGGAAAAGAACGGAATGCCACCGCCAACCAGCACCGGGTAAACCCTGGCCCGGTACTCGTCGATCAGACCCAACGCGGCCGCCTCGGCGGCGAGAGTCGCGCCG
>CAYZVQ010000061.1:0-19283 GCA_964481925.1 uncultured Acidimicrobiaceae bacterium
AAGCCGCCCCCGATGGAGACCACGTTCCAGCGGACGGTGACCGCGGTCAGGTACATGGTCAGCGGCTGGACGGCGGTTATATTGCCGCCCACCGTGTCATCGGCTACCCCCGAGCAGGGTGGAGTGCCCGGGGGACCGTTGGAGCCAGGAGCGCAGCCGAGAGCCAGCGTGGCTCCCGGGCCTACGATCACGTCACGGCCCACGTGCACGGTTCCCATGCTGAAAGCGTCGAGGCAGGCGCCGGGCGCCACCCTCAGGTCGCCGCTCACATTGAGAGTCGCGTCGCTGGCCACAAAGGCGATCCCGCTGACGGTGAGGTTATAGTAATCGCCTGACAGCGCGGTCCCGGTAGTCGCCTCGCTGCTCCCGCACAGCGGCGCGGAGGTGGGGTCGGCGCTCGCTATACCTGCGCTACCGACGAACGCGGTAGCTATCGTGGCTGAGGACGAGACCATCATGGCCGCGCCGAGCAGGATACGAAACCTCATACTGGCTCCCTTCGTCTGTTGGGTTCAGCCCCGACGGCCCACTGCCCGCGGGTTCAGCAGACTCTATGGCGATCATGAAGCAACGCCAAAGCTGCTTCTTAGGAGACTCTTAATATCAGAAGCAGTTATCGCACCCTGAGTAGCGATATACCTACGCTAAGGCTAGCTGACCGCCACTGGGCAGCTGCCGCTGGCCATCTCCGGGCAGATCTCCCGCCATAGGGGATAAGACCCGCCGCGCCTATCGTCCATGGCATGCCCGGAGCCGGCCACGTGCTGGCCGAACTGTCGACGCTGCGTGACGGTCACGGCGGAAGCTGGTTCGTCAGAGCGCGCGCCAGAATGTCCTGATGCCCGATAGGGACCGGAACAACCACAACCAGCAGGTCATCGGCGAGTTACGCTGCCAAAGGGGAAGGTCGGGGGCCACTTCGCCGACACCCCGCTGCCCCTGCTGACGACCACGGGCGCCAAAACCGGGCAACGTTGCACCACCTCGGCTGGCGTACCGGGACGAAGGAAAGTGCCTACTCGTCCTTGCTGCGGCCGGCGGGGCTCTCCGCGACCCTGATTGGTAAAACAACCCCGACGCTGATCCTCAACGTCAGAATCAGTCGCTTGATGTCGCCGCTACCTCGACGACGGGCAAGGACGGGGAGGCCTTGTTGGAGCGGCACGTCGCTGTGGTCGACCCAATGTTGGCGCTCTATTCGGGCGCTCGGGCTGCGGAGTGGTCGTTGATGTCATCGTCGAGCCAGCCAGGCCGACATTTCGGCCGACTTCGCCGTTCGCACTTCCAGCGGCATCTTCTCTCAAGAGCGAAGTGCCGTCGTTCAGGAGTGTAGATGGACCAGACCTATCTACCAGCCAGTTCGCGCCCGGAGCGGGATGTCGGCCATTTCGTCGTTAAGCTTTGGTGGACGGGGCCCGATGCAGAGACTGAGCTCGCCGTCTTGGGGCGGCCCGCTCAGCGACAAAGGCAGCCCAGGGGAAATCCTGGTACGCAAAGCCACGAGCCTAAACCGCAAGCGCGGCAGGGTAGTCGGGCTACCGAACGAGCAGACGAGCACCAGGTCTGATTTGGGGCACCAAAGCGGGCGCTGGTTCGCGCTTAACCCGTCCCGGCGGCATCTGATAAATGTCACAGGCGACTATTTGCCGGTGGCCTCATCGAAGGAGTCAATGATTGCACAGACCTGACAAAGGAAGCTACTCGTAGTGGCCTGCTTCTCCTTTCCTCGTTGCGCTAATAGGAGCGCGATGGGTCATACCGGACGAGGGGCCTTAGCAGGGTAACCCAAGGGTACGCGGAGCGCTGGAGCGCGAAGTGCCCGAGTTGCCCTGCTCTTTCGCGCTCGGTTCGCTCAGGGAGCTGGGCCAAGTCCTCAAACGAACCCATGCGGCGCCTAACTGAAAGGATAATCCGATGTCCGCAACCGATCGGCCTGTGAGGCTAAAGGCGACACGTGAGGCCTTGGCCGAACTAGCAGGAGAGGCCTTGGCCGACGTGGAGTACATGTCGCGCTCTCATGTGCACGACGCCGAAACGCCGTCCATCTCGGGTCGGCCAACGACGGGACCAGGACCCTGGCCTCGAACCGCCAAACACTCCTAGCCAGGGGTTTCTTCCCCGCATCTACCCTCAACAACCCTTTAGACGGTTAGTTGCCGCGCGCCACCTTCGTGCCCGGGCCAACCTCGAGAATCTCGGTCACCGCAGAGGTGTGACCGTTCGTGAACTGCTCAAGCAGCTCGGGGCGCGATGCCAGTCGAGCGGCTATGTCATCCTCTGTTAGAGACGAAGGTGCCTCATGAGCTGTTATCGTTGTTCACCCTTGTGTAGCTGGCTACTTAGCGTAGGTCAAGGGACGTTGCAGGGGGTAACGTCGGACACCCATGACGGGATGCCAAGTTCTTGTGCTCGCTGCTCCGGGTTCATCGCGCCGCCAGAACACCACTCTCCAGACCGCCGTATTCCAGTTATCCTCGGCGACCAACCCCCCGAAGCTAAGGACACCTCGAACCCGAGAGTTCAGGCTGCCTTGAGGGCCTCGACGCCGTCCTCCTGCACGTCGACGTTGAGCTCATACGGGTTGGCAAAGCTGGGAACATCTTCGGTCTTGCCTTGCCGGTAAAAGTTACGGCCGGAATCGGGATAACCAAATATCCCGAGTGGGGAAAGCGACCATGGACCCGCGGCGTCGTCACGCGCACCGAGAGCGCTTGTACCACCTTAATGGTAGGAGAAGCCGTATCCATTGGTACACCGCTGGACTACAGTCCGTCGACGGAGGAGGCAGGGCAGTTTTCGAGATGAAGGAGCGAAAGGGGCAGGCTATGAAGTGGGGCAGGTCGTTGAGGCATTGTGCGGCGACGGTGGCCACGGACACGGCACTGCTACTGCTTTGTGCTCCAGTTCTCAGCGGTCGGGTGGCCACGGCTTGGGGATCGCCCGTGGTGCGGCGACATTTTGCTCGTCAGTGTCCCGTTGTCGGGAGGAAAGGGGTTGTGCCATGAATACTTGTTCTAGGGTGCGGACGGAGATTGGTGTGGCGGTCACGGCCACGGCGCTGCTGGTGGCGACGAGTGCTCCCGTGTCGGCCACCCCGGCTCCTGTCTCCGCTCCTATCCCTATTTTGGCTGTTGATCTGGGGACTTTGCCCGGCGGTACCAGCAGCCAGGCTACTTCTGTTAATGATTCCGGTGTGGTGATCGGCTGGTCTACCACGGCCTCCTCGCAGTTCGCGGTGCGCTGGGTTGGTGCTGGTACCAGTGCTGGTCTGATTGTTAATCTGGGGGCGCTGTCTGGGTACACTCGCAGCTCGGCGGCGGGGGTCAACGGCGCTGGTGTCATTGTGGGCGAGTCTGACTCTAGTCAGGGGGTCGGGACCGCCACTCAGTGGGGCCCTAACGGCACTATCGTGAACCTGGGCACCCTGACTGGGTACACTTACAGCGCTGCCGCCGGGATCAACGATAATGGGACGGTCGCCGGCTCAGTGTACAACATCGGTAGCGGCGTTGTGTTCAGAGCGGTCCGCTGGTCCACCAACGGGACGATCACCAATTTAGGCACTTTGCCTGGCGGTTCGTCCAGCCAGGCCGAGGGGATCAACAGCTTGGGGGTTGTCGTGGGTTATTCGTATACTGCGAGCGGACAGCTGGCCGCGGTCCGCTGGTCCACCAACGGGACGATCAGCCCGCTGCCGGTCCCGTCTATCTACACCGGCAGCGTCGCTGAGAGCGTCAACGACCAGGGTGTGGTGGTCGGCCGGGTAGAGAATTCCGCCGGGCAGTATTTCGCGGCCCGCTGGGCTCCCAACGGCTCGTTCGCTTTGCTGGGTCTGCTGCCTGGGTACACGGACAGTGACCCCAGCGCCGTCAATTACTCCGGGCTGGCTGTGGGCGAGATGACCAGCAGCAGCGGTCAGGTGGTCGCGGCGGCGTTGTGGGCACCCAACGGTGCCGCCTTCAACCTCGGTGGGCTGCCCAGCACCAATTACGCCGGGGCTGCCGCGATCAACAGTCAGGGGGCGGTTGTCGGCTGGTCAGAGACTGCGGCCGGCCAGATCCACGCTGTGCGCTGGGTGCTATCGCCGACTGCCTTGTCAGCTGCCGGTAGTTAAGGTACGGGTGGTGCAGCTAGCCACCGGGAGCTAGACGTTGCAGACACAGGACCGGCGGCCAGCTGCGCCATCGCCTTCTCGCGACCTCGGCGGACCAGACAATTGCAAGCAGTTCTGTAAGACCGCTGGCCTGGAGCCCATTACTAGCGGGTCCCTAGGCGCCACGTTGCGTGCCGTCGGGCCAAAGCGCTCTTTGAGAGGAAGAGGAGCAGTGCTAAAAGATGCTGCTACGTCCAAGTTCGTCGTCAGCACGGATCTGGTCGCGGGGCACTAGCTCGGGCACGAGCGACTGGTAGGCGGGGGTGACCAGGACCGATCCGCTGCCTATGACGAAGGTGAACATGAGCAGGAGCGCGGGCGACATCTGACCTGCAAGGGTGAGGGCGGCGAGGGCGGCGAGGGCGGCGCCGGCGATCGCCAGCGCGCCTTGGACGGCGATCAGCAACCGGCGCCGGTCGAGGGTATCGGCCAGGACGCCTCCGACGATGCCGAACATCACGTCGGGGAGCATGTCGGCCGTCTGGACGAGCGAGACGAGGATGGCGGCGTGGGCGGCGTGGACAAGGAGCCATTGGGCGCCGACCGTCTGCATCCAGGTGCCGATGTTGCTGACGAGGGACGCGAGCCACAGCCACCGGAATACCGTGCGGCGAAGGGGAGCCCATGTGGACGGAACTGCCCGCTGGTCAGGCACGATTTGTCCGAGCCCCGGGATGACGGGCCGCGCCCGCGCGCTTAGAGATCACGCTTCTCGTGCGTAGGCGGGCCCAGACGCCAGGATGAGAAGCCGGCCTCGCTCGGCCGGGCCCTTGCTGCCCGATACCGGCGCGTCGACGAACACCACATCGGGCCGGCGGGCAGCGAGCCGGTCACGGGTGGCGACGGTCTCCTCCACACCGACGGTGCCCATCTGGCCCAGACGCAGCCCGGAGCGAAGTCGTCGGCCACGGCGCCGTCGAAGATCACCGAACCCACCACTTCGACGGTCGGCAGCATCGTGATCACGACGTCAGCACCGCGGACCGCTTCTCGGGCTGACGCCTCGGCCACGGCGCCGGCCTCGGCTAGAGGGGGCGCTGGCTGAGACCGAGCGGTCCCACACGGTCACTGGAAAACCTGCCGAGACCAATCTGCGGGCCATGGCCGACCCCATAATTCCTGTCCCGAGCATGGCCGCGGCCATTTGGCCACCCTGCCCGTTCCTAGCGACCATCGAAAGCCCTTTCCTGTACGTTGGGACCTTTTTGAGCCTAACGGGCGCCGCGGCGGCTACGGGTGCGCCGGCACGCCTACGCAGACTGGGCTTAGCGACCGCTTGGTAAGTGAGGGAGCGCGGGGCCGACGAGGGGGTCATTCAGAGCGCCTCGGGGAGCCAGACAACGTCGTGTTGTCCAGAGGGGCGAGCACACAGCGCTGGACTCGGAGCACGCAGGTCCTCGGCAGCCTTGTCCCGGGGTGGGCGGCCCGGTTGGGCAGTATGACCGTGCCGTAGTGGCGGGCCAACTTGGCGTACGAGGTGTTGACCTCGGGGTCCTAATAGCAAGCGCCGGTCACAAGGGTGGCCACCAGGCTCTATTCCGCGACGAGCCTGGCCCGGCTCCTTTAGCGATGCGCGGGGTGGTCTCCGTCGATGCTTACCCGGTGAAGCACTGACGGGCGATCTCAACCCCGTGCCCACCGCCATTATCACAGGCTCCTGCAACCTCACTCGACACCAGAAAACGTCCCTACCAAGCTTTCTTCCTCCAACTCTAAGAAAAGCGTGCCCGGGTCGGCCCCGTTCCGGTCATCGCGTCCGAGATGCCCGCTCAGAGATGGACCCTCAAGCCGATCTTGGTGCCATGCACGCACGGGCTATGGCGCTGCAGAAACGCGAGCCGGTAGAGGCGCGAAAGCTGCTCGAAGTGCTCGCAACAGCGGGTCATGTCGATGCCATGACCGCCCTGGGGTATTCCCTAATGGAGGCCCTGCCAGAGCTCATTGCTCAGCTCGACTGGCGTTGCCAGACGGCACTGAGGGTGGAACGGGTGGCGGCCGCGTTGGCCAGCGCCATGGCTACCGGCGTTTCCACCAGAGCCGGTGCAATGAGGAAAGACGCTGTCCCGCCCGCGTATATTGCCCCTGTCAGGCTGAGCTGGCTGTCCTGGGCCGTGAAGTTGCAAGGGGTGTAGAAGGCCACCGTGGGCCCGGAAAAGGTGGGGGCGCCGCTCACGGTGATGTTGCCCGCCGGGCAGGAAGTGGCTGTCCCGTCCACCGAGTAGGGGACCACGTAATAGAGGTTGTGGGCACCGGTTACCTGGTTGCCGTTGGGGTTCTCGAAGGTGATCGAACCAGTGGTCAGGATCATGAGGTTGTTGCCCAGGGCGAAGCTGGTACCGTTGAAACCCGAGCCGGCCCCGTTGAAGTCGAGGTCAGAGCAACCCGTCACGCTCACGACCCAGCCCTGTGACCCGGTGACCGGAAAGTTGGAGTACGTCAGGATGTCGTTCAGGGCTTGCGTGCAACTGGTGGCTGATACCGATCCCCAACCCGTGGGGGCCAAACCGTTCCATGTCAGCTCCGGGAACGCCTGGGCCATGGCCGAGACAGTTGCCTTCACGTTGGGGTCATTTTGGGTGCAGGTGCCCGAAAAGACGCTGCTGCATTGCGTTGGGCCCCCGCTGAAGGTATCCGCGCCGCCGATGTCAAGGTTGCCGGAACGTTGGTTCACAGAGTTGTTGACGACGGCGGTCGAAGTGCCGTACACGGTGCCGCTCACTAGCCAACTGCTGGCCGAGAACGACAGGGGCCAAGCACTGTACAGGTTGCCGGTGATCTGGCACTGGTTGGTGATGGACCAGGTCGAACCGGTGGCTGGGGCAGTTGGGACGACGACGTTGCCGGTGATATTGATGCCGTTGGAACAGGGCAGGGCCCCGGCATTGGTGGAATCGTTGGTGTACAGCTCGGGATTGGGCCCGCTAATCGAGACGGTGCCGTTTTGGAACGTCAGGCCCGCATTTCCGAATATGGCGTCACCCATAGAGGCCGTGGCCCCGGCCCCAACCGAAAAGAGCTCCTGTTCGGACTGGTTACCTAGCACATTGGCCGGGGCCGAGGTCCCGACCACCGTCAACAGCGCCGACTGCGCCGCGGCACTCGGGCTGGTGCCAAGGGCACTGGCGGCCGTGGGAGGGTTTGAGGCGTAGTAGACGAGTTGGCTGGTCGGCGGGATGGCCAATGGGTTGGTGCTGGCGACGGCTCCCACCGGTGCCACGATGGAAGCAGGGTCGGCCGTGCCACCCACGGGCGGCAGGGTGACGGACCACCCGAGCTGGGCCTGGCTGGGGAGGCTGCCATTGACAGCGACGAAGTTCTTTACCTCGGCCAACACCGAAGTCAGCCCCGAAGAGGCAACATCAATGGCCTGCTGCTGCTTGCGTACCTGGCCAGTGGTGGTGATAGAGCCGTTTGCGACGTTGAATAGCCCGGCGATCACGATGAGGCTTATGAAGATGGCCAACATGGCGGTTATGAGAGCTACGCCCCGCTCATCAGCCGAGGCTGTGCCCGGCCCAGTGCTGCGGCCGGTCTTGGTTAGGACGGGTACGGGGCGGCTGGGCATCCCATACCGGGTGAGGTTATGGCCGGTCATGGCGGGACCTACGGGCAACGAGCCCCTCAACATGTCCCTGTGCTCCTGTTAGGTGCGACCACGGTATCGGTGAGGCTCAGCGCCGGGACCGTTGTCCTCGTCGAGGATGGGCCGGCAATACCGAGCGTGTAGGTCACGTCGGGCAGCCCGCCGCTGGGGGTTGTGACACTGAAGGACCCAGAACTCAGGTCCGTCACGATGGCCGGGTTAGCGGTCGGGCGAAGGGCTCCCGGGGCCCAGGACAAACGGCCCAGGGCAGACGGGCTGGTGGTTATCTCCCATTCGACGCAGACCTGGTCGCCGGCGCCGTCGCTCTGGTTGAGCACGATGAAGGCGGAGGCGGCACAGGCACTGCCGCATGTCGAGGGCGCCACCCAGGTCCCTGCCGTTGTGTACACCGAATAGAGGGCCCCTTGGCGGACGGACATGTCGAGCTGCTGCTGGGTCAACCCGGCCGTATCGGAAAGGCTGGCACTGGCCTGGGCCGAGGTCTGGGCGTGGGCCATCGTATTGATCATGTCGAACACGCCCACTAGGACCAGGGAGAAAATGGCCATGGCGATTGAGAGCTCGATTAGGGTAAAGCCACCGTCGCCTGCCCGACTCCGGGTGCCGGCCCGTGGGTGGGCGATAGCGAGCGGGGTGGCCGTGCCTGACGGACATCGGGCCCGGCGCGACAGGTCTGTACCTGCCGGCGCCATGCTCGACGATGTCACGGCCGAAGGTTGCTCACGGAAGGAACAGCCCGCTCTCAGCAGGTGGTTGAGGTGCATAGCTCCTCCTCGTCCACGATGCTCTGGGCGGCGGCGCTGACCGGGCCCCAGGTGACCCGGACCTGGAACCACTCGGCCGCGGCCCCGTCGGCCAGGGTGTTGACCACAGTCGAGGTCACGATCTGGTAGGACGTAGGTCCTACGAGCGGGTGGCACGTAGCTGGGGCGCCCACGGCTGGGCACGGTTGGTAGCTGGTCAAGCTGGCCGGAGGCTGACTGCTAGCCATCTGCAACCGGGCATCAACCAGCGCCACGGCCGCCTTTTCTTGTCGTCCCTGAGCTACCTGGTTCAGTGCGGTTACCACATATGAGCAGGCCGGCGGCAAGGCTATGGCCAGCAGGGTCATGGCGATGACTACTTCGATGAGCGAAAAGCCACCCTCACGGGCCCGGTGTGTAAGTGGTGCCGGGCCGGTCACGGCCTCGGGAGTCGAGACCAGCGGCGCTGGTGCGACTGGCAGTAGTGCGGCCGGTACGGGTGCAGCTGGTGCAGGTACAGCCAGTGCAGGTACAGCCGGTACCGAACCTGTCGTGGTGGGCATGCTGCGGCATAGCTTGGTTGGCACCAGGGGCCTCGGTTGTCGACAGTGGTATGTGTGCCGCGCCGGAGTGGTTACCCTCACGCCGCTGACAAGTACTTATCGACTGGTCGGCGACGCCGTGTTAGTCCGCCGTACATGGCGCGGTTCGCCCCTCCGGCCTGAACCTCTGGATAAGGCGCGGGCGGTCCTTAGCTGGCTAAGGCGCTACCTCGCCCCAAACCTGGGCGAAATGGGCGGCAACCAAACAGCAGACAGCGGCAATGTCTAAGGCATCATCATCTAAGGCACCATCATCCTGGGCACCCCTCATAGCTGGTCTCCTCTGTGCCCGCCACCACTCGGGGGCGGCCGTGGGCGGACTATCGTACTCTTCGCCCTTTTCGGCGGTGCCCATGGCAGCTTCTCTAACAGCGGGGCGATGCTGACCTTCGTCAAGCTTGGGTGCGTCTCGACTGCCCGCATATCCGGGCGAGGTCCAGACACTAAATGTGGAGGGGGTGAGTTTTACCCGCTCATAGCGATCAACCGGGCGGGACCGAACGGTCCCATAATCTCCGTCGTCTGCGAAAGAGTTTGGCCTCGGGGCCGGGCTCGGCCTAGACACGGGAAACCTGCCGGGGCGTCATCGGCGGCGAGGGAGGGGCCTGGCCTCGTTTTGGAGATCTGTTGGCCGCTACACGCCACGGAGAGCCTCTGAGCACTCTGGGTCTCGTTAGTCCACCAAAGCGTCGTGCACCGCCGGGGCTCCTATCGAGTGTATGCCGGGTCTAATTCGCGAATTAGGCGAGGAACACAAGCAAAGTGAAGACGGCTGTTGGCCTCGCGAAGGGACTTTAGTCCTTCGTCGAGGTTGCAAGATCCGCTCCGCAAAGGCTCACTAGGTGTCGATAACGGAGGCATGGCCAACCCCTCGGAACAGCACAGACCGCACCATGCAGCGATGGCCCGGTGCCCGCATGCCCCAGACGTGGCTGTAATGGTGGAGCTTGCAGGTGTTCGGGGCGAGCGTCTTCAGCGGTTCTCGTGCTCGAAGTGCGTTCGGGGGTGGTGGGAAAGTGACGGCGGCGTCATCGACCTGAGACAGGCGGTTGACACGATGAGGGAAATGGCTCTCGGTCAGCACAAGCGAAGGATGCCTGTTATGGCGTCAAAACGCCAGATGGCAGTGACGGCCGCAGCCCAGCAAGAGGCACGAACACGGGCAAGGTCGGACCAAGAGAGCTTTGTGCGGGAGCTTTCGTGCCCATGACACCGTACTCCACCCCGCTTGACGAGCCGGTCCCAGTATGAGCTGCGGTCGTCGTTGTACCTGACTCCGTCCCAGTGGTGGCGACAGCGGCAAACGCATCGGACCTAACGGGTGTAGCGGCAGTAGTGACTAGCGCCAGCTCCCCTGGCCCGCTGAAGGCGGTTTAAAAAAGTATTTACCTTAATTGCTAGTGAGGAGGGGGGATCTTTTGTCTGCTATCACCACAGTCGACGCCGGCCGCGCGGTGCGCGCTACGGTCGACGGGTTCGAGTCTCACCGTTTCACCCGGCATCGCGCCAAGGATCAGGTATAAACCCGCAGCGTCAGCGCGACCACTGAAGTTCCCGCTCGAATTGGTCGATACCAAACGATGTGGCCATACTGGCTCTGCCGCGCAGTCCGGACGTGGCTCAAGCGAGCGTACCGGGCCCGCCTCGGCCGTCTTTCGACTTCGGCCGAGACCGGGACGAACAGCGCTTTTGGGACTTCTACCTGCGTAGCAGCTTCATCGTCCAGGCCGGTGAGAGCGCCGGCGTTCTCGGCTACCTCCTACTGTCGCCTAACGGCCCGCACCGGCTGGCGCTCGAAATGGTGGTGGGCCTCGTGGCCGTCGCCTCCCTGGCGGTGTTGCCCTGGGTCGGGCGGATTGGCAAACGGGCGTGGCGCTCGGAGTTCTCCCTCTGTATGGCGCTGCTCAGCGGCGCGGTTGTGGCCATGTGCGCGGTGCTTGACGGGGGAGTTGACAGCCCTCTTCTGTTCCTCCTTGCTCTCCCTGTAGCCAATGCCGCTCTAGGCGTTGCAGTTTGGGCGGAATGGGTATGCGTCGGCGCCGCGTTGCTGGAAGTCACCGTCGTAGCCGTTTCGGACCCCCACATAACCTCGTCCGTCGACTACCTGGTAGTGGTCGGGAGCTTCCTAACCGGCGCAGGTTTGCTGGCCTTGGGCTGGGCTATCAATAGGTCCCGAGGCGAAAAGCGCCAGGCCATCATGTTCGACGAGCTCGTTCGTCTGGCCTTGACCGATACCCTCACCGGTTGCCTCAACCACGGTGCCTTCTTCGAGCGCCTAGAAAGCGAAGTGGACCGGGCGGCTCGCCTGTCTGAACCGTTGAGCCTGCTGGTGGTGGACCTCGACCTGTTCAAAGCCTTCAACGACACCCATGGGCACCTGGCCGGGGACGACGCGCTTTGTTGGGTCGGCGCCGCCGCCAAACGGTCCAGCAGGAGCTATGACATCGTTGGCCGAGTCGGCGGGGACGAGTTCGCCGTTGTCCTGCCGAACACGGCGCTGCCCACCGCCCGTGGCGTAGCCGACAGGATGTGTAAGGCGTTAGAGGGCCGGGACGGAAGGGGGGTCACGGTCAGCATTGGCGCCGCCGCCTTGAACAGCTCCGAACCAACTTCCAAGCGGCTCTTCCGTGACGCCGACTCGGCGCTGTACCGGGCCAAGGCCGGTGGGCGGGCGCGAGCGGCGTCAAGGCTCGACACCGACGGGCCAAGCCGCCGTGCCGACAGGCCCAGCGCGGCGCCGACGGCCGAGCTCCTGGCGGATCTGCGGCTGGCCGACGAGCGCCTGCTTGAGGCGAGGACAACGGTGGGCGAGGCATGGGCCATCCTTGACGCCCTGGAGACCGCTGACTCCGTCGGCTTCGCATTCGTAGGCCCTGATTTCCGCATCCTGCGCATAAACTCGGTCTGGGCTGCCGTGAACGGCGGGACGGTCGCAGACCAGCTCGGCAGGACCGTGGCCGAGGTCGCACCCCACCTCTGGCCTCGTTTCGGCCCTGCTTACCAAACAGTGCTAGAGACCGGCAGTGCGCTGACCAACCTGGAGATCACCGGCGAGGTCGCCTTGGACCCTGGGCGGCGTCACTACTGGTTGGTCCATCTCTACCCCGTCAGGGCTCACGGGGACCCAACAGGCATCTGCGTCGTGGCCCTTGACATAACTGACCGCAAGGAACTGGAGGACCACCAGGTCTCCACTACCCGCTCCGTCGTGGCCGCCTTGGCTGCCGCTGTGGAGGCCCGTGACCCCTATACCGATGGGCACCAGCAACGGGTGGCTGAGATCTCCGTGGCCATCGCCAGCGAGCTCGGGCTCGGTGCTCAGGAGATCGACCGCATCGACCTGGCAGCCCGGATCCATGACGTTGGGAAGCTGGCCGTACCCGCCGAAGTTCTCGCCCGCCCCGGGCGCCTCAGCGAAGCGGAGATGGCCCTTGTGCGAGAGCACCCTCAACGGGGCTCGGCCATGTTGGAACGCGGGGGCATTTCCAATGAGGTAGCCGAGATGATCCTCCAGCATCATGAGCGCATGGACGGCTCGGGCTACCCTAACGGCCTCGCTGGAGACAAGATCTCGATTGGCGCCCGGATCGTCGCCGTGGCCGACGTGGTGGAGGCTATGGCATCGCACCGGCCGTACCGGGCGGCCCTCGGCGCCGAGGTTGCCGTGAAGGAAATCGAGCGAGGTTCCGGCACGGTCTACGACCCCGATGTCGCAGCAGCCTTGCTGCGCCTTTTCCGAGCAGGGCGTTTGTCCTTGAGCACGGCCTGGAGCTGAGACGAGACCACGACCACCAAATTCACCCTGTAAGTCAACGAGAAAAGGTCGACGACAGCCAGCAGCTCGGCTTACAAGGTGGTCGGGCCCGGCCAGCAACGCCAACTATGCGGGTCACAGGACCTTTTTTGTCCTTTCCCCCTTTTGACGTTCAGACAGCTCGGGGGTCGTCTAGTGCCTCTGGCCCAGGTCATGCCACCGGTAGCCACAGAGCGGCGCTCGCAAGCTGGCGCGGAGTTTTGTACCAAGGTCCCCCTCCGACACGCTCGGCTCTGACCACCTCGACCAGTAGGACGTCCAAGGCGCTGCTCAGACGCTGGATCCTCGAGTGTGCGCCCTCAGGTCATGAAGTGTCACCTCATCGGGGCCGCTCTACCGGTCGCACCCTCCTAACGGGCTGCGGAAGTAGGCTCGGGCCTATCCACCCTCCGTCGAGGCGGTGCGGGCCAGGCGCGCCACGACGCGGCCGCCGACGACGTCGACCGAGTAGGTTCGCAGAGGCTGTGTGGCCGGCCGGCGGACAGCCTCGCCGGTGCGGACGTCAAAGCGTCCATTGTGCTTCGGGCACTCGATCACGCAGCCGTCGAGGTACCCCTCGCTCAGCTCCGCCGCCGTATGAGTGCACAGGCCGTCGGTGAGAGCGAACTTGTCGGCCTCGAGCCTGTAAAGAGCGTAGATGTGGCCCTCAAGCTCCACGCGCTGGACCTCGCCGGTCCCCAACGCCCCGATAGGGCCCAGGTCGACGGACTGGTAAGAGCCGTCGTCCTGGCAAGGGCGGTGGTCTGTCCCGGGGCCCGACCGCCCATCTTCGCTGGGTGCCTCTCTGGTCGTCTGCTCAGCCGGCTCAGCGGGAGAGCGCCGATAGAGGCCACCAAGCAGTTCGGGGAGCGTTAGCTCCCAGGTCACGTCGCGCCGCTGTCGGCGCAGGGCGTGGACGATCTCGCGGTACGCGGCCAGCACAGAGGGTTTGGGCGGCGGTAGGTACGCCTTTAGTTCCTGGTGCAATTGGGGCAGGTTGTAATAGGGGACCGCCGGGAACAGATGGTGCTCGAGGTGGTAGTTCATGTTGAGGTAAAGGAAGCGGAACACCGGGTTCATGTACACAGTGCGGGTGTTCAGGCGGTGGTCGAGCACGTCCTCGCGTAGGCCTGCGTGCTGAGTTATGCCGAAAAAGACAGCCAGCCAGGCGCCGTAGAAGGATGGGAGCCCGACGAACAGCAACGGGACGATGGTCCCCGAGATGCAGCCAGCAACCACGGCCGTCCCAAGTACCACTATGTGTACGCGCGCCTCGCGTACCAAGCGGGGCAGGTCCTCGGGCGGCACGAGCTCGCGGGTCGCACCGTCGATGCGGCCCGCGGCGTGCTGGACAGTGCGGCGCAGCATCCGCGGACCGTTGACCAGGTTGAGGTAATTGAGCAGAAGGGGTACCAGCTTGGTCGGGCGCGGGAAACTTATCTCGGCGTCGCGGCCGACTATTATCGTGTCGGAATGGTGGCGAAAATGAGACCAACGCCACAGAGTTGGCTCGCGTAATAACATGAACGACGCCACGCGGTATGTGGCGTCGTTGGCCCATTTGGCTTTGAAAGCCGTTCCGTGGCCGTTCTCGTGCCAACGGGCGTCAGCTGAGCCGCCGTAGAGGGCGCCGAAAGCCGCAAAGGCGGCGACCGCCCAGCCCGAGCGCCGCTTTAGGCTCACGAAAGCCGCCGTCCCCGTGCCGGCCAGCAAGGCGGCCCATAGCGCGGTGTCCCGGGCGGGCCGCCTGTTCTCGCGTTCCATCAAGGCCCGGAGCCTCTCAGGGTCGATGGGCGGCTGGTACCAGCGGGCATCAGCGAGGCCAGCTGCTACCGCCGCGGCCGCCTGAGGGCCAGTCAAGCTGTAGTCGCGGGGTGCCGGGCCCGAACGCTCGCGCACGCCGCGGCCTCGTCGTCTCAGAGGCACTGTCTTAGGACCACTGTCGTCTCAGGAGCACTGTCCATCCCTTTCGGTCATCGTAGCGAGTGGCTCACCGGGCTAGGCGAAGAGAGTAGCGTTATGTGGCGGTCGACTACTACATGTATGTCTGAATGAACGGCCAACGATCTGCCCGGTGGGGGCTGGAGGCCGCATCTGGAGATCTGGGCTCATTCTCCGCGTCGCCGCTGTCACAACTGCCCTGTTCCGCGGACTCAAGCGGTACTGACGGCCGTCGCCCTTGATGGAGTGCTGCACCAACTACATTGCCGCGTCACTAACTGACGAAGTCCATATCGTCCCAGTAGATGACCGTACCCTTTGTCGCCTTGGAGAAGTCCGGCTCCATGCCGGCATAGACCTCGGTGGCGTTGGGTTTGATCCCGCTTAGGGTGAGCTCGGTCCAGGTGTTGGCCACGAGCGTGACCGAGGGCCGGCTGGCCGTGTCCACGTACGTACCGTTGGACGTGAGCAGGTCCATTCCTATGTCCACTTTTACCGTCGCCGTCGCCCGTACCCAGATGGCGGCGCTATAGGTGTCGGCCGAACTGACCGGTGCGTACCAGCTCGGGTTGTCATCGAGGTCCCACCCGCCACTGGAAGAGATGGTGGTCTGCGCCAAGGCCCCAGACCCAGAATGGACCACCGCGGTGGTGTGGGCCAGCGTGCTGCCCCAATAGTCGGCAGGGACGGCGGTGGTCTCAAAGCCGGGGTCGGGGATGAGGTTGGCGGACGCCACTGCGGTGGTCGTGGGGGCAACTCTCGTGGTGGTCGTCGGGGCAACGGTCGTCGTGGTCGTCGGGGCGACTCTCGTGGTGGTCGTCGGGGCAACGGTCGTCGGGGTGGTGGGGTGCGTCGTCGTGGTCGGCGCGACCGTCGTCGTCGTGGTCGGCGCGACCGTCGTCGTCGTGGTCGACGGTGGCGTGGCTGGGGTCACCTCACCGTTGTCTTCAGTACTCAAGAGCTGATTGTCCCCGGTGGCTATGCACACCTCGCTCGAGGCGCAGGAAACGAAGTCCTCCTGGTTCGTCGTGCCGCCAGCATCGGCCTGCCAGGTCGAACCACCGTTACCGGTCCCGGCCAGCGACACCGTTGTCCCCCAACCGGCGGCCCAGCACGTCAAAGCGTTGGCACAACTGATCGAGCTGGTCCCAAAGTCACTGGACGGCAAGGGGACCGTAGCCCACGTCGCTCCCGAGTCTGTGCTACTGGCCAGGGCAGGGCTCTGTGAGCTCTCGACCGCGCCGGCGGCGAAGCAGACGGTCGTCCCGGTTGGGCATGACACCGACGCTAGGACCCCGAACTGGCCCAGGGTGGACGACTGCGACTGGGACCAGGTAGTCCCGCTGGACGCCGTCGATACCGCAGTGGAGGGACCGGTTTCCGAGAGCGCCCCGACGGCCACGCAGCTGGAAGCCGACGAGCAGGAAACGCCGTCCAGGTAGTAGGCCTGCGCCGTCGGCAGGTCCTTGTCAAGCAACGTCCAGTCCTGGCCGCCGTCGGTCGAGATGGCAGCCATCGGCGCGGACGGGCCCACCGTGCCCCCGACGGTGTAGCAGACGAGCGCCGACGGGCAGGTGACAGCCTGGGGCCAGCCTGGCGCAGTGGCGAACCCCGACATGTTGGCCTCGGTCCAGCTCACGCCGCCGTTGGTGGAGACGGCGATAACGGGCGCATCGGTCATTCCCGTACCGACTGCAACACATCGTGTCGAGGTCGGGCACGAGATGGCGAGCACCTGTACGAACTGCGATGGCAGGGAGTCGTAGCTCGTCCAGTCGGTCAGGTCAGAGCTAACCGCCACGCCCTGGCCTATCGTCCCATAGACCGTAGTGATCGCGGTCGACCCGAGCACGGCAACACAGTGTGCCGTCCCGGGGGCGCAGGACACCGGAGAGATCGGCGGACCGTCTTGTCCGTTCCCGACGAACAAGCCGCTCGGCGGCGTGACGCTGTCCATCCCGGGAAGCCGCCAGTCGGGGTCGTGGTCGTGGTGGTCGTAGGGGCGACCGTCGTAGTCGTACTGCTGGTCGTCGTGGTGGTGCCGCTGGTCGTCGTAGTCGTGCTGCTGGTCGGGGAAGTGCCGGTGGTCGTGGTGCCCCCCACCCCAGTGGGTGGTGTGTTGGCGGCCTCGTACACGACAGCACTGTTGTAATCGTTGCCAAAGAACACGTTGCCTTGACCGCCAATGGCAACCCCGCCGTTCTCGGGGTTGCTATCGACGGTGCCGCTGAAGATCGCGGCCCCGTTGGCCTCATACCCGACAGCACCTTCGACCGGACTGAACTCCAATACCCTGGCGTTACCGGCGTCAAAGACGAACAGGTTGCCAGAATAGACGGCCAGTGAAGTCGGCTCGTACAGCTGGTCGAGCCCGTCGCCGGTACCGCCAACCCCGGCTACGACGGTGCCGGTGGCGGGATAAGTGCCGGTGAGCTGGTTGTACTCGTACTCAAGGACCTGGGACGCGGAAGGGTTGGACACGAACAGGTCGCCGGCCAGGTCAACCGTGATCCCGCCGACGAGCGCCGTGCCCGGGCTCACGGTGGCTACGATGTCCCCGGACGCGGCCCAGGTACCGCTGGCGGAGTTGTAGATGAACTCCACAACGTTTTCGCCGCTGGCCACGAAAAGATCGTTGTTGCCGTCGAAAGCCATGGCCGTTGCGACCAGCCCTGACAACTCGGTGGCGCCGGGCACGGCTGAGCCGCTGCTCGGATAGCTATCCGACGTGGAGTTCCAGGGGTACTCCAGCACCCCTAAGCCCTGGGCCACGAACAGGTCCCTGTTGTTGTCGACAGCCAGAGGACCGCCGGTCTTGGTGATCACGGCGCCGGTAAGGGAGTAGGTCCCCGTCGTGGAGTTGACCGGGAACTCGAAAACACCGGCCGGGCCGTTGGACGAGAAGTTGTCGCTGACGAAGAGGTTGCCCGCACCGTCCAGGGCGATGGAGCTTATGCCGGTGTTCGTCACACTTTGCTGGCCCAGTATGGTCCCCAGCGGGGCGAACCCTGCGGCCGTCGGGAGCAGCTCCGTCTGGACGAGCTCAAGCACCAGGTCTGTCGCCTCGGCCACGAACAGGTCACCACTGGAGTTGAAGGCCAGGCCCGTGGCGCTGGCCGGGTTATTGACATTTCCCACCGCCGCCCCCGAACTGGCAAAAGTCTGCCCCGCTCGGCAGGGAACCAGCTATGTCGGTGCCACTCGTCGCATAGGTACCCGTAACGGAACTGTAGGGGTACTCCATGACGCGGTCGTTGCCCGTGTCCACCACGAACAGGTCACCGTTCGCGTCCAGCGCCACACCATGGGGCGCCCAGAGCTGGCTGAGCCCCGAGCCGCTCACTCCCGTGCCGGCCACGTCGGTTCCCACCGAGGCATACGTACCGCTGGCGCTGACCCGGCAGCTCCTGGGCCGGGACCGCACTGCTCCGTCACCGGCTGACGCTTCATTGCCGAGGAAGCCCGAGACTCCGCGTGAGCGGGTTCAGGTACCACAGAACGTGCGGTAGGGGCCGAAGCTCGGCGGGGCCGGTGCTGCGTAGGGCTCCAGACCGAGCCGTTCGTTGAACGGCTCCGCGAGCACGCTGAGAAGTCGTCGGAACGGTCCCAAGTCGTCGTCGGTCGCGGCGGCTAAGGCTTCTTCCACCAGGTGGTTGCGCGGGGTGTAGACGGGGTTTACGTGGTCCATTGCTGCTGCGATGGTCTGTGGGTCACGGGCCTGGCACGACAGCAGTTCCCGCCAACGGACCGCCCACGCGTCGAAGGCGGGGCGCTCGACGAAGAGCGAACGGACAGGTGCCGCTTCTCCGAGTATTGACGACGAGAGCGCCCGGAAGAACAACGTGAAGTCGATTTTCTGTGCATGGAGCAGCGCGAGCAGCTCACCGATCAGCTCTCCATCGCCGCGTTGGGCATCGCCGAGACCCAACTTGGCACGCATCCCATCACCCCAGTACCCGTGATAGCGGGCGGTGAAGGACTCGAGCACGTCAGTGGCCGCGGCAATGGCCGCACCCGTGTCGACGTCGAACAGGGGCAGCAATGTCTCGGCCAGCCGCGCCAGGTTCCACTGCGCGATCTGCGGCTGGTTGCCGTACGCATACCGGCCGCTGTGATCGATCGAACTGAACACGGTGGCGGGGTCGAAGGCATCCATAAACGCGCAGGGCCCGAAGTCGATGGTCTCGCCGGAGATCGTCATGTTGTCGGTGTTCATGACACCGTGGATGAACCCGACGAGCATCCAGCGAGCCACCAGCGATGCCTGGGCATCGACGACGCTCTCGAAGAACGCAAGGTACGGGTTCTCCGCCTCGACTGCGAAGGGAAAGTGACGAACGATCGCGTAGTCCGCGAGGCGCCGCACGAGCGTTGGGTCACCGTGGGCGGCTGCGTACTCGAACGTCCCGACGCGCAGATGGCTCGCGGCGACTCGGGTGAGCACCGC
>CAYZVQ010000062.1:0-15207 GCA_964481925.1 uncultured Acidimicrobiaceae bacterium
CGTAACCCAGCCCACTACAGCCACTACGCCCACTACGTCTGGTCCGCCGAACACCGGCCGTCCGGCCCACCCCCATCCGCCGTTAGGGCACTGAGCTGGTACACCTTCGGTAGGGCCCCTCAACCTGGTTGGGTACACTAACGACCTGAACGGCAACGCCAACACCTACCCCAACTCGCTTTACCGAGCTGGACGCGTCCACTGGTGCGGTTGAGAATGTCACCTCCGCTTCCGCTTACGGCTTCGACGGCCCGGTGGCTCTGCTGGTGGACGGGCCCGACCTGCTCGTGGCCAACAACTACGACGTATCGCTAACAGAGGTCAATGCCTCAACCGGCGCGCTTGTCAGGGTCGTCTCCGGACCTTCGTACCGGTCCGCTGGCCCGTGCGCCATGGTGCTGAGAGGTTCCTATGTTTGGGCGGGACCGGTAGTACTTGTGAGGCGCACACCGAGCCGTTTAGAGGCGGCTCGAGCGCCAGGGCACCGAGGTTGTCGAAGCTCAGATCAGCCGAGCGAGGCCAGGAACTCGAGGTGCGCACGCGAACTGTCCTGCTTGCACCAGACGGCGAGCTGGCGGCGGGCGTACAAGCGGAGGGCCGGGAGCCAGAGCGCGCCTGCAACCCGTGCCTGCACTTGGGCCGGGAGGGCCGCGTCGACCAGGGGCGCGATGTCCTCCCAGCGCCGTGCCCAGGCAAGGCGGGCGATCGTCGGGAGCTGGCGGAGGAGGGCTGGCCGGACGGCCGAGGTGAGGTCCGGGAGGTGGCCGAGGGCGCTCGTCACCCCGGAGGCGAGGATGGTCGGCCAGGAGTAGAAGCGGCGCATCGCCTCCAGGACACCGAGCTGGAGCTCGAGGGCGGTCATCTGGGCCGGGGCCATGACGACGTGGTGCCCGTCGAAGAGCGACCAGTCGTCGCTCAGCAAGCGACCCTCAGCCGCGACCCGGTCCCACAGCCTCGTGCCGGGCCCCGGGGTCTCGACCATCAGCTGGAAGGTTTCGATGCCGAGCCGACGGGCGAAATCGGCGGTCGCCGTGGCGCTGGCGGAGGTGTCGGTGTCGAGCCCGGCGACGAACATGCCGTGCACCGCGATGCCGTGGTCATGGAAGGCGCCGACCGACTGCTTGATCGTCGCGACACGCTGGCGTTTGCCGATCTGCGCGAGCCCCTCGTCGGTGATCGCCTCGATGCCGACCATCACCATCTGGCAGCCCGACTGACGCATAAGAGCGAGGAACTCATGGTCGACCTCTGGACGGGACAGCGAGTATTGGGAGGCATCGGCGCGGACCTGCGCGGCCCAGGGCGGCGTGAGGTCGGCGGCGCACATCGAACGAAGGAGCTCGGTCGTGCGGGCCTTGTTGACGACGAAGTTGTCGTCGTAGAAGAAGACGTCAGCGGTGCCGATGCCCGCGAGCTCGGCGAGGACCTGGTCGGTGCGCCGGTGGCGGACGACCCGGGAAAACATCGTGATCACCGAGCAGAACTCGCAGTCGAAGGGACAGCCCCACTGGGTCATGACCGGCCTCGCGGTCATCCGGTGATGGCCCTCGATGAGGTTCAAGTCAGGGACCGGCAACCGCTCGAACTCCTCCTGGGTGCAGCGTGGCCGGGCGGGGTTGTGGTGGGGCTCCCCGTCGCCAGAGCGGAAGGAGAGCCCCCGCACCTCCTCGAGCGGCCGTCCGTCTTCGAGGCAGGCGACGAGCTCGCCGATCGTCTGCTCGCCCTCGCCCCGCACGACGTAGTGGGCGTGGCCGAGGGCCTCGTCGGCGCAAAAACTCACGTGCGGGCCGCCGAGGACGACAGGCACTCCGGCGCTGGCGAGGAGGTCGGCGAGCCGGTAGGCGGCCGGCGCCGTGGCGGTCGTCGAGGAGATCCCGACGAGGTCGGCGCCGAGAAGGTCGTCGAGGTCTACCGGTGCGAGCACCTCGCAATAGATGCGGACGTCGTGGCCCGAGCCGGCAAGCATCTTGCCGATGAGCGGGAGCCCGAGACGGGGCAGGAGGACGGCGTCGTAGACGTTATGGCCGGCCGGACGGGGCTCAACCAGGCGAATTCGCAAACCCATCGTCCCCTATGCCCCCCTTGGCCGGGAAGACCAGTCGGGCCGCACCGCGCCTAGGACAACGGAGCGCGGCGAACGCTGCCCGAAACGAGGAGCAACAAGCGGCCGGGGTTCACGCCACCGCGATGCGCCAAGAAGACCGCACCCCGGAGACAGCATATTTCTCCCCTCGGCTAGTGCCTTGAGCCCTCTGTTGGTGATCTGAGGCTGACGGTAGCACCCGCGGGTGAGGCGAAGGGAAGCGTTCTGGGCCGAGGAGCGCCGTCACCGCAGAGGAAGCTGGGCGTCTCCATCGTCACCCGCTTCGGAAGCCCATCGACCGCCCGGGCCGCGTACCCCTTTCTTCGGTGCTTTGCAAACACGAAGTACCCGATGTTCACCTCCTCTGGCGCCAACCAGTCATGGCCGGGGTCGTGGTCGAAGTCGACCCAACCGACGACCACGTCCGCGACCAGGATGCAGGCGGTCGGGCTGGGGTTGTAGGAGCCCGGACCGAGCCACTTGCGGAACTCTTCATCTCGGGCCGCGATTATGAGGGGCACATCGGGCCCCCTGGGCGGACGGAGGCTGATCCCGACCGCCCTCGAGGCGCCGTTCGGGGATCGTTGGCCGGTCGCTACGGGCGTGGCTCTGCCACGCCGTTCTGTGGGCGCGCCGGAGGTACTTGCGCTCGTTCTGGCAGGTGGCCTAATCGCCGGTGGTGCCGTCGATGGTCTCGCGGAGGAGGTCAGCGTGCCCGTTGTGCCGCGCGTATTCCTCGATCATGTGCACGAAAATCCAACGGATGTCGCGCTCCCTCTCGGGGTGGTGACCCCTACTGGGCACGAGCTCGTCGAGCGACCGTCCGACCACCGCGGCTCGAGCGGCGTCACATTCGTGTTCGAAGGCAGCGAGATCGGCTGCGGCATCGGCACCATCGATCTCTTCGAAGTCCAAGCCGACGCCGTCGGGGTCGTAGACGAAGGCCAGGTCCTCGCCTCCGGCGTGCATCCGGAACCACCAGCGCTCCACCTCGACCATGTGGCGGACGAGCCCGAGCAGCGACAGGCGGGACGGGGGCACGGCCCGTCGCTTGAGCTGCTCCGCTGTGAGCCCGGCGCACTTGGTGAGGAGGGTGGAGCGGTGGTAGTCAAGCCACTGCTCGAGGCTGGTGTGCTCATCAGCGACCCTGTCGGGCTCCGTGCGTCGGACGGGCGGGGCCGTCCACCTCTCGTCCATGGCTCCAATTCAACCAGGGTCCCGGCGACACCATCACGGCCTTACCCAGGCTGTCGTCGGAGCACTTGTCGGCGCTCGGTCTACCAGTGCGAGTAGAGCCGTCTCCACACAGGCGCAACGCGGGGGCGGGGCACGTCCGGCACGCGGACGGGGCCAGGGTCATCACCGCGACTGAGCAACTAAGATCCAATTGATGCCCGGCACGATGCTGGGTGTACCAATGTGCCCATGGGACGCGACCGCCCTCCACCCCGGCGCCTACGGGCCGGCATCGTCGGCACCATCCTGATCGCTTTCTTGCTGGCCAGTTGCGGTGGCGGAAGCGCTCCGGCGTCGGTGGCCCACATCGGCAAAAGCGCGCCGACGACCACGGTCCCCCCGTCCGTAGGGTCAGGCGGGATGCCGAGCCTGCCGCAGTTGTACCAGGACGTCCTCGCCTACGCCGGCTGCATGCGCAGCCACGGCGACCCGACCTTCTCGCCTCCCACGACCGTGGACAACGCCGGCGAGCAGGTTGTCGGCTGGGCCCAACCCGGTGACCTCAAGGGCGACCCAAAGGCCATGTCCCAGTACCGGTCCGCCAATAGCACCTGCGAGATCTTGCTCCCCAACAACGGCAACGGCCCTAACCAGGCACAGGTGCAGCAGCAGCTGGCCAAAGACCTGAGGTTCTCGGAGTGCATGCGCTCGCACGGCCTCCCCGACTTTCCTGACCCCAAGGAAACCGGCCAGGGCATTTCGATTAGCTCGGCGCACCCCCTCGACCCGAACTCACCGAAGTTCCAAACGGCTCAGCAGGGCTGTCGGTCCTTAGTACCGTTCCCCTAGACACCTGGGCCCAACGTTCGAGGCAAGCGCCGGCTGGTCAGGTATATGGGCCTCGGTCGGAGCCGCCCTGAATGGAGCCCCATGACAACACCAGCTCCGGCCACGTCGTAGCCCGGGCGGATCCGGCGGGACGTACACCGTGACCCGCCGACCACCGTCGTAGTCGAGCGTCTCGGTGACGAGCTCTCCCGCTATCGGGCCGGCACGCGGCGGTTCCGGCGGTGGTTCGGGACCTCCCGCGCCGACGGCTGTTTGGTCACCCATTATCGGGCTCCTTTCTTCGGGAGTTGGCACCGGTCAGTAGTCATAGCCGGACCGTGATAGCCGGACGACATGCGCGAAACACAAGAGGGACGACCTGTGGATCGAGCGATAGGCGCTTGCTTGCTTCGATGTCGCAAACGGCTCGCCCGAGGTCAGCGACGTCTTGCCGGCGTTTTACCTCTTGGGTTTGGTCGTGGTCCTGTGCTCGGGCCGGCGGCGCCAACGCATCGGCGCCCTCGCCGCCGGCACCACCGTTTGGCGCGCCCAACAAAGCGTCGCGTTGCCTCAAGAGCGGGGAGGCGTTGAGAGTGTCACCCCCATCCGCGCTCGTGCTGAGCTGCAATCTGCGGTTCAGGAACCGTGAAGGCGCAAGGACCGGACGGGCCTTCGGGTCAACCGTTCGAGGAAGCGCTCCTCGACGCCCTCCTGGTCGTTCACCAGGAGCTGCAGCGGGCGCGCCACAAGACCAGGCGAGCCCCGTCCCGAGCGCGCAAACAAGCGCGCCGCCCGCTACGCCGGGCGGGAGGGAGCTCGAGGCCTCCTTGGTCCGGCGGGGAGCGGAGGGGCCCGCTAGCGCTGGTCGGAGTGCTCGCCATTTCAGGCGCCCTCGTGGCGGGCTCCTTTGCGTTCACCCGCCTGTACGGCGGGAGGCAGAGGGTCACCACCGCCCCGGCGGCCCGGACAGTGACGTTGCCGCCATCGATGCTGTTCGTGGCTAACTACGATGCCTCGAACGTGGAGGAGTACCCGCTCCAGGGAGGCAATGGGTCCCCGAAAGTCACCCGACTGCGCCACCGTGGGGGTGGGGGCGCCCTTGACCGTCACCGTCAAGGCGAAGGGCGCTCCGCCGATCTCGTCCAGGCCAAGGGCCAGACAGCGCGGTGGCGTGCTCGATGCGCTCACCACCAGCAGGAGCGCTCAACGCTCAGCCCTGCCCGTCGAGCGGTCCCGGGCCGAGCAAGAGATCAAGGACCGGCCTGTGCTGCGGGGGTCCCCGGACAGCGCCCCGTACAGCCCACCACGGCTGCTGGCGAAGCTCACCCCGGCGGGGAACGGGCCGGTACAACTTATGCTGCCCGTCGACGGCGCGCTCACCGTGGGGTTGGGCACCGTGAGGCGGAAAGCTTCGCCCTTCACGGCCCTGTAGCTGGTAACGGCTCTCCCGGGGGAAGGCCTTGTGAGCACCTTCATTTTTCGGATTGCTATGCCCGCGGCACTGGCCGCCCCGATATCGAACGATGTCTGGCCGAGCTTGGTGGGTGTGCCAGTCAAGGTGCCCTTGCCGCCCGTCCCGCCGCTGAAAGCCATCCCGGGCGGGAGAGCTCCCCCCGGTATGAAGACCGTCGGGACCGGCTTGCCTGTTGCAGTGACAGTGAATGTGCGCACTTCGCCCCTTGTTACGGAAATGCTTAGCGAGCTAGTGAAGTGAGGCCTGACCTGCGCATCAGACGCTGTGCTCGCTCGACTGGGCCCGTAATAGCCTTCGAGCTCACGCCGACGGCGGTGCCGCCACCAAAGACAAGGAGCATGGTCGTAGCCAGCGGCACAGCGACAAATCGCGTCCACGACGACCGCCGCCCGGTAACTTTTCGTTTGACCGAGGGGAGTGACTGGCGCGATGGACTTGATCTGGCCATCTGAGGAGCATGCGGCAGATCTGAGTACCTGTCAAGTGTCGCGGATGATGTTTTGTCCATACCCTTACAGGCCCGGCCTCGGTGACGTCGGCTCGGTCTCGGCGGCCCTCGCCGCTTGCATTTTCGCCGTGGATGACACTGACTCAGTCCTTACGAGGGGACGAGCGCTTTATCGATCCGGACCGGTGGTCTTGGCGGGCGACCAGCGACAGTCAGGTACGGCCGTCCCGCTCAAGGACATGTTCAAAGCTTTCAACCAAGGGACATCTGAGGAGGCGACGACCAAGGTTGATGACTCCCTCCGATGGGCTGCTAGCGCAAAGCCGGTTAGGGCGCCCCGGCGTCGAGACCCTGGAAATAACCCTGCTGGGAGGTCGGGGCCTCTGGCGACATTCTGTGTGCCCGGTCTTCCGCCTAGCCAGCTTACTACCGGCATTTGCTCGAGATCTGCCGATTACGCGTTTGTCAAGCCCGAGCGACGCGATTTCGGCTTAGCGACCAGATCCACCAGTTCGGAGCGCCGGAGGCTTCCCATTCGAAGATCTCCCTGACGCGAACCCCCACTTCGCCGAGGAAGTCGCCACCAGTACCAACCGTGGCGACCAGCAGTTCATCTTCGTTGAGCCGAGAGGCGCTACACCACTTACCACCTCGTCCGCCATCACACGGGCATGCCAGGCACCCGCCAGACGGAGCAAGCCGTCGTCACCACCCGCGGCTTCGTATACCGTCGCCATACTCCCCAGAAAGTACAGGACGCCTGGACCGTTCCGTTGCCTGGCGGTGCGCAGCGGGCCCTCATCGGCCCTGACCGGAGCACCAGCTCTGGCCCAGCTACACCGACCTACGTCCCGCTGCCCGGGCCGCCAGGGGCATCCCCGTGACCCTGGGCCCGTTTCGGGACGACCCGGTCCACCTGCTCGGTGGCAGCGCTCCGCGGGGCTAATTGGGCACGGGGTAGCCGTCGATAGTGAGCCCTGTCTTTCGGAGCCTTGGGATAATCGGTTGCGAGCTGGCAAAGGAGAGAGCACCGTTGTCAGACCGACCGGCAGAGGCTGAGCCTGTCCAACTGAGCGGGCGGGGCGACCAGGTTCCAGATCTCCGAGGCCGAACGCAGCCAGCTCGAGCTGGCGCTAGCCGCCACCCTTTACCGCAGCGGCCACCTACCTGGCTGGCACGACGAGCTGGCCCAGCGGGCGGAGAGGCGCGGCGACCACGTCCTGCTGGCTCGGGCCGGCCTGGAGATGGATCCCATCGGCCTCAGCTGATGGGACGACGAGATCGGCCGTGTCTGCGAGCGCGCGCTGGCCGGTCCCGAGCTGGCCGGCCCGCTCCGGGCGCGGGTATTAGCCCGGCACGCCCAGGTCTCGGTGTACCGGGGAGAATACGGGCGCGCCGACGAGGCGAGCCGGACTGCCCTGGACGCCGCTGAGCAAACGAGCGACCCGGAGGCTTTGGTGGACGCGCTGCGCGCCCGTCAGCTGGCCCGCTGCGGCCCGGATGGAAGCGGCGAGCGCGTTCTCCTCGCGACGCGCATGCTCGGCGCGGCCCGCGAGGCCGGCAGCGCCTGGGTCGAGATGTGGGGCAGGCTGTGGCGGATCGACACGCTGTTCGAGACCGGCCAGCTACCGGTCATCGCCCGAGAACTGGCGGAGTTGGCCAGCTGTGTCAAGCGGGTGCCGGTGCCAGTGGCCCGGTGGCACCTGCTCCAGTACTCCGCGACGCACGCCTACGCGGCCGGCCGCTACGCCGACGCGGTACGGCTGGCGGGCGAGGCTTTCAAGGTTATGACCGACATGGGCCACCCGGCGGGCATTCGGCGGCTATGCGGCCGTGATGTGCCCGATCGCCATGCACCTCGATTTCGAGGCGCCCGGCGTGGCGGCGCTCCTGGCCCGGATCCCGCCGGACATGTTGCCCGGGGGGTCGGATGCGGAGGCACCGTTGGTGAACGTGATGCCCCTCGTCAACCTGGCCCTGATGTGGCTGACCGGGGCGACCGCGACCAGGCGGCCAGAATGTACGAACTGGCCCGCCCGGTCCAGTCCTGGGCCCCGCTCCCCTCGCTCCGGCTGATCGCCTGGGCGCAGGGCCTGGCGGTGGCGATCGGCCTGGGCCGCAACGACGACATTGCTTATCTTTCCGGGGCGTTGGAGCCGCTGCGCGGCCGGCACGTGGCCAGCGGAGCGGGCGCCGGCAGCTACCTCGGGCCCGTCGTTCTGCACCTGGGAAAGGCCGCCGCGGCGCTCGGCGCACTGGACGTGGCCATCGCCGACCTGGAGACGGCGGCCAGCATCTGTACGGCGATAGGCGCTCCCGGTTTCGCGATGGATGCGTCGGTGGAGCTCGCGGCCACGCTGGTCCGGCGCGGCACCCGAGCCGACACGGACCGGGCTTGCGCCCTGCTGGCCGCGGCGGCACCGGAAGCGCGGCGCCTCGGCATGGCGCCGTCTTCCCGGCGGATCGAGGACCTGCGTACCAGCCTGTCGGCCGGCCCGCCGCCGCTGAGCCCGCGCGAGCAAGAGGTCGCCCGGCTGGTCGGCTAGGGGCTGACCAACCGGCAGATTGCCACCGCCCTGTGCGTCTCCGAGCGCACGGCGCAAAACCACGTCCAGCACATCCTGACAAAACTCGGCCTCGCCAACCGCAGCCAGATCGCCGTCTGGTCGAGAGGGGTGCCCGCGCAAATGAGTACCGGTGATGAGTAATTCGGCCGATGGCGCGGCAGCGGCCGCCCTGTAACGTCTGTCCCGTCCAGTGACACGCACACGAAAGGCAGGACACCATGACCTACATCCACATCGCTGCCGTACCCGGCCACACGATCGACGACTTCCGTAAGGTCAATTCCAAGACCAAACCGCCTGAGGACATCGATGGCCTGATCAGCTGGGCGGCCGGTAGCGATGACAGTGGACTGCACGTGGTGGCCGTGTGGGAGTCGCAAGCGCACGCGGACCGGTACGCGGCGGAGCAGCTGTTCCCGGCGTTCCAGGAGTTCGGTCTGGCGCCCGACATGATGGAGACGACCACTTACGACGCGGACGAGTTTTATCTTCGGTCGTAACACGCTCCATCTTTGCCGGTGACTGGGGGAAATACGCCATGTCAACCGGATGACGCCCGAACGCGGTCCGCAGCCGGCTGCTTGTCGGCGGCTGTGGGCCGTTAGTTCGCAAAATCTCGCCCGTTGGGGGCACCCTCACGGCACGCTGCGTCACAGTCATGGACCGCTGCCCGGACGCCTGACTCGGTCCAATTCAAACGGTGGTCATCGAATTACCCTCCGGCACCCTTGGGCCCACGTAGCTGACCGTGCCAGAGGCGAGCGGCACCGCGCTGTTCAGCAAGTCGACGCCGACACTGACGCCGCAGGTGTTCGTGCTGGTGTAGTCGAGGTGGCGCTGGAGGTCCACGTAAACGGCAGTTGGTCGTTTCCGTGTTGTCGCCAGTGGCGCATCCACCGGCGGGGTGCTCATAGCTGGGGTGGGGGATGGGAGCGCCGCTGGCCGGGCACCCGGCGCCAAGTGACGGGCAGCTCGTCGCTTGGTTTGGGCGCCCCCGGTGGCGGTGGTGGTGGGAGGGGCGATAGGGCTCGCGGCCCTCGACCGGGCAACTCCGTGGCCGCCGGCAGCAGGGCCGGTGGCCGAGCCCTTCCAGCCTCCCAAAACGGCGGGTACCCCCACCACGGGGTGAGGGCGGCGAGCCGGGGCGGGCGGGCGCCGGCGATCACGAGGGCGGTCCCGGGGACCAGACTGTGCACCTGGTCGATGGGGAGACGTTCCTGGCGGCGGGTCGAGAAGGTCGTGCTGGCCGAGGGGCGCCCCGACCACCAGGCGGAGGTGTTGACGGAACGGACAGCGACGTCGCCTTGGCCGGCCAGGCGGGAGACGGCCTCCAGCGTGCGTAGGTCGCCGACGCCGGGGAGTACGACTTTGGCCCCGAACAGGGAGAAGAAGCCATCCGCCGCCGGGCCCCAGCGGCCTCGGGCCTGGGACAGGTCCTGGAGGCAAATCAGTGTCAACAGCCCCTGCCCGCCACCCTCGCTGACCATGGCTGGCAGGTCCGGCAGGGGGGCGATGTTGGCCACCTCGTCCAGGACCAGCGTGACCGGAAGGCGCAGGGTGCCGTCGGCGGACGCCCGGTAGGTGGCGGCGCGCAGCTGCTCGAGGAAAGCGACCACGATGGGCGCGGCCAGGGCCTGGTAACGGGCGGGAGCGCAGACATAGATGATGTCGCCTCCAGAGGCAAAGCCGGTCGGGTCGAAGTCCGCTTCGTCTGTCAGCCCCAGTGCCCGCCCTGAGCGGTAGGCCGCCAAAGCTCCAGCCGTCGTCGAGAAGATCCCGCTCTTTTCGCGGTCCTCGGTAGCGGCGATGCCAGCCAGCACGTCGATGGCGACAGCAGCCTCATCGCCGCCGTTCACCAGCAAGGCCATGGGTGTGTGCAGGTCGTGGCGCAATGTCCAGGCCAGCACGTCGCGCATCCCGTGGCCGGAAATGGCGGCAGCGTGCAGCATGGGGGCCAGGAGAGCCTCGCCTCGCTCGGTCCAGTGCGCACTCTCGCCGTAAGACCCATGCGGCCGCGCCGCGGTGATCATCACCCTCGCTGTTACGAGGGCTTCCTCCCAGGAAATACTGGCCTGTACTGGGGACCACCTGATCAGGTTGGTCCCGGGCGGTGGTTCTAGGGTCCCGGTCGGGTCCAAGAGCCAGCACCGTCCTAGCTGCGAACGGCTGGCCAGCGTGGCCTCCAACACGTCGGTCTTGGTCGAGGTGACGAGGACCGGGCCGGGGGCGGCGAGCACATTTGGCACCACCAGGCTGGAGGTCTTGCCCGACCGCGGAGGGCCGAGCACGAGCATGGCTTGTTGCCTGCCCGCCCAAATCAGCCGGTGGCCGTCCGTGCCTATGTAGAGCTCGGGGCCGTTGTGGGCCAGGTTGGCCCGCATCTGGCCGAGGCTGATGTCCGGCACCCAGGTCACCCGGCCGGCTGCTTTTTCGACGCCTCGGGTGTCTGACGTGGCACTCTTTTATGTTATATCATGCCTTCTCCTACTGGTCTGGACGTCATCTCCGGGTTCCTTCTGGTACGACATGTGCTCGCGGCACCGCGGACAGCCTGGTCCTCGGACGAGCCGTGCGTGGGCGTGGCTTCACGGTACGTTGTGTCGCACCAGCAGTCGACGTGGTCCGAGCGCCTACCTGTCTGATACCTCAGTCACCCGTAGGCCGACGCACTTTCGGTCCGAAAGCCGCCCGGGACGGGACGTTCGGTCCTGCTGGCTTGGCTGAGGGTGCTCGCTGTCCCCGAACCGCTGGCCCTGGGCGGCTATAGACCTGTCCGACGAGGTCGACGCCTATTGGGTAGGGCACTTAACGAAGCTAATGTAGGTGACCCGAAGGTCCCGGCCAAAGGAGAAAGGAACTGAGGCATGTTCCGAAGAAAGTCCGGCCTGTACACCGCTGCGGTGGCCGTCGCCGCTCTTGCGTCGGTAGCCATCTCCATTGTGGGAGGGGCCCTTCCTTCGGGGGCCAGTGGTGCTGGGCCGCTGCCTGACCTCTCTGCGGGCCGCACGACGCTCGCAGTAGTGGCCCGCGCCTCCACGAGGGCCACGCGTCTCCTCAAGACGGTGAAGCGTCCTCCCGTATCTTTTCCCGTGGTCTCCATTGCCCCTATTTTCAGGGCGGGGCCCCCGGACGCTCCCGGGCTTTACCCTTTGCAGGCCGCACAATATGACGTCGTGGTCCGCTGGTACGACAGGTCGAACAACGAAAACAGCTTTATCGTCTGGCGCCTCGATGGCCAGGGCAACTGGCAGGACGTCTACCAAGTGCCCACTTACAACGAGACCGGGTCCGGTGAGGGTTACTCATGGACCGACACCGACACCGACCAGAGCGGGCAGTGCTACATGATCGCGGCTGCTAATGCCGCGGGCGATGGTGACAGCCCGGTGGAGTGCACCGTACGGCCCGACCCCAGCCAGTTCCCTCAGGCGGTTTCGATACCTCCGGGCACCCCCCAGTGGTACGGGCTGAGCGGTTACAACGATGGCACCGGACCGTTGCAGACGGGCGTGCGCGACTACAACACGAACCTCATCTGGAGCCACGAGACCTTTGGCGTAGACCTTGCTTGGACCGACAACCCGTCGTTGTGGAAGGTCCAAGCGCCGGGCGGGCCGAACGCCATGTTCGGCGAGGCCGTCGCGCTGCGTGTCTGGGGTGGCGGGTGGCTGGAGTACGGCCACCAGACATGGGGCGTCGACCTCAAGTTGTCGAGCACACCGGTGTACCAGTGGTACGTACTCGGCGAGACACCGGGGAACACCGTTGACAGCTCCGAGTTCGCGCTCTGGAACAGCGCCGCCAGTGACTTCCTGGTCGAGGGCCACCAGACCTGGGGCGTCGGCCTCAACTGGTACAAGAAGACTCTTCCGTCTACCCCGCCGACGCTGCCGGCCGCGCAGGGGGTGAGGCTGCTCGTCGAGTACAACTGCATCATGGAGGACCGGCCGCTCGAGATGTGGGTCAATGACTTCACCGCGCGTACCGGCTGGAGCGACGAGGGCACGGTGCAGCCGGGATGGGTAGACGGGGACGGCTGTGGTCAGACTTCAGACGACACCTGGACGTTCGCTCCCATCTCGGGCCATAGCTACGAGGTCAGGGCGGTGGACTTCGACGCCGACGGCTGCTCCAACGACCCCACGATCAGCTCCTGCGCCCGCTCGGACACCTCCTTTGTCGGCGGTTCCAACGGGAATGTCGTGACCATACCGATCGGTTAGGCGCCACATCGGGCCTAGCCGAATGGCCTACTGTGCCGCCAGGCAGGGTGACAGGGACGCTACTGGCGGCCACTGATCGCAGCCATCCACCGATGATCGAGCCGTCGCCGGTCGTGAGGCAGGCGTCCCGGGACGACCATGCGCCGTCCGCGGTTGTGGCGTTTACTTCAATGACCAGCCAGTCGAACTCGAGAACGGCTGAACTGTCGTCGGGGAGCTCGTATGCGGCGGGGAGCAGTATTACATAGGCGCCGTCAGGGCCTGACAGCTTCACGAGGAACTCACTTCGCCCGGTGCCGGGTCCAGTTCGACGTCGATGTGCGTGCCCAAAGAGGCGCGGATGGCCGCAAGAACGTGGTTGGAGCCCTTGGCGCGCCGGCCGACGAGTCGGCCCTTTAGATTGTGAACTTCTCCAGCTCTGAATCGCCCCAGTACCAAGCGCCGGCGTCGCCCTGGACGTCGACCGGAGGACCGGACGTGGGCACGGACACGACGTTACCGTTGTCGTACCCAACGACCTTGTAGCCTTCGGGCATGCGGTCGCCCCAGAGGATGTAGTTGCCTGCGGCCGACACGCTGGTGACGCTGACACCAGCGGCGGGAGCTTGCAGCTGGTACACCGAGTCGTGCGGGCCGGGGAAGAGGTTGACCGAGCCATTGGCCTCGCCAAAGTAGACGTTGACGTCGGTCGCCGTAGGCGGGTAAACAGCCGTGATCGCGCTCGCCGCCGACACGACCGTGGTGGGCGTGCCGCCGCTGGTCGGGACGCGCAGGATGCTGTTCCCGGACGAGTAGTAGAGCACCGGTCCGTCCAGCCCGAGGTGCGCGAATGTCACACCGGGGACGAGCGTCTGTACCGTGCCGCTGGCGATCGCCATCCTGCGGATCCCGTCCGCGTCGGCCCAGTAGAGGAACGACCCGTCGGTCACGAGGTCGCGGTTGCCAATGACCGCCGGGGAGGTGGCGAGCACGACGGCGGCACCACCAGCGAGCGGCACTCGCATGATCTGGGACTGGTTCTGCAACGGATGGTTGGCCACGAAGTAGCCGTACCAGGTGCCGCCTACGTTGGCGTAGGTGATCGCTTCGAAGTCGACCGGCTTCGAAGTCCCTGGTAGGGCCGCCTGGTACAGGGTTCGTTCCTGGCCGGGCACGTTGTCCTTGGAGGCGCGGAAGACGTAGGCGTACGAGACGCCGTCCAGGGTTTTGTCAGCTGTCCAGTAGAGGTTGCCGGTGGACTGGACCAGGCGGTCGGGCTGTGTGTAGGAGAGCGTGACAGGGAGGCGGGTACCGGGGAAGTGGATGAAGTTGTCCGGCCAGGGCTCAGCCCCCGGGGTGTCTGGTTCGTTCAAGATCAACGCCCAGCCGTAATAGTCCGTGTCGGTGGACCAGTTATCTTGGGATATGACGATGTAGCTGTCTTTCGGCCCGATCGCCTCGACGACGGCGACGTGCCCGTCGGGCCCGATGACACCGTTATTGTCGTTCGCGTACCACTGCGTTACCGATCCCACCGTCGGGGTGTGGTTGACCATGAAGCCGTTTTCTCGAGCGCCGGTCGCCCAGTTCATCGCATTAATAGGCAGAGCGTGCTTCGGGGTGGGGGCACCGTAGACCGTAGATTCGACGAAGGCCACGTAGTTGGTGCAGTTGGCCCACGCGCCGCCCGGCGCCGTGTCCTGGTCGGGGGGCATACCCCAGTACGACGTTTTATATTCATTCTGGAAGTTGTGGGTTGTGTACGGGGCGACGCTGCAAGCGCTGAAGCCTTCGCACAACGGCCCCGCAGAAGGCCCCGCCAAAGCAGCAGATGCTATAGGCGTTCGGATGGCCGTCGCCCCGCCGATGAGCCCAGCCACCAGCGTGACCGCGGTCAACGTCCGTTGGCCTCGACCGCCTCCCAGGCCGGTCCTTCTTTGGAACATGCTTGTCTCCTTTTTTGACGGCTCGTCGGCCGCGGGCTCCCCTTGACCCAGCAAGCGTGGCACGCTGTAACTCCCGATGGAACGGCTTAGCGGCGCTTCTCGGCCAGTCAGCTCCGGTCTGTCAGCCTGCTCGGTCAGCCCGGGGCGACGAGCTTGCCCGAGGCCTCGGCCCTCAAACATGCAAACGCACGTCGTCGGGCCGACTTTTGGCGGGTTCATAGGCTGGCAGCGGATGGTATACACAAGGTGTTGGGTCAGAAAGCCTGCCCATGGGGCCGCTCTCGGAGTTAGGCGTGGTAGCGGCACCGTGTTGCAGACGCGGGTGCCGCTGCACGCGAAGGCGGGAGGTCGCTTAATCGTCGATCGGTATCGTCCAGACGACTCCGTTGGCGCTACCGGTAATGTTGTTTGTGAGCGAGGGAACGCATTGGCCGAGCGTCGGGTCGTTCGAGCAGCCGTCGGCGTCGAAGTCGACGGCCGCGA